>CAYMQY010000111.1:0-7666 GCA_964392655.1 uncultured Saprospiraceae bacterium
CAGCACACTGTCGCCCTGCCAACTGGTTTCGGTCAGTCCGCGCAACATCAGGTCGGCCTCGTCGGCAAAAGCGGCCATAGTGTACCAGTACGATGCTGCCGACCAGTCGGCCTCGATAGCCAATGGGCGCGGGTGGTAATGCCCCGGCTGCACTACGAATGCTTCCGTGAAAAATTCTACCTCCGCCCCGAAGTGCCGCATCACCTGCAGGGTCATGTCGAGGTAAGGCCCGGAGACCAGCCGGCCTTCCGGAACCAACACCAGTCCGCCGGGCAAATACGGCCCGATGAGTAGCAATGCGGAAAGAAACTGACTGCTCACGCCGGCGTCTATGCGGAGTGTAGTCGCCGAACGAGCCTTGCCAGATTCTGAAAACTGAATGCCGGTAATCCGTATCGGAGGGAAGCCGGTTTGACCCAGGTATTCGATGCCGGCGCCGAGCGTGCGCAAGGCGTCCACCAAAGGGCCAATCGGGCGCTGCTGCATACGGGCCGAGCCGGTGAGTACATGAGCGCCGGGCCGGAGCGCAAGCCAAGCCGTGAGGAAGCGAAAAGTGGTGCCCGCATCGCCGGCATCGTACACATCGCCGGGTTGTCGGAGCAGGCGGAGCAGCGTAGTAGTGTCGGTGGAGGTGGACAGGTGGGTAAGCCACTTGTCCGGGTCGGCGCCGGCCAGAGCCAGTGCGATAAGTGCCCGGTTGCTCAGGCTTTTGGAGCCGTCGAGAAACACCTCGCCGGAGAGGCGGCGGTCGGGTCTGGAAAGGCGCAGAATGTCCACGGGGCAAAGATAGGCGTCAATGCTCCCTCAAAACCGCCTAAAAAACAACTTTAGAAAGTTGCCCCCTTCAGCCAGCAGAATTTTCCAGCCCACGCTGCTGAACACCACGCCGGGGCGCAGTTCTACCGGCACCGGATGCACCGGCACGCGGCCGTTAGCCAGCATGAGAAATTCGAGGTCGAAAAGAAAGCGGTCAATGGAGGTTTGCAAAAAAACGACCTTGCCCGCCTGGTCAAACCCCTTGAGGCCGCATTGCGAATCGTCAATAGGCTGGCGCAACACGTGGCGCAGCAGCCAACGCAAACCTTTCGACAACCAGCGCCGGAATGCCGGCACGTGGGCGTAGTAGGCCGTGTCGCGGTTGCCGGCAGCGATCCCTCCCGCTTGCAGCAGTGTTTCGGCTACCCGGCGCATACTCGCGGTGGTGTACGGGAAATCAATGTCGGTCACCAGCACGAAGTCGGCGTCCGATGCCTGTACGCCCTGGCGCAGTGCGTAGCCTTTGCCCCTGTTCTTTTCGTAGGAAACCACCCGTGCTGCCGGCACGAGCGCCTGCAACTTCCTGAAATTCGCCTCGCCGGTATTTTGGGCGGAACCGTCGTTGACCACGATCAGCCCGGGATCGGGAATGATGTCGGAAACCGCCGAAGTGAACGCAGCGAACTTGTCGGCCAAGGCCTGTTCCCAGCCCTCCGGCGGGTTGTAGCACGGCACGACGACCTGAAAACGAACGGGGGAATTTATTTGCAAAACGGGATGCCCGCCGGGTTTGGGAGGCCGGGCAAAGGTACCATTGGCTGTTGGCTATTGGCTGTTGGCCAGTGGCTTTTTTATGCGCTCGAAATAGCCAACAGCCAATCGCCAAAGGCCAATAGCCGACTCAACGTTTCATCTTCCAGCGCTTGTGGCTCCACAACCAGTCCTCGGGTTTTTCCCGGATAACGGACTCCAGCCGTTGGGCGAAAGCGCGCGTGATGTCCGTTTCGTTTGCCGATGCGGGGTCGGGGCAGATGTCAAAGTAGTCCACCTCGTAAAATCCGCGCCGCACGCGTCGCACCCGGTAAAACACCACCGGCATGCGGAATTTTCGGCCCAGCACATCAATGCCGGGCAGGTGCGGCGTATCCTGGTTCAGAAACGGCACCCAGTGTGCTGTTTTTCGGTTGGAGGGCGACTGATCTGCCAGCAGCAGGTACACGGACGGCAAACCCTGCTGCTCGCGCCGGCGGAGAACGGCAAAGGTTTCTTCCATCGGCACCAGCACCATGCCGGTGCGGGCGCGGGCACGGCTCACATAGTCGTCTGTGAGGCGGTTGGCGATGGGCTTGAAGGCCGTGACGGTGGTACCGTGAAAACTCGGTGGCATGGCGATTCCGCTGTATTCCCAGTTGCCGTAGTGCGCCCCGCTGAGGATGACGGACTGCCCGTGATCGAGGTGCCGGTTGAGCAGTTCCGGATTCCGGGAGACGCAGCGGCGCTCGATTTCCCGCACAGGCATGGTGTGCGATTTCAGGGTTTCGAGCATTACGTCCGTCATGTTCCGGTACGAACGGCGGGCGATGACTGTCAACTCTGCCTCCGTTTTTTCCGGAAACGAGCGGCGGAGGTTGTCCCCAACCACCTCGCGGCGATATCCGATGATGCGGTGAAGCAGGAATGCCAGCCCGTCGGACAAACGGTATAACAGCCAAAACGGGACGATGCGAAATAACTCTATTGCCAGCCGGGTGAAAAAATAGCCAATGCGTTGCATGAGGGCAAAGGTAGGCCTTCGTCTGAAAGTGCGAAGGGCGGAACGCAACCGGCGCTCCACCCTTCGCAGCATGGTTAACCTGCCGCAACAGCAGGGATCAGGCTTGTGCCTTTGCGTACTGGATGTTTGCGTGAATTTTTACCTCATCCGACACCACTGCGCCGCCGGCTTCCGTAAGCGCGTCCCACTGAAGCCCAAACTCCTTGCGGTTTACCTTGCCGGTTACTTCAAAACCTGCTTTGTGGTTGCCGTATGGATCAACGGCGGTGCCGCCGAATTCAACATTCAGGACAACCGGTTTGGTTACGTCCCGGATGGTCAGCAAACCCTCCAGTTGGTGGCCGCCGTCGCCGGTGCTTTTCAGGCCAGTGGATTTGAAGGACATCTTCGGGAAGGTGTCGCTGTTAAAAAAATCGTTGCTGCGCAGGTGGTTGTCGCGGGCGTCCACGCCGGTGTTCACCGAGGCGGTGTCTACGTCAAACTCTACGTTAGCAGTGGAAAAATCGTCTCCATTGGTGCTCATGGAGGAAGAGAAGCGGTCGAATTTGCCCGATACGGAGGCAATAACGAGGTGACGAACGCGGAAGGTTACTTCGGAGTGGGCAGGGTCAAGTTGCCAGGTTGTGTTAGCCATGTGGTACAGCATTTTTAAAAGTGAACGGTTGTACGGCTAAACAAGGTGTTTTGGGTTTAGTTGTTGAAACATCTAAATTTTTAAAACTTATTCCCTCGCTCTTGCGCGAACATGGCAATTTCAAACATATTTTAACCACCAGTGTGTATGCGAAAACTTGTACCGCCCATACCATCGGCAGAGCAAATACATGACCGGAATAAACACTGCCCAGACGAGGTAAACCAGTCCGAGATTCGGCTCATACCCTGCCGGCCATTGGTCGGGACGCGTGGAGAAAAAATCGGTCCACCAGCCTTTTGTAAACCAAAAATACAGGCGCGAGGCGGCGTGGATCAGCGAAAAATGGATGATGTAGAAAAAGAACGGCACACGGCCGAAGACGGCTAAAAACTGTGTGACCGGATTTGACACACGTTCAAAAAGGGCAAGCAGCAGCATCCCCGGCCCGATGGTCATGCACAGAAAAAGCAGGGAGGGCGGGTACTTGCTCGTGTTCAGAAACGACAGCAGGGTGTGCACCGCACCGCGTTCCTGGGGCGCCCAGTGCGCGCCGTCGCCATACAGGTTTGTGGCCCGGAGTGCGATGAAAAACAGCGTGATGGCAAGTCCTGCACGCAAAAGCCACTGCTGCCGGCGGGCCGGCTCCCAAACCATGACCGTGCCGAACACGTAGCCGAGCGCCATTACGCCCACCCAGGGAATCAGCGGGTACACCACCAGAAACCCGAACGACGGGCTGAACGGCACCCAGCCCCAGCCGATGTGCAGCACATTCCACAGCGCTGCGAAACTGCCGAGCGCTTCGGGACGAATGCCGTCGAGTAGGTTGTGCCCCAAAACCAGCGTCAGTCCAAACGCCGCAATCCAGCGCAGCGGCACGGAAATCAAAGCCGACAGCAGGAGCATGGACATGCCGATCACCCAGATTACCTGCCCGAACATGAAGCCTTCGTTCCACCACCAGTCGAACATCCAGCTCAGGTTGATGACCAGAAACTCCACAATCAGAAGCCACAGGCCGCGCGTCCACAGGAAGCGGCGCAGTGCGGGCAGTCCGGCTTTTTGGCCGTACAGATACGCCGCCGAGCCGGCCAGAAACACAAAAACCGGGGCGCAAAAATGCGTGACCCAACGGGTAAAAAACCAGGGCGCGGTGGTTTGTGCCATGTCTTCGGGAGCAAAAGGCGCTGCGCCGAAGAAGTCGCGGATATGGTCGAGCGCCATCAGCACGATGACCAGGCCGCGCAGTACATCCAGAGAGCCGACGCGGGAGGAGGGTAGTGTAGACATGCGTGGGTGTTTTGTCGTGGAGAATTGTTTTGGAAAAACAGAAACAAGCCCGGATAACTCCTACTTTTCGGCTCAAAATTGAACAAAACAGGCAGCCTTGTGCATGATTTTTCAAAATTATTTATCTCCCCGGTTCATCAATCTGCACACCCACAACCCAACAGGCGACCCTGATGTGCTGGAAATCGAAAGCGTGTACTTCGGGCAGGAAGCGTCGAACACACCCGGCTACCGGTCGGTCGGGTTGCATCCCTGGCACCTGCGCGGCCTTGATCTGGAAGCGGCAGAGCATTGGCTGCGCGAACAAGCGGTTTTTCCCGAAATGCTCGCCATCGGAGAGGCGGGTCTGGACAAAGTGACCGACACGCCCTGGGAAATCCAGATGGACGCCTTCGGACGGTGCCTGCGCGTGGCTGCCGATACCGGCAAACCGCTCATCGTGCATTGCGTGCGGGCTTTCGGGGAGGTTGTGCAAATGCTTGGTCACCCGGGCAGCCGCAGTGCCCACAGGCCGGGCAAGGTGGTTTTTCACGGGTTCGACAAGCACCCGCAAACGGCAGGCATGCTGCTTCGGGCAGGCTGCAGCCTGTCGTTCGGGGCAGCCCTGTTTCGGGAAGACGGCCATGCAGCCGAGGCTCTTCGCCATGTTCCTGCCGACCGCTTTTTTCTGGAAACAGACGTGCAAAAAATAGACATCCGGGCGGTGTATGCGCGTGCTGCTGAAATAAGGCAAACCAGTATTCCGGCAGTGATGGAGCAAGTTTGGGAAAATTTTCAGCACTTGCTGAACGAGCGGGCTTGATACCTTTGCCGAAAATACTGTTCATGCCCGACCAGACTTCTCCGCCACACTGGCTTCAACGCACCGAACTGCTCGTGGGAGCAGGCACATTGGAAAATCTCCGCAACCTGCATGTGCTGGTCATCGGCCTGGGTGGCGTCGGGAGTTATGCCGCCGAGTTTCTTGCTCGCGCCGGCGTGGGTAAAATGACCATCGTGGACGGCGATACGGTGGACCTGACCAATACCAACCGCCAACTGCCGGCGCTGCACAGCACCGTCGGCCAATCGAAAGCCGGCATCATGGCAGCCCGCATGCGCGACATCAATCCCGCGCTCGACCTTACGGTGCTGGACACGTTTCTCAGCCCGGAGGTAGTCAAAACGACCTCGTTTCTGGAATACGACTACGTGTTTGACTGCATTGATTCCGTGCAGCCCAAACAGTACGTGATCGTGGCTTGCAAGCAGCAAGGCGTACGCATCGTGAGCAGCATGGGCGCAGGCGGGCGGCTCGACCCCTCGAAGGTGCAGGTAGGGGATATTTCCGAAACGTTCAACTGCCCCTTTGCCCAGCAGGTGCGCAAGGGGCTGAAACGCAAAGGGGTCCGGCGCGGGGTCACGGTGGTGTTTTCCTCCGAAATTGTGGACCGCGAAACCTGCATGATGACCGAAGGCAGCAAGTTTAAAAAATCGTTCTACGGCACCATTTCCTACATCCCGGCGCTGTTCGGCCTGTACATGGCCAGTGTGGTGGTTCGGGAAGTCGCCGGCAAATAATTCCCTATAAAAAACGCCGCTCCGGAAAACCCGGAGCGGCGCGTACAGGATAGTGAAGATTGTTTTCGTTGGTGCAGGGATTACCGCACCAGCGTGATATCGCCTTTGTAGAGCAGCCGGCGGCCGTCTATCAGTTCGATTTCTGCGTAATACACAAACACGGCAGGCGTCATCAGGGCGCCATGGTAGTAGCCGTTCCAGCCGTACTTGGGATCGTTGGGCTGGAAGTTCGTTTTCTGGAACACCATCGTACCCCAGCGGTCGAAAATCTGGAAAGAGTTGACCTGTTTGATCTGACTGCCCTTGGCAAAAATGAGCACGATGTCGTTTTCGCCGTTTTCATCCCAGGGCGAGAACGCGTTCGGGATGTAGATGTTCGGGTCGTTGTCTACCCGGATCAGGACGCGGTCGCTGGCCCGGCAGCCGTCTTTGCTGACCACCGTGACTTCGTATTCGGTCGGGCGGAACGGTTTGGCAATCGGCTTGAGCAGGCTGAATATGTCGGTACCGGGGAAGGTCAGGCCTTCGAGCGGATTCCAGATGACCGAGTCAATCAGCGACAGCGGGTAGCCCGAGGGGAGCACGGCTTTGAGTTGCAGGGAGTCGCCGAATTCGATATCAAATTCGGGATCAATGCTGATGCCGGGATCGGGCGCCTTGGGTACCACGAGTGTTTTCTGGAATTCGCAGCCGTTGGCATCCTGAATCCACAGGGTGTAGGTACCCGGAGCAATGCCTCCAAAGTCAATTGTTTGCGAGAAGGACTGGCCGTTGTTGATCGAGTACAGGTACGGGCCGTAGCCGCCGGTGACCTGTTCGAAGGTGATGACCCCGTCATTGTCCTTGCAGGAGGGGCGTTGCAAGTCGAAGGCAAAGTCCGTGGGGACGTTGGTTTCCAGATACACCAGTGCGTTGTCGGTTTGTTTGCAGCCCGTACTCGTGTTAGTCACGGTGAGCGTGTACGTACCGGCTTTGTTCACCCGCGGCGTCAGACTTGTGGCGCCCGAGAGTATATTGCCGCCGGCAGTTGCATTCCAGCCGTACGTGAATTGCGGCCCGGAGGAGGCAAACGCCTGCAAGGTCACTTCTTCCACAGAGCAGGTGAGCGTAAACGGCGGGCCGGCATCCGCATTGGGCAGCACGGTATTGGACGATACGAGTGCGGTCGTGGTACTGGAGCAGCCGTTGAGGGTGTTGAGCACTGTCAGGGTATATGTGCCGGGGGCGTTGGCTTGAGCGGTATTGTTCGAAATGTTGCCCACCAGGTTGCCGTTCGAAGTGCTCCAGGCATAACTGAAGTTGGAGCCCGGGGAAGAGGCGGAACCGTCGAGGGTAATCACCTGTACGGCGCAGGTGAGCAGTGGCGCTGTCGCCACAGCCGCCGTGGGAGCCTGGGTATTTTGCAGCACCTGCACCTGAGCGGTTGCCGAGCAGCCGTTGGTGGTGTTTTGAACCAACAGCGCATACGCACCGGGGGCGGAAATCATAGGCGTCAAGGAGTTGTTACCGGAAAGGATAACGCCGTTAGGTGTGGTCCATTCGTAGTAGTATGGGCCGCCCACCTGGCTGGAGCCGGTGCCGTTCAACTGGAGTGTGGTGATGGCGCAGGTGAGCGTTTGTACGGCGCCTGCACTGGCGGTAGGCACCAC
>CAYMQY010000111.1:7766-14001 GCA_964392655.1 uncultured Saprospiraceae bacterium
AAATTCGGACCGGTGCTGGCACTGGGGTTCAGGGTATAATCGACTTCGGTACAGGTGAGCTGAAAGCCCGGTCCGGCGGAGGCTTGCGGCGCATCCTGATCAATTGCCAGCACAACGCCGTCGGTTGCAGTACATCCGTTGGTGGTATTGGTCACCACGAGTGTGTACGGGCCGGGTTGATCAACCACGGGGTTTGCCGTATTGCCGCCGGAAATGATACCAAAACCGGTCCAGGAGTATGTGAAGTTTTGGCCGGTCGAGCTGTTGCCGCCAATCTGGAGTTGCGGTTGGTAGCAGTTCAGAATGTTATCGGCTCCGGCGTCGGCTGTGGGCGGGACTATGTCCTGGGCCACCGTGACGCTCGCAGTAGTGGTACAGCCGTTGTCGGTATTGGCGATGAGCAGGCTGTACGGGCCGGGTTGATTTACGGTGGCCGTTGAGCCAAATGTGTTTCCGACGATACCGGGGCCCGACCACGTATATACATAATTGACGCCCGTACTGGAGCCGGTGCTGCTCAGCACAATCTGGTTTGACGTGCAATTCAGGATAGCGGGCGGGGTGATCACCGTGACCGGCTCGCTGTTGTCGCGCAGGATTTGCACCGAAGCCGCGCTGGTACAACCGTTTTGGGTGTTGGTTACGAGCAACTGATAGTTACCGGGCGAATTTACTTGCGGGTTGAGAATATTGGTCGGGGGCAGCAGGTTCCCGCCACCGCTTGCCGTCCACTGATAGGTGAACAAAGCGCCCTGGCTGGAGCCGGAGCCGTCGAGCGAAAGCGTCGGGCTGGTACAGTTGAGCGTCTGGCTTTGGCCGGCGTTGGCGATCGGTGCTGCTACGTCGGCATTGACGGTGATAGACGCACTGGCAGTACAACTGTTGCTCGTATTGGTGACCAACAGCGTATAGGTGCCTGCCTGGCCGACCACCGGTTGCAGGGTATTGGCTCCGGAAATTATCTGGCCGTTTTGCGTGCCCCACTGGTACTGGAAGTTGGGGCCGGTGCTGCTGCCTGTCCCGTTGAGCGTTTGTTGCGGCTGGAAACAGGTGATAAGCGTGGGAGGCGCCACAGCAACGGCGGGCGGCGTCAGGCTTGACGTGATAGTAGCCGAAGCCGTTGTCGTGCAGCCGTTTGTGGAATTCGTGACTACCAGCAAATAATTGCCTGCGCTGTTGACAGTGGGGGTAAGTGTCGTGGCGCCTGCGGCGATATTGCCGTTGGTGGTAGACCACTGGTAACTGAAGTTGGCGCCGACGCTGGAGCCTGCACCGCTCAGTTGTACGGTCGGCGTCACGCAATTGATCTGGCCGGGTGTTCCGATTACGGCGTTGGGCGGGGTGATATTCTGTGAAATAAGTGTGGACCCCGTGGAAGTACAGCCGGTTTGCGTATTGGTTACCACGAGGGAGTAGGTGCCGGGCTTGTCAAGAATAATGCTCGGTGTATTGGCGCCGCTTACGATGTGGCCGCCAGGGGACGCCGTCCACTGGTAGGTAATATTCGGCAGAACGATAGTAGCCGGGTCGCCCAGTTCGATTTGCGGGAGGTCACAGGTCAGAGTGCCGGGTTCGCCCGGGTTCACGATGGGCGGCGTGATGTTTTGTGTGACCAAAACCGAGGCAGAAGCCGTGCAGTTGTTCACTAAATTGGTTACGATGATGGAGTATGAACCGGGAGCGTTCACAGTCGGCATGAGGGTGTTTTGCCCACTCACGATGTTGCCGCCTGCGGTGGCTGTCCAGAAAAAATTATACCCCGGGCCGCTGGACGAGCCGGTGCCGTCGAGCGTCACGGTCGGGTTGTTGCAGGTGATTTGCTGGTTGACCACGATCACCGCGGCCGGGTCGGTAAAGTCGAGGTCCACGAAAACAGTAGCCGAGCCGGTGCAGCCGTTTTGGGTATTGGTGACAATGAGCGTGTAGTCGCCTTCTTCCGTTACCACAGCATTTTGGCTGGCCTGTCCGGACTGGACGTTCCCGTTGAGCGTCGTCCACTGGTACGCATAACTGCCGCCTGTCGGAGAGGCACTACCGTTCAGAGTGACCTGCGAAATGGTGCAGGTGAGTTTTCCGGGTGGCGCAATGATAGCCGTAGGCGGGGTGTTGTTGAGCGTAACGGCTACGTTGCCGGATTGTGTGCAACCGTTGGTAGTATTGGTCACTACCAGTGTATAGGTGGCAGGGGTGGAAACTACCGGGTTGAGCGTATTGGCTCCACTGACAAAATTACCGCCCGGGCCGGCAGTCCACTGGTACGTGAAATTAGGTCCCGAGGAAGAGCCTGTCCCGTTCAGTGTGGCATTTGTCACAGCACAGGTAATCGTTTGGGGTGGGCCGGCCACAGCGGTCGGCAGGGTCGTGTTGGAATTCACCGTGACGGTAGCGGATGCCGTGCAACCGTTGGTGGCATTGCGCACCGTGATCGTATAGTTGCCGGGCTGATTGACGACCGGATTCAACGTGGTAGCCCCACTGACAATATTTCCCGGGGCGGCTGTCCACAGATACGAAAAATTTGGTCCGGCAGACGATGCGCTTCCGTCCAGAATCAGGGACGTAACGGTGCAGGTCAGGATGCCGTTTACTACGGCAGAGGCGGTTGGAGGCGCAAAATCGCCCGGCACGGTCGCCGTAGTTGTACGGGTACAACCCGACTGGTCGGTCACCGTTACGGTATAGACACCGGCGGTGAGTCCGGATGGATCCTGTACGGTGGTGGTATTGCTCCATTTGTAGGTATAGGCAGGGAAACCGCCGGTTACGTTGAGGTCAATACTGCCGTTGTTGGGGGTGGCGCAGTTGACCCCTGTGACCTTGACAATCGTCGTAGTCAGGGCATTTGGCGCGATGATGGTGTACTCGTCAGTTCGTGTGCAGCCAAAGAAATCTGTTACAGTCAGGTTGTAGGTGCCGGCCGGCAGGTTGGTGGGATCAGGAAGGCTTGGGATATTTACCGGTCCATTCCAGTTATAGGTGTATGGGCCTTGCCCGCCGGTCACTGTGGTATTGATCGAGCCGTTGGACGACGTGGCGCATTGCACGTTGGTTGGCACCCCGGAAAGGGTGAGGGTTGAGAGGAGTACAGTGATGGCCCCTTGCCCGGCCCCCTCACACCCTGCCGAGTCCACCACGCTTTGTATCTGGTAGAGTCCCGGTTCGTTCACGGTCAGGAAATAGGGGTTATCGGTGATATCGTAGATGGCCGGCTGCACGTCGCCGTTGAACTTGTATTCGAGGGTAAATGGCCCGGTGCCGATGAAGTTGACCTTAAGTAGTGCTGTTTCCCCAAGGTCACAAATTTGGGGCGCCGGCGGCACCAATTGGGCGATGGGCAAGGGCCGCACGATGATACGGGCGGTGGCTACTTTGGTTTTGCCGCAGGCATCGGTAACGGTTACGCGGACGTTGGTGGAGGTGCCTACGAACAATGTTGCGTTGTCTTCCGTGGAGCCGTTTTGCCAGTTGTAGGTGTAGGGCGGCACACCGTCAAGAACAGCGACACTGACGGTGCCGGAACCGGGGCCGCAGATGGTCACGGTGTCGGGCTTGATGTCAAGTGCCGGCAGATCGAGAATTGTCAGGGTTTCCTCCGGGTTCAGGCAGGAGCAGGGGTTGTTCAAGCGGACAAACAACGTTTCAGCGCCTTCAATAATAAGGTCGTTGGTAATATTAATGGTCAGAACGACCTCGAATTGGCCTGCAGGAATAACCACTACAGGCGGCAAGCCGGAGTAGTCCACGCCGTTGGTAGCGGTTCCGCCGATTACATACTGCACGGAAATCGGCAGTGCGGCGTTGTTGCCGAGGCGTCTGAAGATTAGTTTTACCGTGCCGCAGCCTTCATAAACTTCTTCGACGTCGGTGCTGCCATTCACTTCAAATTCTACGGAAGCATTACCGCCTGCAGCGAAGGAACCTGCATTGAGGAATACAGCGGAGTCCCACACGCCATCGCCTACGTCGGCAATTTTCAGTTTGATGTGGTAGGTTTCGCAGGGCTGTACGTTGGCGATTGCCGTGAATTTGCGGGTAAAACCGTCGTACTGAACTTCATTGACTGCAGGACCGGTTGCCGGGTTTTGTCCGCACAGGTTGCCGCTGGAAGCAGGTTGGTTATTGACGTAAAAACCCGGGAACGACAGGTGGTTTACGTTGTTGATGGCCACCGGGATATTTGTTGTCGGGATGATGGCAATATTCTGCTGGCCACCCGGGATGCCGGGGCCGGAGATAAAGAATCCGAACACGTCGTTGAACTGGGAGTTGACGTACTCGCAGTACTCTTCCGAAGCAAAAACGAAGTTGAAGGAAAGCAGCGCCTGGGTCGGCGTGAAATCAAATTCGATACTGGCTCGGTCAAACAGGGCGCCGTTGGTCAGCAAGGCCAGATCGGGGTCGGGCGTAGAGACGCCGTAACCGGCGCTTGCGCCGTCCGAATTGTTCGGGCCGGGGGCTACGCTGATGTCACCGGTTGCCATAATGATACCGGTATTAAATCCGATGTTGGTTTGTCCCTGTGAGAAAGTGCCGATCTGGCCACCATTGCCCTGAAAGGTTACGCCATTCACATCGAAACAGTTACCACCGATGAGCACATCTTTCACCAATTCTTCCGCAGAAGCGCCGCCTTGTACCTCCAAAGTTGCAGCAAGTGCTTCGGTGTATTCCTTGAGATCTTTTTTGACACAGGTTTGGCAATAGATCGAAACGAAATGCCGGGGCGGAGCGCCTGCATCCCAGGTGCAATCGTAGTGCAGGACGAACTCTGCAACGTTATTTTTTGCCTTGAAGGTCAATTGACGCGCGGCTTCGTCGTATTGTACGAATTCAATACCGTCAGGTGCTGCCGTGGGTACGGGGCGGCAAGTGCCAAGCGACTGGTCCTCGGGAATCACCAGGGCATAGGTTTCGCCGGCAACCAGGTTTTCGATACGCAAGGGCTGATCGGTAAAAGTAGCCGTGACGACGTGCCGTTGTTTATGCCCGTCCAGTACAACAGCAGGGGAGGCATTCCCCGTCTCGTTTTGGCTCAAAAGCGGAAACGCGGTGGAGCAAAGTGTAATCAGGGCGGAGAGTAAGCGGGATGTAGAAAGGCTCATAGTGGATTGTTTTGTGTGTAAGCCCAATGTGTTTGTTCGAGTATGGATTGTGATACGGTGGCATTACGCCACTTTTCCGGAAGATACTATTTTGAGTGTAGGCGCTGCACCGGGGTGCAACATTAGTTTTGGTTAAAAAACGTTGATTTTTTCGCGTGCAAGGTTAGGAAAATTATCTCATGCAGGGAATGCCATTTAACAAAAATGTGCCTTGCCCCGGTCAAAAAAGGTCTGAATCGGCATACACCGATCCGGGCTTGTGCGAATGTTTTATCCGACAACGCATTTCACGGCGAGTAACGAAACATTGTTTTGCGCAACCTGGTAAAATTTCGCCGGTATCCCCAACAGGGTTGTTTGCCTGAAAAAGGCAACGTAAGTTTGCAGCGAAAAGCAGTTTGTTCACCAATTCAACCCTCCATGGACGGTGATTCGATATTATGCACGCGAAAAAAGGCGGCTCGTGGAATTGCCCGAGCTGGAGCCTGGCTGCTGGGTGAACCTGACACCGCCCTTTGCGCCTGACGAACTGGAGGAACTCGCCCGCCTGCTCGAATTCGATCCCGTTTTCCTCACCGACTCGCTCGACCTCGACGAACGCGCCCGCTACGAACGCGATGAAGACGTGCGCTTCATCCTGATCAATACGCCCGTACTCAACGAATGGGCCGACGGCGAAAACGAAGCCGTGTTCATCACCGTGCCCATCGGCATCATCCTGACCATCGAACACGTCGTCACCATTTCGGCCTACGAAACGCCCGTGCTGGAATCGTTCCTCGAAGGCAAAGTGCGCAATTTCAATCCCTCCGACGAGAAGCGTTTCGTGCTTCAGGTGCTGGAGCAAAACGTGTACTTTTTCCTCTCCTGCCTGAAAAAACTGAACCTGCGCCGCAACCTCATCGAAAAAGAACTGATGAACTCCAGCCGAAATGCCGAACTCAAGCAACTGCTGTCCATCGAAAAAAGCCTGGTGTACTTCGTGAACGCCCTGAGCGCCAACGAACTGCTGAAGATGAAGGTGAAGCGCACCGACTTCCTGCACATCAACGGCGACGAAGACCTCACCGACCTGTTCGAAGATATCATCATTGACAACTCGCAGGCCCTGTCCATGTCCAACGTGCACACCA
>CAYMQY010000112.1:0-13905 GCA_964392655.1 uncultured Saprospiraceae bacterium
TGAACGGGTTGAGCGGGTTGAATGGGTCTGTATCAAATTTAAACTGCAAATTTATAAACCCGCTCAACCCGTTAAACCCGCTCAACCTCTAATAAAGATCATCCACGCGCATGCGTAGAAATTTGTTGACGACAAACCAGGTACTGAGGCCGGAAAGTAGCACACCAAGGCCAAGCAGTCCGACAAAAATGACGAGGATTCCGTTCAGGTCTTCGAGGTCTTTGAGTTCGGGGATACGGCTTTGTGACCAGTTGAGCACGGCAATCAGCGCGCCGATCGCCAGCATGGCGCTCCAAAGGCCGTTCAGGATGCCCCGACGAAGGTACGGGCGGGTAATGAAGCCCCAGGAGGCGCCTACCAGTTCCTGGTTTTTTATGACAAACCGGTTGGCGTACAGGGCCAGCCGGATGGTGTTGTGAATGAGCGTAACGGCGGCAAAGATGAGCAGAATACTCAGTACCAGCGTGACCCAGCCGATGTTTTCGATGTTGCGTCCGATGTTGCCGGTATTGGCGGCTTCCACGTAAAGTTCGGCCACAAGGGTATCCTGTTTGATCTCATCGCGCCATTGTTGCAGGCTGTCTTGCCGGAAAAAATCGGCACGCACGTTGAATCGTACCACATCGCGCATGAGGTTGGGGATGTCGGCCAGGAGGCTCTCATCGCCAAGGTCTTCGCGCATAGTTGCCGTGGCTTGTTCGCGGGTGACATAGGTCACGCTTTCCGGTTTCACAAACGGTTGTCGGCGCACATCCTGAATAATCCGTGCAATATCTTCCTGCGGCGTATCGGGTTTGAACTCCAACCAAACGTCCACTTTTTCTTTAAAAAGCGCTACCAGATTGTTCCCGTGCAGGGCCATCAGCGCAAAAAGACCTACGAGGAACAAAACCATAGCCATACTGGCGATAGCGTAGAGATACGTAGGTTTGGTGCGTGCCATGGTGTAGTCCGGGACAGATTGGAAAAAAAAGTCGGCAAAGTTGGCGTTTTTCAGCCGAAACCCGAACGCTGTTTTTCCTTAAATTGTGCACAACGACATTCGGACTCGCCTTGACAAACCGGCTTTTGCCGATACCTTTGGCCTTTGCAAACGCTTCCGTTTGAAATTTTGCTCCTGCACGACATGACTTTAACCGCAGTTTTCCTCTTCCGTCTGGTACTACAAATTTGGCAAAATGAACCGTCGCAACAGCCCGACGGGAAAATCCACTTGCAGAACCCCTCCTTTGAGGACACCCCGCGTGCATCTGCTTGCCCGACCGGCTGGGCATCATTTACACCCGGCAGTACGCCCGACATTATGCCGGGCGCCTGGGGCGTGCAGGTACCACCGAAAGACGGCTTCAGTTGCCTGGCGCTGGTAGTTCGGGAAGATGGTACCCGCGAGGATATTTCGCAGCGACTGCCTGAAACGCTCAAGCCGGGCATTTGCTATACCATGGTTATACACCTGGCGCATTCACAGCAATATGTAGGGTACAATTTGCCTGCCCGTTTGCGGTTATGGGGAGGAAGTGGACGCGAAAAGCGGCAAATGCTGACGACGACTGCGCTTATAGACCACCCGGAATGGAAGGCGTACAAAATTCAGTTTGTGCCGAATCACGAGATGCGTTACATCACACTGGAGGCGTTTTATGCGCCCGGCTCGCTTCGACACTACCGCGGAAATATCCTGATTGATGCTTGTTCCCCGATCGAACGTTGCGACCGGGCATAAGTTTTTCAACCACTTGACTTATGAAAACCCAGCGCCATACCGACCTGATCCGCGCGGAGGCCCAACGCCTCGGGTTTGAATTTGTCGGGTTTGCCAAAGCCGAACCGCTTGACGAGGAGGCTCGGAAATTGGAAAAGTGGCTCAGGCAGGGGGCGCACGGCAGAATGGCATACATGGAAAACCACTTCGATCTGCGCGTTGATCCGACCAAATTGGTGCCTGGCGCGAAGAGTGTAATTTGCCTGACGTTCAACTATTTCACACCTGAAATACAGCACGACCCCGAAGCGCCGAAATTAAGCAGGTATGCCTACGGGGAAGATTACCACTACGTGGTCAAAGACCGGTTGAAACTACTTCTGGAGTACATGCGCGAGCAGTTTGGCGACATCAATGGGCGGTGCTTTGTGGACAGTGCGCCGGTGCTCGAACGCGAATGGGCGCACCGTGCCGGCATCGGCTGGAACGGGCGCCACACCCTGACCATTCACCCCAAACGCGGTTCGTTTTTTTTCCTGGCGGAAATCATTTGCGATCTCCCCCTGGTGTACGACGAACCCATACGCGACCACTGCGGCACCTGCCGCAAGTGTATAGATGCCTGCCCGACCGAGGCCATCAGCCCGGAAGGGTATTGGCTCGATGCTTCGCGGTGTATCTCGTACCTGACAATCGAATTGCGGGAAGAAATCCCTGCTGCTTTTGCGTCGCAAATGGACAACTGGATGTTTGGCTGCGATGTGTGTCAGGACGTCTGTCCCTGGAACCGGTTTGCCAAACGCCACACAGAGCCGGCGTTCGAGCCGCATCCTGATTTATTGGAAATGCACAAATCCGACTGGCTCGAACTGACAGAAGAAGTTTTCGGCAGGATATTCCGAAAATCGGCAGTGAAACGCGCAAAATTTGAAGGACTGACGCGCACGATCCGTTTTTTAAATCCGGAGACTTGAACCGGCAATTCGTCTTTTGCTCCAAATTTTCTTGCGAACATGAAACCATCTTTTCCGGCTTCCGGTTTTTTGTTCTGAATCAGGCGTCGGGCGACGCAACAGTTTGCCGACCCAGGACGTCTTATTGCGCAAGTCATCCAACTATATTTTGCCCATGTTGTCCCGTTTTTTCACCCATTGGAAAGATTCGTTTGCCGGCATACCCATTCGGGTCTGGCTGTTATCGCTCGTCAGCCTGGTAAACCGTTGCGGTTCGATGGTGGTGGTTTTCCTGAGCATTTACCTGAACAAACATTTAGGCTTCGGCATCCAGGAGGCCGGTTATGTGTTGGGCTGTTTTGGTGCCGGGGCTTTGCTGGGCACGTACCTTGGCGGCAAATTAACGGACCGAATCGGCTACTTTCCGGTCATGATCTGGAGTTTGGTGCTCAACGGCATGGTACTGGTATCGCTGATCTGGATCAGCAATTTCTGGGCAATGTGCGCAGTTGTGTTTCTGCTTAGCACCGTTTCGGATGCATTTCGTCCGGCCAACTCGGTGGCTATTTCCCGGTATTGCAGCCCTGAAAACCGCACACGGTCCATTTCACTTTACCGGATGTCCATCAACCTGGGATGGGCGGTAGCGCCTGCGCTGGGCGGCCTGATGGTTGCACTTGGCTGGCACTGGCTGTTTTTGGCAGATGGCGTGACCTGCATACTGGCTGCGATTTTGCTCCGGGTGTACATGGCCCCAAAACCTGGTGATAAAGTACAGGCTACAATCAAGGCGGAACCCGTCGAAGCGCCAAAAGCCGTTCCAGCATCGCCATATCGCGATACTCCGTTTTTAGTTTTCATTGCATTTACCACCCTGAATGCCATTGTGTTCATGCAGTTTTTGTGGACGGTACCGGTATTTTTCAAGGATTCGTACCACTGGAGCGAGCAAATGATCGGTCTGGTAACGGCAGTGAACGGATTGCTGGTATTTATGGTAGAGATGCCGCTCATCTACGGCATTGAAGGTCGGCGTTCGCGTTTGCATTACGTCCGGTTCGGGTTGGTTCTGTACGCTGTGTCCTACTCGTCCTTCCTGTTCCCGCCCGGTGGCTTGATTACAGCCATGATTTACATCGTAGCAATATCCTTCGGGGAAATGTTCGTGATGCCGTTCAGTTCCAATTTTGTATTCGCCTATGCGGAAAAAGGCAGTGCCGGTAGTTACATGGCGCTGTACGGAATTGCGTATTCGGTTGCAAACATTATAGCTCCGATATTGGGAACTCAGGTAATTGCCCATTGGGGGTACCAGGTTTTGTGGTTGGTTCTCGGCGTATTGGCTGCCATCAGTTGGGGTGGATTCTGGCTGCTGGAGAAAAGAACCGAGGGCAAAAAAGTTCGGTTGGCGGAGGTTGTGGTGTAGTGCTGAAAGTCATTTAGTAGAGGCCAGTCTGCGCCACATTTGTCATCTCGCAGAGATCCGTCCGATCGAAAAGAAAAGTAACGCGCGGTAGCCCGCCGTGACACGGAAGGGTCTCTACGAGATGAGAACTGTGGCGCAAACGGATCTCAACGAGATAGCAAATGCGGTGCATACGTAACGTAGACTCAGGGCGGTAAAAGTATTATTTCATTACACACCGCTTGCTCAATTCCTTAATCATCAGCGGTCAAACCGGTGCAAATCGTATCGTTCGATCACCCCGATCAGTTTTTCCGAATAGGAGCGGTCCGTAGCATATCCGAGTCGCTCGAGTCCTTGCGCCCATTGCCGGTAATTCCGCCCGTATTTTTTCAGTGATGCATACCGGCCGCCGGCAAGCATCTGGCTGTGTGCACGCCAACTCTCCCAGGGGTTTCTGAATATCCGGAAAAAATCCTTGTGGTGGTCATCCAGATGGTTGGAACAGTGACCGTTGTGGCATTTTTTGGAAAAGCATTTCATACCGAAATGGTTGTTGTTCCGAACAGCCAGTTTGCTCGTTCCGAAACGACTTTCGACCAGACCTTGCGCCAGACTAATACTCGCCGGGATGCCGTATTTTTTCATTTCCTGAATGGCAATTTTGGCATACCGGGAAATGTAACGATCGGCCTGGTTTTGCGACATCTGACTTACCCCGACCGGCGCTGCATCGTTTTTAGGTGCGGGAATGACTTTCACTTTGGGGGAACGCACCGATTTGGTATGCTCAGGTTTGAAAATGAGCGACTTCCCTTTGGGCTTGTCTTCCACTTCCAGAGAAGTTTCCACCGGCCCTGCAAATTCGGCGTATTCATCACCATCACGGTTGAACAGACTGTTGCCCTGTTCCGTGAACAAAAGTAAATAGCCAAGTACACTTAGAGTGCTCAATTTCAACAACGTGCGCTCGCGGAACACTCCCAGTGTATAACGATTTGCCTGAAATTTGAAGGCAATCCAGTTCCGCCTCCAGCGCATCAAGATCAGGCGAAGCAAACTTTGGATTGTCGGCAATTCCTTCTCTTCAAAAACCATACGCCCGGGCATTTTTGCCTGCCTCGTATGTTTGAGTGGAACACCTCGATTGTTGTGTTTTCCAATTACGTCTTCCGTAATCGCGTACATTTTTGTTTTACCCATGATGCCGGCGGAAGTTTCGTGGTGAGAACTTTGTTAAAACCGACAGCAAAAGTAAAACACAAAATGTGTTTTAAAAAAACTTTTTGTGTTTATTTTTTTCCAAAAATAGTTCACGGATTTACTCCATTGAGGTACAGCAATTAAACCGAAGTTCGTGGCATTAACCTCATCCTCCAAACTGATAAAATTTAAAAACACCAAAACACCAAAACACTAAAACACCAACAAATGCCCTACCCCTCATCCTCCATGCTGTCGCAGTGGTAGTGTTCCCGAGGGCGCTGGGCCGGGCGATCGCCGCCGCCACCTGCAGGCTTTTTCTCAGCCTGCATTTTTGAAATGATCCGCGCACGCTCCTGTCGCACCCATTCCTGCATTTTCACATCTTCCGAGCGGTCGAAATATTGTAACCCGTCCACCCAGGTTTTTTCAGCCTTGGCATATACCGCCAGCGGATTGTCGCTCCAGAGCACGAGGTCGGCATCTTTGCCGGGTTTCACGCTGCCCACGCGGTCGTCTACACGCAACATTTTGGCCGGGTTCAGGGTCACCATTTTCCAGGCATCTTCTTCACTTACACCACCATACATTACCGTTTTGGCGGCTTCCTGATTGAGCCGGCGGGCCATTTCTGCGTCGTCGGAATTTATTGCCACGTTCACGCCTTGCTTGTGCATGATAGCAGCGTTGTACGGAATGGCCTGATACACTTCGAATTTGTACGCCCACCAGTCACTGAACGTGCTGCCGCCAACCCCGTGTTTGGCCATTTTATCGGCCACTTTGTAACCTTCCAGAATGTGGGTAAACGTGTTGATTTTGAAACCAAACTTTTCCGCCACTCGCATCAGCATGGTGATTTCGGTCTGCACGTAGGAGTGGCAGGTGATGAAACGTTTGCTCTCCAGAATTTCCAGTAAAGCCTCCAGATCGAGGTCTTTTCGGTACGGTTTTCCCGATTTTTTCAGACGACCGTACTCTTGAGCGCGGGTGAAATAATCGGTGTACACCTGCTCTACACCCATGCGGGTTTGCGGGTAACGGGTGCGGTTGTTGTCGCCCCAGTTGCTCTGTTTCACGTTTTCACCGAGTGCGAATTTGATCTGTCCCGGCCAGTTCTGGAATTTCAACTCCTCTGGAGCCGCTCCCCAGCGCAGTTTGATCAGTTGCGTTTGGCCACCGATCGGATTGGCGGATCCGTGCAGCAGGTGGCTGCTCGTAACGCCACCTGCCAGTTGGCGATAAATATTGATGTCTTCGGAATCGAGCGCATCGCCGATCCGCACTTCGGCGGAAGATTCCTGGGTGCCCTCGTTCACCGAGCGGGCTACGGCGATGTGCGAGTGTTCGTCAATGATCCCGGCAGTGAGGTGTTTGTCTTTGCCGTTCACCACGACAGCGTTGTCCGGCACGGCCAGGCCGCGCCCAATGCGCTGGATTTTTCCGTTGGACACCAGCACGTCGGTATTCCGCAGGATACCGTCTTTTTCATTCGTCCAAACCGTCGTGTTTTGGATTAAATACGTGGCCGCAACCGGTTTTTCCCGCAATCCAAAGGCCGTGAACGGCTTAATCACGGCGCCGGTTTCGGGTGTTGTAGCGGCTTTTTCGGGGCGTTTGGGGCGGTCGGCAGGGGCATCGCCGGTGCGGTCGGCACTCCAGGCCGTCCAGGCGCCGGTGGGCAATGTGCCGCGTCCCGACCAGTTTGTGCCACGCACTTCGCCGTTGAGCGAAACGAATGCTTTGCCGGTGGTATCGGGCTGGTAAGTAAGCAAAATCATGCCGTTCCCGTACGACAGGTTGGCTTTGATCGTGCTGCTGTCCGGACGCATCAACTCGGCTTCGGGGGCATCGGGTTTGCCTTTCACCGTGAGCGCAAAGGCCTCGTTACCGACGCGCAGGTTGTATTTTCCCAACAGGTTGACGCCCTCTGTTTTTTCTTCCGTCACCGTGTAGGGTTTTCCTTGCACCCAGGTATCGAGTATTTTGGTTTCAGACTTGAACACGTTGCCGGAAGTGATGAAAAAGTTGGCCGTTTTGCCCGTTTCGAGGCTGCCGACCTGTGCGTACGCGTTCACAAATTGCGCAGGTTGCCAGGTCAACGCCTTCAGGGCATCCTGCTCGGAGAGGCCGTTCTCGACGGCCTTGCGCAGGTTGGTCCAAAACTGTTTTTTGTCGCGCAGGTCGCTGGTGGTCAGTGCAAAGGGAATGCCCTGAGCCGCCACCCGGGCAGGATTCGTGGGTGCAAGTTCCCAGTGTTTCAGCGTTGCAAGCGAAACATTGAGCGCATCGAAGGGATTGGATACGTCTTCGGCTTCGGGAAAGTTGAGCGGCAGGATCAGGCTTTGTCCGGTGGCTTTGACCTCGTTCAGCCGCTGGTACTCGTCGCCGTTTGTTTTCACGATATATTTTTTCCCGAACTCCTGCCCGAGTCGGGCGATGCCCAGCACATCGAGTTTGTCGGCTGCTTCAAAAATCTGTGGCAGCGCTTGCAGGTCGTTCCAGGCTTCGAGCGAGAGGTTGCGCTCTTCGGCGGCGCCGACAGTTTTGTACCAGTCGGCATCCAGATACGTCTGGCGTAGCAGGGCTACCACACCCATGAGCGAGGAGGGGTAATTCTGGGTAGAACTTCCTTTCCGAAACGAGAGGTAATGACCTGCGCGGGGCAGGAGAAGGGTCTCGTGTTCGCGTTCGTCGGACAAGGTTACCAAGGCGCCCGACCCGCGCGAGATGCCGTCTGCATTGTGGGTGAGCACGGCGCCGAAGCCAAGTTTCCGCAGTTCGGAGGCGGCTTTTTCATCGTTGGCAAACGCTTCGGCGGCACTGAACTCGGGCCGCAGCGCTTCGTTCCAGGAATACGCGCCTTTTTTGTTGGTCAACGGCTGGGGCGCTTGCTGGCCGAACGCGCGGTTTTCCTGCCGCTGGGCGGGCATACCGTACCCGGCAGCGTATACGTCAATCAGGCCGGGGTAAATGGTTTTGCCGCTGCAATCGGCCACGACAGCGTCTTTGGGTACCGCCAAACCTTTGCCGCATGCCACTACCCTTCCCTTTCGGATGACCAGCGTGGCGCTGTCGAGTTTTGTTTTGTAGTCGGTAAAAATGGTAGCGTTCGTAAACGCGTACGCCCGGTCGCGCACATCGGAGGGCGCCGCCTGCGGGTAGGTTTGTTGGGAAAAAACGCCGGCAGGGCAGGCGAAAACGCCGAGGAGCAGGAGGGTAAAAGCACGTAGCCGCATGAGCAGGGAAGATTGTTTGCGGGCAAATGTAGGGGATGGCTGGGAAATTCTTTTCCGGCATTTTGTACGCCCCCGGCTGATCGCCCCCGGCTGAAGCCGGAGGTTAGTGAGATGGAGGAACGTCTGGCTGAGGTCGTCGTGGTCGTACCGCTCACTAACCCCTTACTTCAGCCGGGGGTATGCACTCTACCCCCGAAACTTGTCCAGCAAATCCGCCAATTCCGTCGCCTCCGCTTCCGACAGCGTATTGCCGGGCATGTTTTTGGTGTCCACAAAACCGGTGGCGTGAATGTCGGTCAGCAGTTTTTTGCCGCCTTCGGAAATGGTGACCACCACCATTCGGCGGTCGCCTTTATGCGGCACGCGCTCGACGTAGCCGCTTTCGCGCAGTTTTTCCACGAGACGACTGACATTGCTGCTGCGGTCAATCATGCGGCCTTTGATGTCGAGTACGGAAAGTCCTTTCGGGAAACTGCCGTTCAGAATACGCAGAATGTTGTACTGCGGGTGCGTAATGCCAAACGGACGCAGTTGCCGCTGCACGTAGCAATCGAGCCAACTGGCGGTGAAAAGGATGTTCAGCATCGCGCGCTGGCGCGGGGCCATGGGCCGGGTATTTTTTAATTCCGCTTCGATATTCATGACGCAAATGTAAGTGTCCTCACACTAAATACATTTTCCCGGGATTTGTTTCAAATCCACCGGTGCGACATTTTTTCGTTGACCGCGTCTACCCCCTAAAAATTTTTACGCTATGAAACACAAAACTCTTTGGGCACTCGCCCTCACGTCGTTTTCGTTCGTCCTGAGCAACTGCATGTACCGGACTGCCGAGAACCAGGCATCCGACTCCCCGACCACCACCCTCTCCAGCGCCGAATTAGTCAAACGTGGAGAATACCTCGTGAACGCCGTCGGCTGCGACGACTGCCACACGCCAAAAACCATGACAGCCGAAGGTCCCGTGCCCGACGCAAGCCGCCGCTTTATGGGGCATCCGGCTGAGGAGCCGTTCGAATCCAGTGATGCGATGACAAAATTGATCGGGGATACGCATGTCGGCATTTTCAGCGCAGGTTTTACAGCATCTGCCGGAGACTGGGGCGTGTCCTACGCCGCCAACCTGACACCCGACGACACCGGCATCGGCACCTGGACGGAAGCGCAATTCATCAAAGCCATCCGGGAAGGGAAATCCAAAGGAATGGACGGTACGCGCCCACTGCTTCCGCCTATGCCCTGGCCTGTGTACCGAAATTTCAACGACGACGACCTGAAAGCCATTTTCGCGTATCTGCAGTCGGTACCACCGATAAAAAATGTGGTGCCGAATCCCAAGCCGCTCGCGGCCGATTTGACGGCGAAGTGACTTGTGATGAGTGATGAGTGATGAGCGATGAGTGATGAGTGATGAGTCTCGAAATGTATTCATCACTCATCGCTCATCACTCACAACTTGTCGCTAAACTTTAATCGAAGGCTGTTCCCCACCACACTCACCGAACTCAGTGCCATGGCGGCTCCTGCGATCATGGGATCGAGCATAAATCCGAATGCCGGATACAGCACGCCGGCAGCCACCGGAATGCCGATGAGGTTGTAGATGAATGCCCAGAACAGGTTTTGCCGGATCGTAGCCACAGTGCGGCGCGAAAGGCGTATAGCCTCCGGAATGTTGCTCAAATCGCTGCGCATCAACGTCATTTTGGCTACGTCCATGGCAATGTCGGTCCCCTGCCCCATCGCAATGCCGACATCGGCGCGGGCGAGGGCCTGACTGTCGTTGATGCCGTCGCCGACCATGGCCACGATTTTTCCCTGTTGCTGAAGTTCCTGCACGAACCGCTCTTTGTCGGCAGACAATAACCCCGCACGAAACTGTTCAATCCCGACCTCGGCGGCTACGGCGGCAGCGGTGCGGGGGGTGTCGCCGGTGAGCAGGTACACATCCACACCCATGTCGCGCAGTTCCCGGATCGCCGGTGCAGAAGTCGGTTTCACCGGATCGGCGATGGCGGCAATGGCCTGCACTTGTCCATTGGCCCCGAAAAAGACCACCGTTTTGGCTTCGGAAGCCCAGGCGGTGGCTTGTTGTTCCAACTCGGCGGAAATAGCGACTTCGTTTTCCTGCATAAATGCCCGACTACCGGCAAACACGGCCTGACGCCGGTAGTCTCCCCGAACTCCCTTGCCGGTAACGCTCGTCACCTGGCCCAAAAGTGCCGGAGCGGCGGTTTTTTCCAGATACGCCGTTACAGCCCCGGCCAGCGGGTGCTCGGAGTTATTTTCCAGACTGAAAAACACGTTTTTCCACTCCGCCTCGGCTGCCGGGTTTTCCCAGCGAAGGGTTTCCACAACGGGTTTTCCCATGGTGATGGTGCCGGTTTTGTCGAGCACAACAGCCGTGACGCGGTGCGTCAGTTCGAGGCTCTCGGCGTCCTTAATCAGAATGCCCTGCCCGGCGCCTTTCCCCATACCGACCATGATGGCCGTGGGCGTGGCGAGGCCAAGCGCGCATGGACAGGCGACGACCAGCACCGTGACCATCGCCAGCAGGCCTTGCGTCAGGCCGTTTTCGCCGCCAAACAACCACCAGACACCGAAGGCTGCCATGGCAATGCCGATGACTACGGGCACAAACACACCGGCGATGCGGTCCACGAGTTTTTGTACAGGCGCCTTGGAGCCTTGCGCCTCCTGCACCATCCGGATGATGTGCGCCAGCAAGGTGTCGGCGCCGACTTTTTCGGCGACCAACTGAAAACTGCCCTTCTGATTGATGGTGCCGGCCCGTACGCGGTCGCCTGTCGTTTTGGCCACCGACACCGGCTCACCGCTGAGCATACTCTCGTCCACGTACGAACTGCCCGATTGCACGAGGCCGTCCACCGGTACTTTTTCGCCAGGTTTCACCAGCAGCAAATCGCCGACGCGCACCTGCTCAAGGGGAATTTCCATTGTATGACCACCCTCGTGCACCACCGTAACGGTATTGGGCTGCAAGCCGATCAGTTTGTTGATAGCCGCCGAGGTGCTTGCTTTGGCGCGCTCTTCGAGCAGTTTGCCCAGCATAATGAAGGCCACCACCACACCGGCTGCCTCGAACCATACGTGTGCATGCAAGCCGCGGCTGTGCCAAAATTCAGGGAAAAGCAGGTTGAACACACTGAACAGGTAGGCAATGCCGTTGCTCAGCGCCACAAGGGTGTCCATGTTGGCTTTGCCGTGGCGGGCCTGTTTCCAGGCGTTGATGAAAAACGAACGCCCGAACCACAGCACCAGCGGCGTGGCCAAAGCCCACAAGACGTACCCGATGTACGGCAAATGCATGAAAAACATACCCAGCACCGCCAGCGGAACGGCCAGCGCGATAGCCCAGACCGTACGGCGGCGCAGGTCGTCGTAATGCCCGCGGTGGAGATGCTCCACGGCTTCCCGGGCGGAGTCGGTGTCGTCCACGATCAGGTCGTAGCCGATGCCTTGCACGGCTTTTTTCAGGTCGTCGGGCGAAACGGCGGCAGGTTGATACTCCACCTGCACAGTTTGTGCGGCGAAATTCACAGCGGCGGACACCACACCGGGTTGTTGGCCCAGGATGGATTCCACGTTGACGGCACATCCGGCACAGGACATGCCGGTGACGGAAAATTGTTTGCGGATAGTTTGCATGACATCTCGTTTTTGATGTTGCAAAGTTCCGGGCGATGATGTCGTGCGACGTTACGTTTTTCCGGAAAGGGTTCGTGAATAAATGGCGCCGCATTGCTCTTCCCTGCCGCACTTCGTCCAAGGCATTGCGCCGCCCGGCGCGGTTGTTTTTGAATTCCGAAGGCATCATATCATGCCTGTCACTTTTTCGTACTGTCCGCTCAGGTAAGCTACACTGCTGTAACCAAACCGAAAGGCGATCTCGCTCAGGGTAAGTTCATTGTAGGCCAGCCACTCCTTTACTTTTTCGATTTTTTGCAGGATAAAAAAACTGCGGTAACCCGTTTGATCCGCATAGGCCGCGCTCCCATTAATATCGCACTCGGCTTAGCCCCCCGTTTTTACCAAAGCCACCGTCCGGTACTGCCCGTTTTCAAGCAACACCAGCACCCGGTAAATGCCCGACGGCAGGCCGCCCAGGTCGAGTAGCGCCTCGTGTCGGGTACTTTTTTCCGGCAAACGAACTTCCGAAACAAGTTGCCCCAAACCCGAAAACACCCGGATATGTGCCGCCAGCGGCACCTCCAAATTGATGCTCAGGCGTACCGGCCCGGTCGTTGGATTAGGAGCCAAAAGCAGTCCGGCAAATACATCGGGACTTTCCGTTTTACTCACCGTGCCGACAGGAATGCTCAGTACCAGCACGCAATCGTTCGCATCCGATACGGTCACGGAATAGATTCCCGGCGCCAACCCGGTAGCAACCGGGCCGGTTTGGCCGCCTGTAGCAGCGCTCCAAACTAAGTCGTAGGCCGGCGTACCGCCTTGTGGGTCAAGGGTGACCGTCCAGCCGCCTGCGGTGGAGTCACTCGTCCAGGTAGCCGTCAAGGCAGCAGCGGGTTGCCCGACCGGGTACGTCCAGAAATCAAAACAGCCGGCGGCATCCGACACCGTGAGGGTGTACGTTCCGGCAGGAATATTGGTCAGTGCAGTGCCCGACGCGCCGTTGCTCCAGGCGTACTGGTAGACGGGTGTGCCCCCCGCCACAGTTGGCGCTATAGCCCCTGTGCTGTCGCCCTTGCAGGCCACGTCCATCACCACAGCCGAAGCCATGAGCGGCGGTGCCAGTTGCACAATTTCATATTCCGGCGACACACGCACGCAGCCGAGGTTGTCCGTGACCGTCAACCGGTACAACCCCGGCGGCAGGTTGCTCAGCGAAGCGGTTTGCGCACCGTGGTTCCACAGGAAGGTGTGTGGCGGCATGCCGCCCGTAACGGTCAACTGGATAGCGCCCTGATTTTTTCCGCACTTGTCGGGAAGGAGGTTGTTCAAGTCAAATTCAAGGGCGGCGGCGGGTTCGTGTACTGTGGTATTGGCCGACACCACCGTGCAGCCACGCACGTCGGTCACGGTGAGTTGGTAATTCCCGGCAGGAAGGTTTTGCAGGCCGGCCAACGTCAAGCCGTTGCTCCAGGCAAACCCGTAGGGCGGCACGCCGCCCGACACCTGAGCGGAAACAGCGCCGGTGGAATCGCCTTTGCACACGATGTTCGTGATTCCGTTGATATTCAGTTGCAAAGCCGGCGCTTCCTCGATGTTGTACCATTCCGAAACCGCCGTGCATCCGGCGGCATCAGTGACCGTCACCCGGAAATCGCCGCCCGAAAGCCAGAAGGCCGTGTCGCGCGGAACCGGAATATTCTGATGCAATCCCACCGGTGCCGACCAGGAAAACTGGTATGGCGCCGTGCC
>CAYMQY010000113.1:0-7231 GCA_964392655.1 uncultured Saprospiraceae bacterium
TTCGGCACGTACACGGTGACGTTCACGGCAAATGCCGATTGTGTTTCGCCAGTCATTCTTGAAACATCGCCGGCGGCAAGTAACTTTTCTGTTGTTGCCCCGGACGTAACAGGTTGCAAACCCGCAGCCGGACTTTCGGCCACAACATCGGAACCGGGCACGGTGACCTGGACGACGCTCAGCGGCTTACCGGTACAGAATCCGCAGGCGGTAGCGGCGGGTGTGTACGTGGCTACGGCTGTGGACGCCTCCGGCCTGTGCACCGACACGGATACCACAACGGTGACGCTGCAGGACAGCATCGACGCCAGCAATGCCGTAAACATTTTTGTGGCCTGCAATGCCTTGCGGGTGGTGTTTGTCAACACGAGTGGCCTGCCCGGTACCTGGAACTTCGGCGACGGCGTAACATTGCCCAGCCAGCAAGACACGGTACTGCACGCCTACGCAGGCTTTGCAACCTATTCCGTGCAGTTTGTTCCAGATGGCGACTGTGTGAAACCGTTCTCGGAAATGCTCCAGTTGTCGCCTTCGTTTTTCACGGTGAATGCCCCCGACATCACAGTGTGCGACACGCTGGCTACCCTCAGCGCTACCACGACGTTTCCGGCTACGGTAACCTGGACCGACTTGAACGGCATTTCGGTTGACCCCGCCGGCGTCGGAGCAGGTACGTACATTGCCACAGCCATTGATCCGACCCAGTTTTGTGTGGACTCCGATACGGCGCTTGTCACCGTGGTAGACAGCATTAACATCAGTGCGCAAATCCAGATCGCCCAGGCCTGCGACGGCGCAACGGTTATTTTTGAAAGTACCAGCGGCTACTCCGGTACTTGGACGTTTGGCGACAACAGCCCCTCCAGTACACTTGACAGCGTGGCGCACCAATACCCGCAGCCGGGAACTTACGTTGTGACACTTGTCAGCAGCGATTTTTGTGTACAGCCTTTTGCCACCGAAGTTACCGTGACACCGGACGCTTTCGCCGTGACGGCGCCGGATTTGCGCGTGTGCGAACCGGAGGCCGAACTGACAGCCACCACGACGCTGCCCGGCACGGTCGTCTGGATTGACCTCAACGGCAATCCGGTCAACCCCGCTTCGGTCGGGGCAGGCACATACATCGCTGTGGCGACCGATGCGTCCGGCCTGTGCGTGGTACGCGACACGGTGACGGTCGAAACGATTATCGTGGGTGTAACTGCCGAGGTGACCGGTAAAGACACCGTTTGCCTCAACGAATCCACAACGCTGCTGGCCATGCCGGTGGGTAATGCGACGGTGTACACCTTCTCGTGGTCGCCCGACGAAACGCTCGACGGCGCGGATACGCCCACGCCAACTGCAACGCCCAATGGCCCGCAGACGTACACGGTGACGGTGACCGGCGACGGGCTATGTACCGCTACCGCATCGGTGGAGGTATTTTTCATGGAAACCCAGTGCCGCGACCCATACATTTTTGTGCCCCTGGCTTTCACGCCGAACGGTGACGGGAACAATGACTATTTCCGAGTACGCGCCACCGACATCACGGAACTGTATTTCATCGTGTACAACCGCTGGGGCGAAGAGGTATACCGCACCGAAGATCCCGCGCACGTGGGTTGGGACGGCACCTTCCGCGGCAAAGCCGTCACGCCGGATGCCTTTGGCTGGTACCTTCGGGTGCGCTGCGGGAACGGGCAATATTTTGAAAACAAGGGGAACGTGACGCTGCTGAAATAGCAAAAAAATACCCGGCAGTATTCCACCGCCGGGCTTTATCACAATCGGTACTGCTAAAAAGGCAATTTGAATCGGGACTACAGACTTTCCAGGTTTTTAAAACCTGGAAAGTCTGTAGTCACTTCGGCGTTGTCGGCGCAGATTTTTCTTTCCACTTCATCCATACACCCGGAAGTGGTTTCAGCGGCTGAGCCCAGGGGGCGTGGCGAAGGGCTTCCATTTGTCGGCGGATGGTGGTATTGGGTGCCTGGGCGCTGCCGGGCAAAGGCATACTACCTGGATGTCGGTGCATACCGGATTCTTCTTCGTGCGTCGTTCGGTCATCCGCTTGCTGGGCGGCAGTCCGGATACTGCGTTCGGTTTGGCGGGCAGCGGGAGCAGAAACAGCAGGGCGCGCCGGCACAGCTGCGGGCTGCCCGGGCGTCGGGCTTGTTGTCACAGGCGCTGTTTCGGCATTGACTTCCGCAACGGTAGCCGGTTGTTCGGTTGCGACGGGATTTGTATCTGTATCGGGGTTGTCGGGTCGGGTAAGCGTCCAGTACAAACCGAGCAAGAGTACAACGGCCATGCCGGCTATGAGCAGGAGCGATTGCGTTGTCCAGCCGCTTTTCGGCGGTTTGATCCGGGTTTGCACCTGTTCCCAAACGCGGGGAGAGGGTACGTCCCAACCCGAGGGGGAGGGGCTTTCCGGCAGTTCCTCGAACGTGTTGCGAAACAGATCGTCGAGGGATTTGTACTCTTGCGGATCTTCCATTTTGACAGGGCCGGGCATACCGGCGTAGTTGAGCGATTTTCAGGTGATGAAGGACTTGTCCAGGATGCGTTTGAGGTACTCGCGCGCCTTGAACAACTGGCTTTTGCTGGTTCCGATGGAGATGCCGAGTTGTTCGGCTATTTCCTCGTGGCTGAACCCGTCAATAGCGTAAAGATTAAAAACGGCTCGATAGCCGGGAGGCAGGCGTTGGAGGTATTTCAGCAAGGTTTCGGCGTCCATGTTGGAGGCAAAATCCTCGTCAGTGCGAAACTGGTTTTCAAAGGGGCTGAAGTCGGAGGTGTCGCGCAAAAAGTCGCGTTGTTTGCGCAGGTGGCTAAGCGCGGTGTTGACCATGATCCGGCGAATCCAGCCGCCAAGCGCCCCCTCGCCCCGAAACTGCCCCATGTCGCGAAAAACCCGAATAAACCCGTCCTGCAGCATGTCTTCCGCTTCGGCCCGGTCGCGCGCAAAGCGCAGAAGTACCCGGAACATCGGCGTGCTGTACTGCCTGTACAGGGCGGACTGATGCGTCGGACTGCCCTGAAGCACTCCTTGCACTAATTCCTGATCGGTCAGTTGCTGCATTATGGTTGCACGGTTTTGGCTTGGCGGCCAATGATGTGTTTCGGTTGCCCGGTGTAACAAGATTTTTTTAAAAAAAGATTTGGCAGGTCAAAACCTGGTTCTTTCCATCAGTCTTCCTCCAGTTTAAGATTCAGGTGTGCCCGGAAGATTCCACCCTCTCGGCCCACCTCCAGTTCGTACCTGCCGGGGTAGATCAGGTCCAATTGCCGTTTCACGTTTTTCAAACCGATACCTTCCGGATTGGGCGGGCGCTCCTCTCCTTCCACGGTATTGCGCACGTCGAAGTCGAGCCGGTTGTTTTCCACGTGCAGGTGTACGGCAATATCGGCCTTGCCGGTTGTGCTGGTAGCGCCGTGTTTGAAACTGTTTTCCACAAAAGGCAGCAGCAGGAGCGGGGCAATGGTGCCGCCGGGCGGCATGATGTTTTCTTCGTACTGCACGCGCAAGCGGTCGTTGTAACGCAGTTTTTCGAGTTCAATATAATCCTGAATAATGCGGGCCTCGTCGGCGACAGGTATGCGCGGCGCCCGGCAGTCGTACAGCACAAAGCGCATGATTTTGGACAGCATCATGATGGCATCGGCGGTGCGGTCGGATTTTTTCCGGGCCAGTACGTACAGGTTGTTCAGGGTGTTGAACAGAAAGTGCGGGTTGGTTTGGGCGCGCAGGAAATTGAGTTCGGATTGCAGTTTTTCCCGCAACAACTCCTGCTCGAATTCGAGGCTTTTGTAGTGCACGCGGATCATCTTGATGGTGGTAGCGGCTGCCACGGTGATGAACAAGTCGAATGCCACGAGGTACAGTCCCGGCCAGTTGAAAAACGGCACGGCGCGCCCTGGGTTGGTGATGGGAAACAATACAAATTCGGTAACGGAACGATACAGCACAATGCCTACCGCGAAGGCCACCAGAGAAAGGCCCACTAATTTCCACACTTTATCCCGATCCAGATACAGCGGAATGATCCGGTAAAAGACAAAGTAGGTGAGTAGAATTTTCACCGGAAGCACGGCGGCTTCGCCGTAAAAAGCGCGTTCCAGTTCGATACTGTTATAGATGCTGCCCAACCACGAGTTGAGAAACAGGTACACGAACCAAAAGCAGATGTGGTATACAATGCGGGTCCAGTCTAAGCGCTCCATAGTATTTTGTTAAAGTCCGGCGAGACGGTGAAGGAGTAAAGTGCGCGGTCACGCAAACGTATTTCTTTGATGGGCATTTCGATGTCGTCCACCGTGCATTGCCGCAGAAATGTAGGGAAGCCGACAAGAAAAATTTTCAGGTTCCGGTACGGCGGCAACCACTCGCCCCGGCATTCCTGCCGGAGGGCGAAACTGCGTTCGTCGCCTTCGGTTGTCCAGGTTTTCAGGCAATACCCGCCTGTCTGGTAGTCGTATCCTTCGCCGGCATCTTCGTACAGGTTGCTGGTCTCCGCGCCGTTTTTGTAATATACGTACACGGTGAGTTCGTCTACAGGTTTTTCGCCGGTGTATTGGCGCACGGGGTACGTGGGCAGCACAGCGCCCGCCCGCACGAAAAACGGAATCTGGTCGGGCATGGTATTCACGAACATTTCCCCGGCGGCGGGCTGGCCGGTCCAGAAGTAGTACCAGTTGCCCTTGGGCAGGTACACCAGCTGGCGCTGCACTTTGGGTTGCACGACGGGGCTGACCCAGAGGTGCTCGCCGAACAGGAAGTCGCGTTCGCTGTCCCAAAACTTGGGATCATCGGGATCGGCAAAAGCGGCGTGCCGCAGCACCGGGGTGCCGTCCTGCGCATGTTGCCACAGCGCGGTGTACAGGCAAGGTAGCAGGGCGTAGCGCAGTTCGATGGCTTTTTTCGCCAGAGCCGTCCATTTTTCCCCGAAAGACCAGGGTTCCTGGTCCGAGGTGTGCAGGGCGGGGTCGGCCAGTTGGGCTTCGTCGGTTACGGCGATGTCGCCGCCGGCGTGTTGGCCCATGCTGTGCACGCGCATCAGCGGGTGAAAAACGGCGAGTTGCAGCCAGCGGACAAACAGTTCGCCGTCGGCATTGCCGGCAAAACCGCCGATGTCGGTGCCGCAAAACGAAAACCCGGAAATGCTCAGCCGCTGGCACTGCACGTTGGCAATGGCCAGGTGTTCCCAGTCGGAAAAGTTGTCGCCCGTCCACACGGCGGCATAGCGCTGGCCCCCGCTGAAGGTGGCGCGGGTGAGCAGGAAGGGGCGTTTTTCGGGACGCAGGCGCCGGAAACCTTCCCACGAAGCGCGGTTCATCTGCATGCCGTACACGTTGTGCGCCCGGCGATGCCCGGAGGTTTGTCCTTCGAAATGGTGCAGCACCGTGTCTGGCAGGGTTTTGTGGTGGACGTGGAACACCGCCGGTTCGTTCATGTCGTTCCAGAATCCGGCGATTCCGGTTTCCTGATAGAGCTCTGCGTACAAGTCGCCCCACCAATCCCGCACCTTCGGGTCGGTGTAGTCGGGAAACGCGCAGAAGCCGGGCCACACGGGACCTTTGGCGATAGCGCCGTCGGCATTGCGCACAAACATCCCCTGCTCGACACCCTGCTGGTACACCGGGTACGCCGGGTCTTCCTTGATGCCCGGGTCAATCATCACCACCGTCTGGAAACCCCGCTCGCGCAGTTCGGCCACGAGGCCCTTGGGGTCGGGGAAATGGTCGCGGTTCCAGGTGAAACAGCGGTAGCCGTCCATGTAGTCAATGTCGAGGTAAATGGCGTCGCAGGGAATTTCGATCGCGCGGAAGGTGTCGGCAATTTCCAGCACGCGGCTGTGCGGGTAGTAACTCCAGCGGCACTGGTGGTAGCCCAGTGCCCACAGCGGCGGTAGTTCGTGGGTGCCGGTGAGGCGGGCGTAGGCGCGGGCCACATCGGTGAGGCCGGGGCCGTACAGGAAGTAGTAGTTCAGTTCGCCGCCATCGGCCCAAAAGGTCGTGGCGCCGTCGCCCTGGCTGTCGAAATCGAAATGCGTGCGGAAGGTATTGTCGAGAAAAATGCCGTAGGCGACGCCCTGGTTCAGGCCGTAGTAAAACGGCACGGCGCGGTAGAGCGGGTCGGTGTCGCGGCTAAAACCGAAGGCGTCGGTACACCAGTTTTCGAAGGTTTTCCCCGTCAGGTCGGGGCTGCAGGTTTTGTCGCCGAGGCCGAAAAACGCTTCCTTGCGCGGGCGTTTTTTGGAAATTTTCAGTTCGCACCAACCTTTGAGAATGGTGCGGCGGGCGGAGTAGCCGGCCTCGTCTTCGTTCATGAGGCGGTCGTCGAGGTCGTAAAACCGCACACGGGCGCCAGTTTTGGCTACCACTACTTGCAGCGGGCCGGTGCTCAGAACGTATTCGTTGGCGCTTTCGTTGAGCGTGGCCGTCACCTTGTCGGTGTTGCGGGCGGGGTCAACGGCGTAGGAAAAATCGGATTGAAACAAACCGTCGGGGCTGTACCGCAGCCGCACGATGCCCGCCGCGGCCACCTGCACGCGCAGGCAAACGCCGTTGCGGCACACGAACTCGTAGGCATTGTCGCGCCAGCGCACCGTGGTCACTTCGTCGGGGACGATGGTCTCGTACACGTCGTCGTAGCGCGTGCTGACATCGGCCTCCGCGAAGTCAATTTCCGCAGGCGGGGCCGGCTCTGCCGGGATTTCGATCGGTTCTTTGTTTTCCATGCTGCAAAAGTCGGGTATGGGGTTTGCATTTTTACCGGAGTAATGCGCCTATATTTGCCGCTTCCCGCCCCGCAACCTGCGCAACACGTAATGACCGGACATCTCACTCCCACGCTGGTACTTGCCATTGTCTTCCTGTATTTCGCGATGCTGGTGGGTGTGGCGTATTTCACCGGGCGCAATGTGGGCAACGAAGGGTTTTTCCTCGCCAACCGGCGCGTGCCCTGGTACATCGTGGCCTACGCGATGATCGGCACCAGTATCAGTGGGGTCACGTTCATCTCCGTGCCGGGCGCTGTGGGTCTCGAAACCGGACTGAATCGCGGACTCGGCTACATGCAGGTGGTGTTCGGCTACCTGCTGGGCTACCTGTTCATCGCCACGGTGCTCATGCCGCTGTACTACCGGCTCGGCCTCACCTCCATTTACGGCTACCTCGAACAGCGACTCGGGCACTGGTCGTACAAAACCGGCGCGGCGTTTTTCATCCTCTCGCGCACGGT
>CAYMQY010000113.1:7331-13852 GCA_964392655.1 uncultured Saprospiraceae bacterium
TCGGGCACTGGTCGTACAAAACCGGCGCGGCGTTTTTCATCCTCTCGCGCACGGTCGGCTCGGCGGCTCGGATGTTTCTGGCGGCGGTGGTGTTGCAGGGTTTTGTGTTCGAGCCGCTTGGCGTGCCGTTTCCGCTTACGGTGATCCTGATGCTGGCGCTGATCTACGGCTACACGTTCCGGGGTGGACTGAAAACGATCATCTGGACGGACACGATTATGACCACGTTTTTCCTCGTGGCGGTGGTGTGGACGGTGATTACCGTGGGCAAAACACTCGACCTCGGTATCGGCGAAATCTGGCCGGCTGTGCGCGACAGCCGCTACGGGCAGATGTTTTTCTTTGAAAATTTCTTCTCCGATCCCAACCACTTCGTCAAGCAATTCGTGAGCGGGGCGCTCATCGCCATCGTGATGACCGGCATGGATCAGGACCTGATGCAGAAAAATCTCGCCTGCAAAAACATCCGGGAGGCGCAGAAAAACATGCTCGTGTTCTGCTTTTACCTCGTGCTCATCAACCTGGCGTTTCTCATGCTCGGCGCCCTGCTGTACATGTACGCCGGCACGCTCGGCATCGAGATTCCCGCCAAAACCGACCAGTTGTACCCCAAGATCGCGTTTTACCACCTCGACACGGCAGCAGGCGTGTTTTTCATTCTCGGCCTCATTGCCAGCACCTACGCCAGTTCCGACAGCGCCCTCACGGCCCTGACTACCTCGTTTTGCGTGGACTTTCTGAATTTTGAAAAGAAGCGCGAGCACCCCGACCCCTACGCCACCGAACAGGAAAAAGCGGACTACCTCGAAGCCACCGTCGCGCAGCAACGCCGTGCCCGTACCATCGTGCACCTCGGGTTTGCGGTGGCATTCGTGCTGATTATTCTGCTGCTCAAAATGTTCAGCGGCGGCGCGGTTATTTCCCTCATTTTCAAAATAGCGGGCTACACCTACGGGCCGCTGCTGGGTCTGTACACCTTCGGCCTGTTCACCGACCTGAAACTGCACCCCTGGGCGCTGCGTATCCCGCGCGGCAACGGACGCTCCCTCGAAATACCGGCCGTGTTGCTGCTCTGCATACTGGCGCCCGTGCTGACGTGGGCCATCGAGACGGGTTGCAAAAAATGGTTCGACGTGGGCTTCCTGACCATCCTGCTCAACGGGGTTATCACGTTCGCAGGTTTGTGGGTGATGTCGTACCGGGAGGAAGGAGAGGCTTAACCCTGTAGAACCCCTTCGTACACATCCTCGAACGCCAGTTCCACGCCCAATGCCGGCACCGGAAAGCGAACGTCGGCTTCCACAAACGAAGCGGCTTCCCAGGCCCCGTTTGTGCCTTTCACACGCACTTCCACCACCTTTTTTTCGGAATCCACGAGTATGTAGTTTTGCAAGGATTCGATGTTTTTGTAGCGGATAAACTTGTCGGAGGAGTCCTCGGTGCGGGAGGTTTTGGAGAGTACCTCGAAGATAACGGCAGGGTGCTTCAGAATATACCGGCTTTTAATATCGCGCGGGTCGCTGGTGACCACAACATCGGGATAGGTGTAGTCGCGCTCGGAGGCAATTTGCACTTTGACATTTTCCTGAAAGACGTAATGGCTACTCAATCCAGTTTTTTTGAACAGGATACGTAGCATCATCATGATGTTGGTGCAGATCAGGTTGTGGATAAGGGTTGTTCCAGGCATGGGTATTAAATTTCCGTTTATAAATTCATGCCGTACCTCCGCGCGCTCTTCAAACGCGATGTATTCCTCTATGCTCATAGGCGTGCTGGCGGTGGCGGTGTGGGCGGTATTGGACATGGCGCGACGTGATTTTTTTACAGGACAAAATTAGCGGAATAAAGATGAAAAACAAGGCGGCCCTCCGCGCTCCGCTCACTTCCGGCACCGGAAATGAATAAAATACGCCACTACCTGCGCGTCCTGCAGCGAGGGGTAGCGGCGCACGGTGTCGTCGTCGGGGTACGGCTCGTGGAGGTACTTGAGCACAAAGCCTGCTTCACGGATGGACGCGTGCCATTGTATATTCCTACCCTTTTTTCTTGCTCCAAAAAAATCCGATTGCCAGAAACACCGCGAGTTCGCCCACAAAAACCATCAGGTACGGCAGCGAGGCGCGGTCGTAGTCGCCTTTTACCCAGAAGTACAGTGCCAGCATGGATGCCGTGACAAACCCGATGAGCGCAATGGCCCATTTCGTCCACACGACGCGCACGTAGGTTTTGTGCAAACCCGGAGACATCGGTTCCACACCTTGTTTCACGCGCGGCAGCAGCATCAGGTTTTCGATAATGTCGCAAAGCCAGGCGACTCCTTGCAGCCAGGCAAACAGCGAGAAAAATATCCGCCCCATGGAGTTAGGCCCGCACTTGTCGGCTATGAGCATGCACAACAGGAAAATGGCGCCGTACACCGCAGGCATAAACAAAAAGTCGAGGTACAGGCTGCGTTTCAGGGCTTGGACTACCCGTTGCTGCTGCTTGTCGGGCAGGGTGAAAATGCCGTTGATGGTGTTCGGGATGTCCTTGGGGTTGGACGGGAACTCGAGGTCAATGACGGTGAACGAACGCATGGCCCCGACTTTGGTGGCCAGTACAGCGTCGAGGCGCTGCAGGAACAGCGCGATGAGCAGAGCGGCGCCGGAAGCGATGCAAAACCACATCCAGCCGTTTTCGATCCAGAAAAACATGTTCATATCGGGTTTTGCTTGTTAACGGGTGATTTCCTTGCGCATCGCGGTTTGTTCCTGTTTGTACGCCTGCCAGTCGAATTCCATCAGGAACCGGACTGCCGCCTGCGCACCCAGCGCGAACATGCGCTGCTTGTCTTTAGGTTCGAGGAAAAAATTCAGCCAGTAATAATCCTGCAGGTTGATGGTGCCGATGCCTTTTTCGTAGGCGCGGTTTTGGGCCAGAAAGTCCTTGTCGTAATGCCCCTGCAGGGTATTCAGCATGCTGCCGATGTAGCCGGCCAGTCCCCACACGCTGGTGTCGCCGGTGTCCGATTGGGGGTCGCCGTTGAGGTTGATACCGAAAGTGGGCAGGCGCGGCGTCAACATGTTCGGGTTGAAAAACAGGCTTATGGGGAAATTCGAGAGCAGGCCGCCGTCCACAAAACGGGCGGTGGTGGGCGGGTTGTCCACATTCAGCGTGCGTTTCCAGGCGTCGCGGATGGCGGGCGATTTCGAGGGGATATTGCTGATAAAATACGACTCGAAAAACACCGGAATGGCCATGGACGCCCGCACGAAACCGGCGGGTTGCAGTTCGTCAATCTTGTCCGGTTCGCGGAACAGGTCGCACATTTTCGGGAACTGGATTTTGTTGCCCGTCGCCAGTTCGGAAGCGATGAACGTGACGTCCCCCTGGAGTCCCTGTGTGCCTTTGGGGTGCTCGACGCCCGGACGGATGTGCAGGCCGGGGACTTCCTGACCGGCTTTGTTCTTCAGGTCGCTGACGGTATGCACGCCGTTGCTCCGGAACTGGGCCTTGATCCAGTCATAAAACGTGTCGCCGGGGTTCACGCCGAAGCCGGCGTTTTTGAGTCGCCCCAGCAGGCGGCCCATGTAAAAAACCACCGCGCCGAACGCTACCAGAAAAAAACCTGTGAGTACGAAGCAGAGTTGTGTCCAGTGCCGCAACGCGGGGTAAGGATGCTCCAGGCTGAGCAAGGCAAAATCGGCCAGCACCAGCAGCACGAGCACGCCGGTGACGATCATGGCCCGGCGTTTGAGTTTGGCGGTGAAGTCTTTGTGTACGATCAGGTTGCGGATGAACCAGCGTGCCGAGGGGTGCCCGTCTACCAGCGAAAAAAAATCCAGCGCGCTCATGGCCTCGATGATGCGCTCCGACTTGGCTTCCTCCTTGTTTCCGATAGCGGTCATCAGGGCGGTGTTGATGGCGCCGGCGCTGGTTCCCGCCAACCGCATGAAGCGGATGCCCATTTGCTCCAGTACGTAGGTGTAGCCCACGAGGGCCACGCCCAGCACACCGCCGCCTTTTTGCACGAGGTTGACGTACTGGTTGCCCGCAGCGTCGAGCACATCAGATACGATGAGCGGGTTGCCCGCATGAAAATGCGCCCGCAGTTCGGTCAGGCACTGCTGCACGTCGGTTTGCGCGGAGAAGGATTCGATGGTGGCGGCGGAGCCGGTGGTAGCGTTTGGCATGGCGGTGGTGGTTGGTTGTGTTTTTGTTGTGTGCGTGACAACCCCACCCCCGGCCCCTCCCCCGGTGGGGAGGGGGGACGTAGAGTGTACCGCAGTGCACGCTACGGCGTTTGCTTCGCCTCCCCTTCCCTTCGGGGAGGGGCCGGGGGTGGGGTTGTCACGCGCGCTGCCGCAGTATCTTTTTTATCACGGCCATCTGCCCGAGGTGGTAGTGCGTATGCTCGATGATTCCCTGGAGGTTTCGGAAGTAGTTGCCGTATTTGTTGTCCACAAAATCTTCCCATAGCCGGCTCTCGGGCACCTGAGCGATCAGGCCGGCGAAGGTTTCGGCGTCGGCCAGCGCCTGATCCCGGAAGGCTTCCCAGTCTTCCTGCGAGCGGATGGGCGGGTGATCGAAACTGTATTTGTCTTTGGCGTCCAGCGGGCCGCCCTGCAGCACCTGCGTGACGGCGCGCACAAAATAGATCGTGTGGTACACCAGCGTGGCGATGGTGTTCAGGCCATACACCTGCGCAGTGGCTTCCTGCCAGGTCACATCGGCCAGCAGGTCTTTCATGTTCGAGGTGGTCCAGTTTCCGCCGAAATGTACGTCGCGCAGGTGCCTGGCGAGGTGGGACGAGGTGTGCATGGGTGTTTGTTGATGCTGACGGTTGGCTTGCTACCGTGCCGCCGTGCGTTAGGTTTGCGGGCTGGATATTCGGCGGCATGGACAGCAAGCGCGGGTTAGGTGATGTATTTGTTTTTGAATTCATCAATTATTTTCCTGAACTCTTTCGGTAAATATTGATTCATCTTTTCTATGAACTCTTGGGGTACCGATTTATAGTATGCTTCTGAAATTGCACCTGTCATAGACGCAATTGTATCACTATCTCCTCCAATCGAAATTGCCGTTCTAATAGCGTCTTCAAAACTATCTGACTCTAAAAAAGCAATTATTGATTCTGGTACACTTCCTTGACAACTAACATCAAATTCGTAAACAGGCCTTATTTCATCTATCGTTCTGTTCAAATCATAACCAAATTTAACTTCTATAAATTCTTTAATTTCTTGCTTTTTACTTCCATTTTTTGCAAGAAATACGGATAAGGCAATTGCTTGTGCCCCTTTAATGCCTTCTTCATGGTTATGTGTTATTACAGCACTCTTTCGAGCTTCTTCCAAAACTTTTTCTACTTCATCAAATGCAAATCCGACTGGGCTTACTCTCATAGCCGAGCCATTTCCCCAACTATTATACGGGCCACTGGTTATTCCCGCCAACCACTTTTTAAAAGCCCCTCCGTAACCAGCAAATGGATAGGTTCTTCCATATTTTTTTACAGTTTTTTCATATCCTTTAGAATTTAGGATGCAATCGGCTATCGCAATGGTTAGTACAGTATCATCTGTGAATCTTGATTGTTTTGTAAACAATTCAAAGTCCTTACTTTTTAGATTCTTCTTCTCAAACCTGGACCCAACTATGTCTCCAATTATTGCACCTATCATTTCGTCTATTTTTTTAGCACCTAACGTTTCACTCCCGAAAACGGCTAACCCAAACCCGCAATGCGGGAAAAGTGCCAAATCCGTACTTATCCCGCATTGCGCCTTTTTATCTATCCTTCCATTGCGTATAAGCCCGCTACGCACACGCCCCCGCCTCCAACATCACGTCGGAAGCGGGGGCGCGGGTCATCATCATCGTGGTGGCGGCGGGTTTTGTCCCATTGGAATTTGCTTTGGCGTGCGAAAGGTAGCGTCGGTATTCGGCGTCGCCAAGCAAACAGCCCATAAAAATTGTCTGCGCTACTACCCCAGGCCTTCCAGCAAACGCACCATATCCGTCTTTTCGCGCACGATTTCCACCACCTTGCTCACCGGCACGCGCTCCTGCTGCATGGAGTCGCGCTCGCGGATGGTGACGGTGTCGTTCTCCAGCGTTTCGAAATCAATGGTGATGCAGTAGGGCGTACCCACGGCATCCTGGCGGCGGTAGCGGCGCCCGATGGCGTCTTTCTCGTCGTACTGGCAGGGGAAGTTCAGTTTCAGCCGGTCGAACACGTTGCGGGCTTTTTCCACCAACTCCTCCTTGTTGCGCACGATGGGCAGCACGGCGCATTTCACCGGAGCCAGCGCCGGCGCGATGCGCAGCACGGTGCGGGTGCTGTCCTCGCCCTGCGCGTCGGGCACGGTTTCGTCCACGAGGGCATTGCTGAGCACGGCGAGGAACATGCGGTCCACACCCACCGAGGTTTCCACGACGTAGGGGATGTAACTCTCGTTCAGTTCGGGGTCGAAGTACTGGATTTTGCGGCCCGACAGCGCCTGGTGGCTGCCGAGGTCGAAGTCGGTGCGCGA
>CAYMQY010000114.1:0-2657 GCA_964392655.1 uncultured Saprospiraceae bacterium
TGGTTCGGTTGGGGCTATGCGAAAAGCGTACCGATTTTTTGGGAGGGGGATTTGAGGCCTCCGAGCGCCACGATAAAAAACCCGCTACCTTTGTGCGCATCAAATTCGTGAAAATTATGGCCCAACAGCTTACTGCACAAAAAAACGAGATCGTGGAATTGCTCCCCCCGGATCTTAGCCGGAATGAAGTGGAAGCGATTCGGGCATTTTTGCAGGCCCTTTCAGAAAAGAGGGGGCAACAAAAACCACAGATCGTGGAAGAAGCCTCGGTTCAATATGTTTCCCGGTCAAAGGAGGACCAAGTCGTGCTCACCTTCCCCCGAAACTGGCTCGACGATGTCTGGCTGGCGAAGATTTTGAACTGGATAGAATTTAAAAAACTCTCCGAGCGAAACCAGACGACCGAAGCCGAGGCTCAGGCAATGGGAGAACAAGTGAAGCAAGACTGGTGGGAGAAAAATCAGGACTGGGTGCTGGCAAACTTTGGACATCCGACCAGCCGCTGAGAAAAGCCTTGACCCAAAACGGGTTTGAGGATTTTTATTGACCCGCTCACCTCGGCCCCACCTCCACTTCAAACTCCCGCTCGTACAGACGTTTCTCGCCTTCTTCATTCATCGGCCGCACAAAACGTGCCTTGATCTTGTGTTTTCCCGGCCGGGTAAACCGCTGCTCAAAATGCACCAGGCCGTTATCGGCAACCACCGGCTGACCATTAATTTCGACCTCGAAATCCGGCTCCGCAATGTAACCGGCTAAGTAAATTTCGGCCTCGAACATTTCTCCAACGCGGGGGCAGGATTGACGCGTTTCTAATACCGGAAGATAGGCATACTGAATTGCATATTCCCGAACCTTAGAAAAGCAGTACCGCAGTCCGTCATTGGCAGCCAATCCTGCGCGTAGGTGCAAGACGTTGGCCAAGCGCGCAAGCTCTGACTGTTCGGCTTGGGGTAGATATGCAGTAGCTATGCCCCAAAATGCGTCCGGGAAGGTTTTGCGCATTTTCTGCCCAACGGTCGAATCGGAATCGCAGGCCAGGAGAATCGAGTCGGGAAGATGTGAAAGTTGCTCCAGCAAAGAAGCCAGTTCCTTGCGCTGGTATTCCTTATCCGGCGATTGGGCAATGCGTTTGAAATCGTCTTTTGTACGCTCTACCAAAGTTTGAATGGCCTTTGCGCGTGCGCGGTAGAGTCCCCTTTCTACGGGGCCATAGAGGTGGTCCGCTTCACGTTGAATGCGCTCCATGAGCATCGAATTGTGTCGGGGAATAATCGTCTGTGCAGCCAACGGAAACACCGCCTCCATAGTGTCGTGCAAGCGATCCAGTTCCGTAGTTTTCTGTTGAAAAAACCAGCCAACCGTCAATAGGAGGAGGATGTACAGCAGATGTTCTTTCCAGTCGAGACCCAGTATTTGTTTTTTCATAGCGGTCTAATTTTTTGGGGTGGACAAACCGCGGTTTGGTTGAACGCGCACCTCAAATGTTCTGGAACAAACCTGAATAAGGGTGGAATCCCAGGCATCGAATACCCGGCCTTGAACATTTAATTGATGCACTCCAGGCGTGTCAAAACGGTGCCGGTACGTCCTTTTTCCTGCTTTAGAATCGCAGGGCACGCCGTTAATCTCGACCGAGTTGCCGGGGGAAGGGTCATCACTATTCCCACTAAGAAAAATATCGGCCCGAAAAATGTCGCCGGCTACGGGACATAATTGGAGGCCGCGCCATTCGAGGAATGACCCAATGCTCATAGAGCATGCAGGAGTCATACGCTTTACCAAATATTCTAAGGAAACGCTACTTGACAACGTATATCGAAGCCGCAGAATGTCTGCCCGTCTTCTGGCAGCCTCTCGGTCGGCTCTTGAAAAATCCTCAACGATTTGTTTTATGAGCGAGGCTGAATAGCCCGGAAGAGTTTCGTGGATTTCGTTTTCTACATTGGGATCAGCGTCGCAGTATCCCCATAGAGAGTCGGCCAAGACGGGCATACCCGCGATTTGCTGCTCAAATATGAGCCTTCGTTCCATTGAAATGGGGATGCTCTGTAGCCTTTCTATTGATGTTGAATACTTTCGCACTTCGCGTAGGACGGCTCGCGCCTTACGCGAGTAATTTAGCAAGGAGGGAATTGGATAGGCAGAGGCTTCCGAGAAAATTTTGCGGTAGGCATCGCTATTCCCTTCCTCCACCGCCTCCACCGCCAGCGGCGCCACCTCCGTCATCATCCGGTGCAGCCGCGCCTGTTCCGCCATTTTGTGTTGAAAAAACCACACCACCGCGAGCAGCGCGGCGGCGTAGGTCAGGCGGGCAGGCCAGGGGGAAAGGTGCGGGTGTGCGGGCATGGTACGAAAGGGTTGAAGGTATGAAATGAAAAGCCAAGGTTTTGCTTTTGAACGAATGCTTTCTACTTTTGAACCGGAAAATTTACAATCAAAAAAACACATGACGAAGTACCTCCTCCTGCTCGCCGCACTGGCCTTCTCCGCCTGCCAAAAAAAGGAAACCACTGTACTCATCCGTACCGCAATGGGCGATATCCGGGTGCGGCTGTACGACGAGACGCCCCGACACCGCGACAACTTCCTCAAACTCGCCGCAGAGGGCTATTTCGACAGCCTGCTGTTCCACCGGGTGATCCCCGATTTTATGG
>CAYMQY010000114.1:2757-10648 GCA_964392655.1 uncultured Saprospiraceae bacterium
GCAGAGGGCTATTTCGACAGCCTGCTGTTCCACCGGGTGATCCCCGATTTTATGGTGCAGGCCGGCGACCCCAACTCGAAGTCCGCAACCGCCGGCACCATGCTCGGCGGCGGCGGCCCGGGCTACACGATTCCGTCCGAAATCCGCTTCCCACACCTGCGTGGCGCTCTGGCCGCAGCACGCCTGCCCGATCAGGTGAACCCGCAGCGGGAATCGAACGGCAGCCAGTTTTTTATCGTGACGGGCACGCCGCAAACGGACGAGTCGCTCAACCAGTGGGAACAGCGCCTCGGGACCAAATTCAGCCCCGAATGGCGCGCCCAATACAAGGCCAAAGGCGGCACCCCGCAACTGGATAACCAGTACACCGTGTTCGGCGAGGTCGTGTCCGGACTGGACGTGCTCGACCGTATCGTGGCCGTGCCCCGCGACGCCAACGACCGCCCCCTCGACGATATCCGCATGACCAGCGTGAAGGCCGACTAAAACACCATGCGCCAACACGTCGAACAACTCGCCGCCATCGCCCAAAAACCCGTCCGCACCATCCTCGGGCTGATGTCCGGCACCTCGCTGGACGGACTGGATATGGCGCTTTGCAGCGTCGAAGGCGCCGGCATGCACACCAAAATCCGGGTGACGCATTTCGATACGGCGCCCTATGACGCGGAATTCAAAAAAGAGGTGCGCCGGGTGTTTGCCCAGCCGACCATAGATTTTCAGCACCTCGTGCTGCTGCACGTGCTCGTGGCCGAGCGACACGCCGCACTCGTGCGCGAGGCGCTCAACGGGTGGGGTGTTTCACCCAATTCCGTGGACCTCATCGCCAGCCATGGGCAAACGGTTTTTCACGCTCCGCGGCAGTTCCACGGATTGCCGGGCTACCCCAACGCCACGCTTCAGATCGGCGACGGCGACCACATCGCGCGCCGCACGGGCATCATTACCGTGAGCGATTTCCGGCAAAAACACCTGGCCGCCGGCGGCGAAGGCGCTCCGCTGGCGCTATATGGCGACTACCTCCTGTTTTCCAAACCCGGCGAAGACCGCTTTCTGCTCAACATCGGCGGTATCGCCAATTTCACGTTCCTGCCCGGCGACGGCGACCCGGCCCGCGTATTCGCCACCGACACCGGCCCCGGCAATACCCTGCTGGACGCCGCTACCCGCCGTTTTTTCAGTCAACCCTACGACGCCGACGCCCACCTCGCCCGTCAAGGACGTGTGGATACCGGCCTTTTGGCCCGGCTGAAAAACCATTCGTACTTTGCCCTGCCCTACCCGGCCTCCACCGGCCCGGAACAGTTCGACTTTGCCTGGGTGCTGGAACAGGCAACACCCGAAGCCGCAAAAGCCGACGATTTTGGCCACAACCTGCTGGCCACGCTGACCCGTTTCAGTGCCGAAACCATTGCCGAAGGCATCCGGCGCGTGCCGGGCACCGCCGGCGGACGTGCCGTTTTCCTGAGCGGCGGTGGCGCGCACAATCCTTTGCTGGTGGAGCATTTGCGCAACAACCTGCCCGGCTGGAACATTGCGGCCATGGACGTGCTCGGCATTTCGGGCGACGCCAAGGAGGCCGTGCTTTTTGCTGTTTTGGCCAACGAAACCGTGGCTGGGCACGCCGAACCCGACGCCCGGTTGGGCGGACTGCCTTTGGTGGGCATGGGAAAAATTTCGTTTCCGGCCTGAGCGAAACAACGCATTCCTACCTGCCAATTTTGCCGGTTTTGAATATTCCGGTTTATTTTTCGGGGAAAACCGGATTTTTCGGGCCAATTTCACCGCGTCATTTACCAAACCATTTCAATTGTTTCTGCTTTATGAAGAACTCGCTACTCTTTTTCCTGCTGCTTCTGCTTGCCGGGAGCCTGACGGCCCAAACCTACTACGTGAAATCCAATGCCACGGGTGCCAACAACGGCACGTCCTGGCAGGATGCCTACACCTCGCTGACGGATGCGCTGACTGCCGCCGCTGCCGGACAGGTGTGGGTGGCCGCAGGTACGTACAAACCCGCAGCTGCAAACGCCACGTTTCAATTGAAAGCCGGCGTGGCGCTGTACGGTGGCTTCAACGGTACCGAAAATAACCTCGCAGCGCGAAACCCGGTGACCAACGTCACCATCCTGAGCGGTGATTTTGCCGGAAACGACACCGTCGGCAACTATACCGTGAACCGCACCGATAACGCCCTGCACGTGCTGGAAGTGGTGGCTTCCGCCAATCCTGCCGACCGGGCTACGGTAGACGGGTTCACCATTTCGGGCGGCCATACGCTCGTAGGCGCCGCCAGTCCGGACCTTTCCCGTCGCGGCGGCGGTATCCTGACCACAGCCAAACTGACTGTGCACAACTGCCGTTTCACCGACAACTACGGCGACACCGGCGGCGCACTGGCCGCCCTCGATGCTGCTGCGAGTGGTCTGGAACTGTACAATTGCCGGTTTGAAAAAAACGGCACCGCCTTGCTCAGCGCCGGCATTTACCTGCGCAACCTGTCGGGCGGAAGCACTGTGCGAAAGTGTATTTTTTCGGAAAACAAAACCATCCGCGGCTCGCTGTACGTCATCACTTCGGCCAATATGGTGGTGGACAGTTGCCAGTTCCTGAACAACGACGCCGGGGCCAATCCCTGCGCCGGTATGTACACCTGGCAAACGACCTTCAACCTCACCAATTCCGTGTTTATCGGCAACCGGGCAAACGATTACGCAGGTATGTACAACGACGGGCGCGAGGGTGTTTTCCCGTTTACCATTGACAACTGCCTGTTTCAGGACAATGTGGCGATAGACCTGGCCAACAGCGGCAATACGGCTACCGGCGGCGCCATCTTCAACGCCACCACCACATCCACCATCAAAAACAGCATTTTCCGCGACAATGCCGCCCACCTCGGTGGCGCGATTTACATCAGTGCTTACATCGGTGGGAACAAGAACTACATTGAAAATTGCGGATTTGAGGACAACCGCGTATCCCCCGGCGCCAATACCGGCGCTGCCAGGGGGGGCTGTATTTACAGTTTTAAAGGCCGTTACGAGGTAAAAAACAGCGAATTCGTGCGCGGCAGCGCTTCCAACACGGGCACACACATCCACCACGCCGACTCGTCGCTGTTCCTGTACACCGGCTGCAACTTTGAAGGCGGCTCGGCTACCTTCGGCGGTTCTTCCACAAACTACAACGCGGGCACACTGGGTACCTACGAAAATTGTGAATTCAAGGGTAACACGGCCGTCACCAGCGGCGGCGCGGCTTCGGTGGGCTTTACCGCAAATGTCACCTTCAAAAACTGTACGGTAGAGGGAAACACAGCCCGATTTGGCGGCGGTCTTTTTATGCAAAACACGAACTCGAAGATCACGATCCAGGACTGTAACATTTCCGCCAACTCCGCATCCGCTACTGGCGGTGGAGTCAACATCAGCGCCGGCGGCGACCTGCTCGTGGAAAATGCATCGTTCCAGACCAACTCGGCCGGAGCAGCCGGCTCCGCCGACGATGGCATCGGCGGCGCTATGAATATTTCCGACGATACGTTCAATGTCGGCAATATCACCATTCGGAACACTACATTCCTGTACAATTTTGCCAAAGACCAGGGCGCCGGCCTGAATCTTTCCAACTACAACACCCGCCTGGAAAATTGCCTGTTTGCCGGCAACCAGAACCAGAGCACCACGACCGGAGCCGGTGGCGCTATCATCAACAACGCCTCGGTGACCGCTTCGCCGCTCACCGCCGTCAACTGCACATTTACCGAAAACGTGGCCCCCATCGGCGGCGGCATTTCCCAATGGCAGGACACCCTCGGCGGTACGGCCACACTCACACTCCTGAACTGCATCCTGTACGGCAACCTCGGAAAAGACTACGAAAAAGAAGCCGGAACACCCACCGTCACGTCCAGCGGCGGCAACCTGAATGGCGACGGCACCCTCGCCGCCGTGCTCACCGGCACGAACGACCAGATCGGCGGCGATCCGCTGTTTATGGACCCAAGTGCTCTTGATTACCGCCTGCAAGCCGGCAGCCCATGCATTGAAACAGGTGTTGTCACCGGCGCACCGATCACAGACTTGCTCGGCAACCCGCGCATCGGAGTGCCCGACAAAGGCTGCTACGAGTTTGCTCCCGTAAGCACCGGCGAACCCGGAGACAACGTCCAGCCCTTGAGTCTGACGCCAAACCCGGCCGTACACCACACGCTTATCCGGCTCGACGATGACTGGTCGGGTCAGGTGCAAGTGTCGGTGATTGGTCAAAACGGCGCGCTTGTACGGGCATTCAAGGCCTACAAAACATCCGGCAACTGGACGCAGTCCGTAGATATGCGCGACCTGCCCGCCGGCATCTATGCCGTACAAGTACAGTCGGACACGAAGCGCTACAAGGGACTTTTGGTGAAACAATAAAAATTTCATCGCAGAGACGCAGAGACGCGGAGTTTTTCCCCTCTGCGTCTCCGCGCCTCTGCGGTGAAAAAAATCTGCATGCAAAAAAATATCCGCTGCCTCATTGTGGACGACGAAGAGCTCGCCCGCGCCCTGCTCCTCAACTACACCGGGCGGCTACCCAACCTTGAAGTGGTGGCCTCTTGTGCCAACCCCATTGAGGCGATGAGCGTGCTCCAGCAGCAACACATTGACCTGCTTTTCCTCGATATTCAAATGCCGGAACTCACCGGCATCGAGTTTTTGCGCACGTTGACGCACAAACCATTAGTGATTTTTACCACTGCCTATTCCGAGTTTGCCCTCGACGGCTACGCACTCGATGTGACGGATTATCTGCTCAAACCCTTTTCATTCGAGCGTTTTCTGCAAGCCGTGAATAAAGCCGCCAACCTGCTGCAAGCCCGCACAGGCGGCAACCAGGCGGCCAAGGAACCGGAGATCCCTGCCAAAGATTACCTGCTCGTCAAAGCCGATCACAAGGTGCATCGCGTCAAATTTGACGACATCCGCTACATCCAGAGTATGCGGGAGTACGTGGCATTCCACACGTCCACCGGGCGCCTGCTCTCGCTGAACTCGCTGAAAAGTCTGGAAGAAGAACTGCCGCCAGAGCGGTTTATCCGCATCCACAAATCCTGGATCGTGGCCATTGACAAGATTGACACCCTCGAGGGCAACCTCGTGCATGTAGGCAAGGAAAAACTGCCCATCGGAGCGAACTACCGGGAAGCCGTGGTGCGGCGGGTGTTTTGACTGCGTTACAACCACCGTACCAACCCGAAATCCTGCCGGTGCGCCAGCAACGGATGCTTGGGGAACAGGCGGAATCCGTACTCGAATACACCTGCCGTTTGCGGGGTAATGCTGCAGGAGTAGGTGGCCAGTGCGCCTTTTTGGTGTTCAAGTTCCAGTTCGTGCGTGCCGATGAGATCAAGTTCGGTCTCCGAACGGCGGCGGAAGAAGACAACTTCCACACCCAGGTCCGACGAACTCAGGGTTTGCAGGTGCAGGGTTGCGCTGGCCTCGAAACTTGCGCCTAACGGCAACGAGCGGTTGAAGGTATCGGGCGCTTGCAGGTCGGTCAGTTCGATGGCATCCCAGGCGCGGCGCACGCGGTTTTTCCAGTCTACCAATTCGCGCAAGGCGTGAAACTGGTTCTTTTTCAGCCGCTGGCTGCGTGCCCAGAGGCGGTCGTAGTAGCGCTCCTGATAGTCGTCGAGCATGCGTTTCATCACAAAATCGGGTGCAATGTCGGCGATGGTATTTTTGATGTGACGCACCCAGCGGGTGCTGATGCCGGCGGCATCCTGATCGTAGTACGTCGGGACGATGTCGCTCTCCAGGGTATTGTAAATCGTCTCGGCGTCGAGTTCGTTTTGCAGGGTCGGATCGGTGTAGGTATCGTGTTCGGGCAGCGCCCAGCCGGCGCCGGGGCGGTAGCCTTCGCACCACCAGCCATCGAGCACAGAGAAGTTCATCACGCCGTTCAGCACGGCTTTCATACCGCTGGTACCGCTGGCTTCCTTGGGCCGGGTGGGTGTGTTGAGCCAGATGTCCACGCCCTGCACGAGCAGTTTGGCCATTTCCATACCGTAGTTTTCGAGGAAAATAACCTTGCCCTTGAAGTCGGGATTTTTGGTGGTGTTGTAAATGAAGCGGATAAACTCCTGCCCGCCCTTGTCGGCAGGGTGCGCCTTGCCGGCAAACAGAAAAAGCACAGGCCGGTCGGCATTGTTCACGATCTCGGCGAGGCGTTTTTCGTTGGAAAACAGCAGCGTGGCGCGTTTGTAGGTGGCGAAGCGGCGGGCGAATCCGATGACCAGCGCGTTGTCGCGTATGGCGTTGGTAATCTCGAAAATGCTGCGCGGGTTTTCGCCGCGGCGCATGAGGTCGTCGTGCAGGCTGCGGCGCACCCAGTCGAGCAGGCGTTTTTTCAGCGCGCGGCGGATGTCCATGATCGCGGCGTCGGGTACGGCATTGATTTTCGACCAGAACTTGCGGTTCGTCTGATCTTCCCAAAAGCCTTTTCCGAAGGTTTTGCGGTACAGGGCCAGCCACTCGGGCGCGATCCAGGTGGGGAAATGCACGCTGTTGGTGACATAGCCCACGTGCGACTCGGCGTGGTTGTACTCGGGGTACAGGTCGTTGAACATCTTCTGACTCACGGCGCCGTGCAGGCGGCTCACGCCGTTGGCTTCCACCGAAGTGTGCAGGGCGAGGTGGCTCATGGAAAACCGCTCGTCGGCGTCGTCTGCCTTCACCCGGCCAAAGGCCACGAATTGCTCCCACGACAGGTCGAGCGCGTAGGTGTAGTCGAACAGGTACTCGCGCAGGAGCGATTCGGGAAAACTGTCGTGCCCCGCTGGCACCGGCGTATGGGTGGTGAACAACTGCGTGGCGCGCACAATTTCGAGCGCTTGCTCGTAGGGCAGTTGTTTGGTTTTTAAATAATTGCGCAAGCGTTCCAGGCCGAGGAACGCCGCGTGTCCTTCGTTCAGGTGGTACAAATCCGGCTCGAGGTGCATGGCCTTGAGTGCGCGCACACCGCCTATGCCGAGCAGGATTTCCTGCCGCAGGCGGTTCTCGTTGTCGCCGCCGTACAACTGGTGGGTGATGGAACGGTCGTCCCAGATGTTGTCGTCAATGTCGGTGTCGAGCAGATACAGCGGCACGCGGCCCACCTGAAGCACCCACAATTTGGCCCACACCGTGCGGTCTCCGAAGTTGACGTGAATTTTGATCCACTCGCCGTGGGCATTTCGCACGGGCTGTACGGGCAGTTGGGTGAATTTGGCGGCCTCCAACTGGTGTATCTGTTCGCCGTGCAGGGAAAGAGACTGCTGGAAATAGCCGTAGCGGTAGAGCAAGCCCACAGCGATGAGGTTCACGTTGCGGTCGCTGACCTCCTTGAGGTAATCGCCGGCCAAAATACCGAGGCCGCCCGAGTAGAGGCGCACGCTCTGGTGCAGGCCGTATTCCATGCAGAAATAGGCTGTTTGCGGCTGCTTTCTGGCGGGTGCTTCGGCCATATACGCGTTGAACTCCGCGAAAACCCGTTTCATTCGAGCGGTGAAGTCGCTGTTGTTCAGCAGTTCCTGCGCTTTTTCGATGCTCAGTTCGTCGAGCAGGGCCAGGGGGTTGAAATTCAGAGCCTCGAACTGCTGCGGGTCAATGGAGCGGAACAGATCGATTGCCTCGTGGTTCCACGACCACCAGAGGTTGTGCGCCAGATCGCGCAGAGGCGACAGGCCGTCCGGGAGGGTGGGTTCTATAAAAATGCGCTTGAGTTTGGCGCCGTTTTGTGTCAGGTTGCCAACCATGCTGTGGAGTTGAGTCATTTTTTACAAAAAAATAAGGTATGCTCTCCGGGGAGCCGCGAAGGTAAGGCGATTTGCGGAGCGTTCGTGTATTTCCGACAAAAAGCCCGT
>CAYMQY010000114.1:10748-13817 GCA_964392655.1 uncultured Saprospiraceae bacterium
TCCTGACGCTTGCGCAGGTCGTAGTACACTTTGCCGGAGCACACGAGCAGGCGTTTCACTTTTTTCGGATCGGCGGCTGTGTCGTCGAGGATTTCGCGGAAGCGGGTACCGGCACTGATTTCTTCCAGCAGGCCGAGGTTGTACGGCGCGCGCAGGCCAGATTTGGGCGACATGACGATGAGCGGTTTGCGGAACGGGCGCGCCAACTGGCGGCGCATGAGGTGGAAAAAGTTGCTTGCGGAGGTCACGTTGGCTACCGTCACGTTGTTGCCGGCGCAACCCTGCAGGTAGCGTTCGAGGCGGGCCGAGGAGTGTTCGGGGCCTTGCCCTTCGTAGCCGTGGGGCAGCAGCATGACGAGGCCGTTCATGCGCCGCCACTTGGTTTCGCCGGCGAGGATGAACTGGTCAATGATCGTAGAGGCGCCGTTGGCGAAGTCGCCGAACTGGGCTTCCCAGATCACCAGCGCATCGGGATTGGCGTAAGCGTAGCCGTATTCGAAGCCGAGCACGGCGTATTCCGAAAGCAGGGAATTGTAAATCAGGAAACGGCCCGAGTTGTCGGAAAGTCCGTCGAGTCGGTTGATGCGGTTGTAACTGACGGCGTCAATGGGGCAGGAATGGCGGTGGCTGAAGGTGCCGCGCTTCACGTCCTGGCCGCTCATGCGCACGTCTTTGCCTTCGAGCAGGATGGAGCCGTAGGCCAGAAGTTCGCCCAGCGCCCAGTCTATCTGGCCGTTTTGCACCAGCGCGCGCTGGCCGTCGAGTACTTTGGCAATTTGCGGCAGCGGGTTGAAATCCTTGGGCAGTTTGAGCAAATGATCGAGCAGCCGGTCGAGTGTTTTTCGGGAAATACCGGTCTCGGGCGAATGCTGAAACTCCGAGTCGTCGGTGGTGATTTGCAGGGATTTCCAGGCCAGTTCGGTTTCCTGGTAGGCGTAGGGCAGTTTGTTCTGGCGGGCATTGTCGAGGCGGGCCTGCAGGTCGGAGCGAAAGGAGGACTCCATCTCCTTGGCCAGTGCGGCATCCACGTCGCCGCGCTGCACGAGGCGGGCGTTGTACACCTCGCGCGGGTTCGGGTGGTTGCCGATCACGGCGTACATATCGGGCTGGGTGAAACGCGGCTCATCGCTTTCGTTGTGGCCGTACTTGCGGTAGCACACCATGTCAATGAACACGTCGGAATTGAATTTCTGGCGGTACTCTGTGGCCAGTTCCACGGCGTACACCACGGCTTCGGGGTCGTCGCCGTTCACGTGAAAAACGGGGGCTTGCACCACTTCGGCCACCGAGGTGCAGTAGGTGCTGGAGCGCCCTTCGTCCCAGCCGGTGGTGAAACCGATCTGGTTATTGATGACAAAATGCAGGGTGCCGCCGGTGTAGTAGCCCGGCAACTGACTCATCTGGATGATTTCGTACACGATACCCTGGCCGGCAATGGCGGCGTCGCCGTGAATGAGAATGGGCAGGATGTGGTCGTACTCCGAGCCGTAGAGCGCATCGGCCTTGGCGCGGGCGAAGCCCAGTACCACGGGGTCCACGGCTTCGAGGTGCGAGGGATTGGGCAGGAGTTTGAGGTACACGTCCTTGCCGTGCGCGGTTTTCACCTGGGAGGAAAACCCGAGGTGGTATTTCACGTCGCCGTCGCCGAAACTCTGGTCGGGGATATTTTTGCTTTCAAATTCGGTGAAAATCTGTTCGTAGGTTTTCCCAAGGGTATTGGCCAGCACGTTCAGTCGTCCGCGGTGGGCCATGCCGATCACGATTTCCTTTACCGGAATTTCGGACTCCACGGCGGCGCTGATGACGGCATCGAGTGCGGGAATGGTGGCCTCACCGCCTTCGAGCGAGAAGCGTTTTTGGCCCACGAATTTGGTGTGCAGAAACTGCTCAAATACCACCGAACCGTTCAGTTTTTCCAGGATGCGGCGTTTTTTCTCCACGGGGAAGCCGAAGTCGTCGGCCAGGTTTCGGCCTTCCACCTTGTGGCGCAGCCAGTGCAGGCGTTCCTTGTCGTAAATGTGCGTGGTTTCGAAGCCGATATTGGCGCAATAGATTTTTTTCAGGCGCGCCACAATGTCGCGCAGGGGCGCATTGGGCAGTCCGATTTCGGCGCCGGCGGCGAATGGGCGGTCCAGATCGTTGTCGCTCAGGCCGTAGTCGCTCAGTTCGAGGTGGGGTTTGCGGTCTTTGCGGGGTTTGATGGGGTTGGTGGTGGACAACATGTGCCCGCGGTTGCGGTAGCCGTGGATAAGGGCGAGTACGGCGAATTCGCGGGTCAGGTCGGCAGCGGGGGCAGTGCCTGTGGCGGAACCGTTTCCGTTGGCGGAAGTCAGCGCGAAATCGAAGCCTTTGAAAAAGGCCGCCCAGTCGGATTCCACGGATTCCGGGTTGGCCTGCCACGATCGGTACAGGGATTCGATGTACTGCGGATGCGCATTAAATACTGCGGAAGTATCTTTCATTTTTTGATAAACGTTAAAAAATCAAGCAATTAGGGCAAAAACGCGGCAAAACTAAGGCTTTCGGCGGGAAATGACTTGCAAGCACTGTCGGCATTTTTTTAGTGGGTGGTATTATTTTTCTGGTGAAAAGAAATACCTTTGCCCGCCCTAAAAACAAGGGTATTGTTTTTTAGCATTTTACATTCAGGAATTTCAACGATTTAGATCAATATGGCACACCACCGTTCAGCACTGAAGCGCATCCGTCAAAATTCGAAACGCCGCTTGCAGAACCGTTACTACAAAAAATCCGCGCGTACGGCCATCAAAAACCTGCGCAGTCTGAAGAACAAATCAGAGGCTATTGAGTTCTTGCCGAAAATTATCAGCATGGTTGACCGGCTGGCAAAACGCGGCAGCATTCACCGTAACAAGGCTTCCAACCTGAAAAGCGGCCTGACGAGATTCGTCAACAGCCTCGCCTGATTGGTCCAACGGGACTTTCGTTACGGCTACGAGCCGAAAAAAAGTGAAGACATGGGTTCGACTCGTGTCTTCACTTTTTTAGTTTCCGGTTGGAAGGTTTCTGGTTGGAAGGTTTCTGGTTGGAAGGTTTCTGGTTGGAAGG
>CAYMQY010000115.1:0-13808 GCA_964392655.1 uncultured Saprospiraceae bacterium
TTTTCCGGCAGGCCGTCCAACGCGGCCTCGCCCTTGGCCTGATTCTCGATGTGTTGGGCCAGTTGCGCCACCTCCTCCATGCCCAGCATCCGGAACTGCGGCTTCACCGTATGCACCACCCGGCGCAGTTCGTCCAGGTCGCCGGCAGCCAGCGCCGCCTCGATGCGGGGCAGGGCGCTTTGTATCGAGTCGAGATACAGGTCGAGGTACTTGCGCACGCGCTCGGGTTTGCCGCCGGCAAGTTTTTCCAGAAACTCCAGTTGGGTGGCGGCGCGGGACGGAGGTTCGGAGACAGGCTGTTCGGTCGGTAGCGCTGCGGGCATTTGGCCCGTGCGCACCGCCAACAGCGCGGACAGCAACTGCTCGTCGCGGAACGGTTTGGGCACGCAGCCGTTCATGCCGTGTTGCAGGCAGCGCCGCACTTCCTTTTGCGTGACGGAAGCCGTGAACGCGATGACCGGCACAGCGTTCAGCGGCGCGGGCAGGGCGCGGATGGCGCGCGTGGCCTCCAGTCCGTCCATGACGGGCATGGCCACGTCCATGAGCACTGCGTCGAACGGTTCGGCTTGCAGGAGATCGAGCGCTTCGCGCCCGTTTTCGGCGGTGCGCACCGCCACCTCGGGGATGAGCATTTCGAGCGTTTCCACCGCCACAATGCGGTTGAACGGGTTGTCTTCGGCCACCAGTACGCGCAGGCCGCGCAGGCTTTCGGCAGCATCGGCGGCGGGCGCGGTTTGCGGTTCGGTTTCGCGCCGGACGCCGACGGGCAACTCGATGTCGAACCAGAACGCAGAGCCTTCGCCGGGGCGGCTTTCTGCCTCGATCGTGCCGCCGAATTTTTCCACCAACTGTTTGGAAATGCTCAGGCCCAGGCCCGTGCCGCCGTACTTGCGGGTGGTATCGCCCGAAGCCTGGCGGAAACTTTCGAACACCACGGCGAGTTGCTCGGGCGTCATGCCGATACCCGTGTCGCGCACGGCGAAACGCAGGCGGCAGCGCTCGTCGCGGCGTTCGAGCAAGGCGGCAGAAAGCGTCACCCGGCCTTTTTCGGTGAATTTGACGGCGTTTCCGGCCAGGTTAAGCAATACCTGTTGTAAACGAACGGGATCGCCCACGAGCACCGGCGGAATGGCGGGGTCATAGTCCAGTTCGAGGGCCAGGCCCTTTTCCTCAGCGCGAAACTGGAGCGTGGTGCGCACCTGTTCGAGGATGTCGGCCACCGACAGGTCGGTCAGTTCCAGTTCCATCTTGCCGGCCTGAATTTTGGAAATATCGAGGATGTCGTTCAGGATGACCAGCAGCGCTTCCGACGACTGCCGAATGCTGTGCAGGTACAGCAACTGGTCTTCGCGCGGGTTCTTTTGCAGCAGCAGGTTGGTCATGCCCATCACGGCGTTCATGGGCGTGCGGATTTCGTGGCTCATATTGGCCAGAAACTGCTGCTCGGCGCGTTCGCTCTGTTCGGCGCGCAGGCGCTGGCGTTCGGCTTCGCGTTTTTCGGCTTCGGCCTTGGCGCGCAGGCTTTCGGCTTCCTCCTTTTGCTGCATCAGTTCGGCGGTGCGGGCCTCCACGAGGCCGGTGAGTTCCTCCTCGCGGCGCTGGAGTTGCTCCAGGGTTTTGTCGGTCTGGTGGCGCAGACGGCGGGTGAGCAGGCTCACGATTTTTTGCATCACCTCGGGGTATTCGCCCAGCACACCGAAAAATACCTCCCGGTCAATGCGGGCGATCCGGGAGTCGGCTACGGCGCTCACGGACATGGAGCGCGGCCCCTCGTCGAGCAGGGCCATTTCGCCGAAACAATGTCCGGCGTGCATGTGGGCCACGGTGAATTCGCCGTCGTGCACGCGGGTTTCGCCCTCGAGAATGAGAAAGAGCGAGCGCCCGATGTCGCCTTTTTGAAACAACACAGTTCCGGCAGGCACTTCCTCGATCCGGCTCTGTTCGGCCAGATGCCGGAGCACGGGCGGCGGCACGGAGCGGAAGATGTCCATGCGGCTGAATTTGTCGGCGAGGGTAGAGTTGGCAGGCATAGGGGCAAAAGTAGAAGTTTTTGTGTGTCGGGCGTTTTGTCCAAAAAATCCGCCGCCTGGTAGAGCATGGGCCGCGTTTGTGCAGGGTGTTTTTCCATTTTTGAGCATTGTTGAAAAAAATGCATCGCAGAGGCGCGGCAAAAATTTTTCACCGCAGAGACGCGGAGACGCGGAGTTGTTTTGATAATACCTTCTCCTGCGAACAACTCCGCGTCTCCGCGCCTCTGCGGTGAAAAATTTGTAACGTCTTTGCGGTGAAAGAAAAACACCGGAGAGCGTGATTTGTGTCGGTTTTCCCTGCGAAAAACTCCGCGTCTATGCGGTGAAAAATTTGTAACATCTCCGCATCTCTGCGGTAAAAAACACCACGTCATGCAAAAATTCGTCCACGTATTGCTCCTCTTCCTGCTCGCCGCAGGCTCTCTTGCCGCCCAAAAACCCGGTAAAGTCAAACCCCAAAACCACAGCGACCAGCGCCTTGCCGGCCTCGACACCATGATCCGGCGGGTACTGACCGACTGGCACGCGGCCGGCTGCGGTGTGGCGGTAGTGGAAAAAGGCAAAGTGCTTTTGGCGGAAGGCTACGGCTTCCGCGACTACGAGGCCAAACTGCCCGTCACAGCCAACACCATTTTCCAGATCGGCTCCTCCACCAAGGCGTTCACCTGTGCCCTGCTCGGTATTCTGGCCGAAGACAAGCAACTCGACTTTGACGAAAAGGTGCGCACCTACCTGCCCGACCTGCGCCTGTACAACGACGAACTGAACACTTTCCTCACCGTGCGCGACCTGATGTGTCACCGCAGCGGACTGCCGCGCCATGATTTCGCCTGGTACCTCAACCCCACCACACGCGACAGTTTCGTGTACCGCATGCGCTACCTCGAACCTTCCGCCGGCCTGCGCGAACAGTGGCAATACAACAACTACGGGTTTCTGCTCCAGGGGGCCATTGCCGAAAAACTGACTGGAAAATCGTGGGAAGACAACATTCGCGAACGGTTTTTCCAGCCCTTAGGCATGAAAACGGCCATGTTCGACATCTGGAATGCACCCGCCGGCGCCGATGTGGCCAGGGGGTATTATGAAAAAGACAGCACCATCCGGCACATTGACTACTACCGCATCGAAGGCATGGGACCGGCAGGCAGCATTTGCGCCGGCGCTGCAGACATGGCCAATTGGGTAGCCCTTTGGATAAACGGCGGAAAATTTCAGGGTAAGGAAGTGCTATCCGGCAGTTACATCCAGCAGGCCATTTCGGCCCAGATGGTCGTGGGCGGAGGGGCGCCGGCGCCCGAAAACCCGAACATTTTTTTCAGCAGTTACGGCCTGGGCTGGATGCTGTCCTCTTACTACGGCCACTACCGCGTGGAGCACGGTGGCAACATCAACGGCTTCTCCGCCAACGTGTGCTTTTTCCCCTCCGACAGCATCGGCGTGGTAGTGCTGGTCAACCAGAACGGTTCGCAGGTACCCTCTATCCTGCGCAACCTGATCGCCGACCGCCTGCTGGGTCTCCCCTACCACGACTGGAATGCCGACCTGCTCGCCCGCATGCGCAAACAGCAGGCAGCCGGCGAGGGACAGGAACAGCCACAAGACCTGGCCCGCAAAACGGGCACCTCCCCTACCCTGCCCTTGCAGCAGTACGCCGGTTTGTACGAGCATCCCGGCTACGGTGCTTTGTCAGTCAGTTTGTCGGGCGATTCCTTGTTCGCTCAATCGTCCTTCGTCAGGTTTTACCTCCGGCACTATCACTACGACGTATTCCAGCCTGTTGCACTCATGGAGGGCATCGGCATAGAGGACGACAATCCCTTCCGCATGCAGTTTGTTTCCGACATGAAAGGCGAACCGGCTGAATTGCGGGCTTTTGGCGTGGAGCCGACCGTGGAGTCCGTTGTTTTCAAACGAAAAGCAACCGCCGTGGACATGGCTGCTGGCGAACTGGAAAAATACTGCGGGGAGTACAGCATTGCCGGGGCCAACATCAAGGTTTTCCTGAAAAAAGATGTGCTCACGGTATTTGTGCCCGGCCAGCCGGAGTACGAAACCATGCCGGTGGGCAACCACGAGTTCAAACTGAAAGTTCTGGACGGGTACAGCGTGCGTTTCGAAATGGAAGCGTCGGGAAAAGCCGCGGCAGTGCACTTCATCCAGCCGAACGGGACATTCCGGGCAGCACGCAAGGAGAAGTAGTTCTGCGCGCCGAGACTTTCCAGGATTCAAAACCTGGAAAGTCTTCTCTCTGTCGGCGCGATAAAATCAGGCGTCCTTTTTCCTGAAAACCCGAAAACACCAAATAGAAGCCCCGATGAACGGCAGGGTGGACAGGACAATTTTTGCGTTTCCGCCCATGATCCCGATCGCCAACAGCAGCAGAACCAGTATGCCCATGAGCGCCATGGCGGTGAAAATCACGCGGCGGTCCGGCTCTTTTCGAAGCGCTGCGTACAGCACCAGCAGCAAGCCCAAAAAAGGCAGCAAAATCATCGGATGCAGCAGGGTGTCGGACTGATCGTCTCTCTGGAACAGAATTTGGTACGCCATTTCGGCAACGAATGCGGAGTTGTCGGGCGGCCATTCCATGTAGCACACGAAGAAGGAGAGAAAAAGGCTAAGAGCAGCAAGGCGTTTCATCGTACAGCAGGTATTGGTTTGTGGCAAAGGTATGGTATGCAGCGTATCAGGCATTCCGGATACTCTTGTGTATTGAAGTTTCAACCCGAAGACACGGCTGAAGCACTCCGCCTTTTCCAAATATTCCGGATTTACCGGCACAAAATCTGAATTTTGATTTTGGTTTTTACGAATATTTGCCGTACCAAGCGTTTCATCAAACAAACAGCAACATGAAACAACTTTACCTGTCATTCTGTGTCATGTCCTTCCTTATTTTGGGGAAACATGTATCCATAAACGCGCAGTGCCCTGTCACCGTTGATGCCGGCGAAGATTTGTACATGTGTGCGCCCCGATTGATTCTTACCGACGGCAGTATTGAGGGCAGTTATCTGAGCTGGTCCTGGTCACCTTTGACTCCCGGACTTAAAGGGCTTGTGGCCCCTTTGATGGTCACAAGTACAACAAAGTACTACCTCAAGGCGGTGGGCATTGACCCAACCAAGAATTTGATCCAAAATCCTGATTTTGAGCAAGGGAATACAGGATTTACAAGTAATCTGACATATAGCCCGGGAAATCTGGTTCCCCCCGGCACGTACGATGTGCTGCCAAATCCTCAACTCGCCAATAACAGCCTGGAAGCCTGCTCCGACCACACATCCGGTAGCGGAAACATGCTGGCCGTACACCTGGCGTCACAATCGGGAGGACAGGTAATATGGAAACAGACGGTATCGGTGCAACCCTCGACGTTGCATCATTTTTATTTTTGGATGGCTGCAGCCAACGACGTAGGGCCGGCGGGGATCGCTTTCCGAATCAACGGCAACCAGATGCTTACCGCGTTTCCGGCAGTTGCCCTTCCGTGTACCTGGGCTATGTATAAAGGTACCTGGAACAGCGGAAGCAGCACTACGGCAGACCTGGCAATTTCAGTCTCTGTTCCGATCGAGCAGGCAGCAATCATATTTGATGATTTCTATTTCGGTCCTGTTTGTGAGGCAATAGACAGCGTAACTTACTTTGTAACCCCGCCGCAGGCTGTGGCTGCCCCCGCTACTTACACCATCCCTTGCCAAGGCTCCGAGTTGACGCTCAACGGCGAAGGGTCGAGTGTCGGGCCGCAATTCACCTACCAGTGGGATACCGACAACGGCAATATTTTATCCGGACAAAACACACTGCATCCGGTAGTGAATACGCCGGGCGATTATACCCTGACGGTGGACATGCCTTTAGCAATTGATGGCGACTGTGCCAAAACCGTCGTCGTTCGGGTCAATGCAGCGGAACCTCCACTAACAGCCGGAATTTATTCCCTTCAAACCCTCTCCTGCAATACCAACTCCATTTTACTCAACGGGCAATACAACCAACCCGTTGGAGAACTGAGTTTCCTGTGGACGGCTGGCCCCGGGGGAAATATTGTTGCGGGCGCCAACAGCCCCAACGTTATGATCAGCCAACCCGGCGAATACACCTTGCTGCTGACGAATACCGCCTCAGGTTGTACAGCGGAGGCTTCCTATTCCGTCAACGCCCCCACACCGCCCGTAGCAAGCATCCAACCCACTCCCTTGCTGCCACCGAACGACACGCTTACCCTGTCGGCCACTATCCAGCCCACTAATGGTGCCGTTTCGTGGAGCACGTCCAACGGCAATATTGCCGGCGGCGCCAATACACTGAATCCGAAAATAACCGCTGCCGGCACCTATGTACTCACCGTAACCGACCCGGCCACCGGCTGTACCGGCACGGCCAGCATACAGGTGCAGGCCTTGCAACCCTGCTCGCTGAGTGTCCAGGCCGGGCCGGATATCGCGCTTTGCTCAGCCGGCTCCGTCGCGTTCCAGGCGTCCGTCTTCGGCCCGGTATACGATCTGTACTGGCGGCCGGAAGCCGGAATATCGAACCCGACCGACCCTTCACCCGCTGTGTCGGTGAGCCAAACGACAGATTTTGTTCTGACGGCCCGGGCATTCGATCCCACCCTCAATCTCGTATCCAATGCCGGCTTCGGCAACGGCAGCACCGGCTTCAGCAGTGACCTGACAGCCGGAAGCCTCCAGCAGCCGAGGCGTTTTGCCGTACTGGAAAACCCGGGCGCCGCCAATCCCGTCGGTTTCTCCGCCTGTTCCGACCACTCGCCGGACAACAACCTGATGTTTGCTTCCAGCCGTACCGATACCTCCGCATACCTGAATCGCTGGTGCCAAACCCTGCCCGTTACTCCCGGCACGGACTATGTGTTCAACGGCCAGGTATTGCACCTGGCCGGCTCGGGCCAAATTGCGTTTTCCGCCAACGGTATTGCTTTTGGAAACTTTTCGGTGCCGCAGGACTCTTGCGTCTGGAATACGTTTTCCGGCATCTGGTTTAGTGGTCCAAATACCGCCGCTACGCTCTGCATCGGTTCCGACGCCCCCGATCTTGCTCTGGCACTCGACGACCTGTTCTTCAGTCCGCTGTGCGCCGTGCGCGATACGGTACAGGTACTCGTGGATGAAACGCCCGTCACTGCTTCAGCCAATGCTCCCGACGCCCTGACCTGCGTGGCAGAAACGGTGACCCTCCAGTCTGCCGGTTCCGGTGGTCAGATGCTCGAATATCAGTGGTCTACCGCCGACGGAAACATCCTGAGCGGCGCCGACTCGCCCGCACCCGAAGTGAATGCCCCCGGTACTTACCTGTTGCAGGTAACCGATCCGGAAAACGGCTGCACGGCCACAGCCGAAACTACCTTGACACAAGACATAGCCACACCCGACATCGCTGTGGCGTCTGCCCAGACGTTGACCTGTATCCTGGCCGCCCAAATCTTGCAAGGGCAGAACAGCAGCCCCTCAGGTATCTTTTCCTACCAATGGACGGCTGCAAACGGCGGCCAGATCAACGCCGGCGAAACCACCCTCCTGCCGGAAATCACTGCACCCGGAACGTACACCCTGCTGGCCACCAACGCCGGAAACGGATGCACGGCTGTCGCCGAAACCGTCGTGACGCAGGACATCACCGCACCCGACATCGCTGTGGCGCCCGCACAGCCGCTTACCTGCAACCTGTCTTCCCAGACCTTGCAAGGGCAGAACGCCGCTCCGGGAGGTAGTTTTTCCTACCAGTGGACGGCAGCAAACGGCGGCCAAATCAACGCCGGCGAAACCACCCTCCTGCCGGAAATCAGCGCCCCCGGCACCTACTCGCTGCTGGCCACCAACATCGAAAACGGCTGCACGGCTGTCGCCGAAATTGTCGTGACGCAGGACATCGCCGCACCCGACATCGCCGTGGCGCCGGCTCCGCCGCTTACCTGTAACCTGTCTTCCCAGACCTTGCAAGGGCATAACAATGATCCGTCCGGTAGTTTTTCCTACCAGTGGACGACCGCTAACGGCGGCCAAATCACTGCCGGCGAAACCACCCTCCTGCCGGAAATCACTGCACCCGGAACATACGCCCTGCTGGCTACCAACACCGAAAATGGCTGCACGGCTGTCACCGAAACCACTGTTGCCCAGGATATTGCCGTGCCCGACATCACCATAGCACCCGCCCTGCCGCTTACTTGCAAATTGACCAACCAGATTCTACAGGGGCAAAACAACAGCCCCGCCGGAAGTTTCTCCTACCAGTGGACGGCCGCAGACGGTGGCCACCTCGTTACAGGGGAAACATCGCTCCAGCCCAAAGTTGACGCGCCCGGAACCTACACACTCCTGGCCACCAACACTGAAAACGGCTGTACGGCCGTATTCGACATCACGGTTATTCTGAACTCCGACATTGCTCTGGCGCTGACGAATCAGGCAAACGCCTCCTGTTTCGGCGCATCGGACGGTGCTCTTGAAATTTCAGCCTCCGGTGGTAACGGAGCATACATATTTGCGTGGAGCAACGGCGCCGATACTCCCATAGCGAACAATTTGCCGGCAGATACATACTACCTCGTGGTAACGGATGGCGCCGGCTGCACGGCAGTAGCCACTGCTGTGGTAAATCAACCCAATCCAGTACTGCCAAATGCCACCGCCACTTCGCCTTCGGTTCCCGGCGGCAGCGACGGCTCTGCGGCAACCCAGCCTACCGGCGGTGTGCCTCCTTACACATTCGCGTGGACAGGCGGCTGGACGGACCCCGTATTCCCCGGCCTTCCCGCAGGCGCCTACACGGTCACCGTCACCGATGCCAACGGCTGTACCGCCGAACAAACCGTTCTGGTGCCGGAGGTTGCCTGCACTATGGCTACCGGTATTTCTGCTACCAATCCCCTGTGTTTCGGCGCCGCCAACGGAACGGCCACCGCCTCGCCGCTTGGCGGCGCCGGGCCGTTCTCCTACCTCTGGGATAACGGCGCCACCGGGCCAACAGCCTCCGGCCTGACCGCCGGAACATACTTCGTCGTGGTAACCGACGCAAACGGCTGCCAATCCACCACCACAGCATCGCTGGACAATCCCCTGCTGCTGACGCTGGAACCGGGCGCAGCAACGGACGCTTCGTGCCCTGCCGCATCCGACGGTTCCGCAAGTGTATTGCCGGTTGGCGGCACTGGTGGTATTTTCATCGTGTGGAGCACCGGCCAGACCGGTCCGACAGCCGGTGGCCTTCCGACCGGAATACACACGGCCACCGCCACCGATGCCAACGGCTGCACGGCACAGGCAAGCGTAACGGTTCATGCCACCGATACCGAACCGCCCACTGTTACCGGTGGCCCTGCAACCGTCCTGCTTGGCCCGGCAGGAAGTGTCGGCCTTACGATACAAAACCTCGGCATCGCGGCCACCGACAACTGCGAACTGGCCGGTGTCCAGATTGAACCGGGACAGTTCGATTGCCAGCAACTCGGACCTCAATCCGTCACCGTTACCGCCACGGATGCAGCGGGAAATACTTCGGTGCTGTCCGTATCGGTAACGGTTGCCGACCTGGAGCCGCCAGTTGTGCAATGCCCACAAAACATGCGCAACTGCCACGATGAGCGATTGGTGGAATACCTCGCCCCGGTGGCTACCGACAACTGCCTGATGCTGGGCGGCCATTTCGACCTTGCGCAGGGGCTTCCCAGTGGTTCGGAATTCCCGACGGGAAAAACAGTAACGACCTGGACGTTTACCGACGCCGGTGGGAACGTGGGTTCCTGCTCGTTTTCGGTCACGGTTTTAACGCCGATCGCTGTAAAACTCGATGCGATACTGGACGACCTCGCCGCACAAAAAATCGGAAGCATCCTGGTCACCGTGAGCGGAAGCCAGCCCGGCTACACGTTTGCCTGGCAACGCAACGGACAACCTTTTGCCACTACGGAAGACCTGATCGGCATCGCACTGGGCGAATACACCCTGCTCGTGACCGACGCCGAAGGCTGCACTACCACAGCCGGTCCATTCATCGTAGATGATCTCGTGGGCACTACAAACCCGGATTGGGCAGAACAGGTGCGGGTGTTCCCCAACCCGACAACCGGGCAGGTGTTTGTGGCCTTACCCGAAGTCGTGGCAGAGCATGCCGTTCGATTTACGGTACTTGATGCGACTGGAAAACGCGTTTTGGAACAACAGATGCAGGGAAGCAAGCAGGTAGAACTCGACTGGCACCAACTTGCTGAAGGACAGTATGTGCTGATGGTGCAAACACAGTATGGGCAGGCGGCCTACCGTGTAGTGATCGTCCGGTGAAATTGCGCAATTTTCAGACCTTTGCGCTTTACCACCGGGCATTTGCAGCACAAGACCTTCCAGGTTTGCAAACCTGGAAGGTCTGTGTCCACTCATCGCTCATCACTCATCGCTCATCACTAAGTTGGAACTCATCAACGGAAAATACCAGTTCTCCGGCGGCATTGACCCGCTCGCCCTGTGTAAGGAATACGGCACGCCCCTGTATGTGTATGATGCTGCCGTCATGGAGCGGCAGTACCGCCGCCTCACCTTTGCCTTCCCGTACCCGCACCTGCGTATCCACTACGCCTGCAAGGCCCTGACGAACCTGACCGTCATGCGGCTGTTCCGCAAGTGGGGAGCGGGGCTGGATTGTGTGTCCATTCAGGAAGTGCAGTTGGGACTGTTGGCCGGTTTTGAACCGGCGGACATCCTGTACACGCCGAATTTTGCCGGCATGGACGAGTTCGAGGAGGCCGCGCGCCTTGGCGTAAAAATCAATATTGATGCCATCCCCATGCTCGAAAACTGGGGCTTGCACCACAAGGAAGTGCCGGTGTGCATTCGTATCAATCCGCACCTCATGGCCGGCGGCCACGAAAACATCAGCGTGGGGCACATTGACTCCAAGTTCGGCATCAGCATCCACCAGTTGCCGCACGTCGTGCGGGTGGTGGAAAGCCAGGGTCTGCGCATCGAGGGCCTGCACATGCACACCGGCTCGGATATCCTCGACGTGGATGTGTTCCTGCGCGGAGCGGAAATCCTGTTTGAAGCCGCCCGCAAGTTTCCCGACCTGAAATACATTGATCTCGGAAGCGGCTTCAAAGTGCCGTACAAACCCGACGACATCGAAACCGACGTGGAGGAACTGGGGGATAAACTGAGCAGCCGTTTCGCCGAATTTTGCAAAGAGTACGGGCGCGACCTGACCCTCATGTTCGAGCCGGGCAAGTTTTTGGTGAGCGAATCCGGCTACCTGTTTTCCCGCTGTACCCTGGTCAAACAAACCACTTCCACGGTATTTGTCGGACTGGACACTGGCTTCAACCACCTGATCCGGCCCATGTTTTACAACTCGTACCACAAGATCGTGAACGTGACCGAGCCGCAGTTCAAACCCCGCATTTACACCGTGGTGGGCAACATCTGCGAAACCGACACATTCGGTTCTGATCGCCGCATTGCCGAAGTCGTGGAAGGCGATGTGCTTTGCTTCCACAATGCTGGCGCATACGGCTGGATGATGGCCTCCAACTACAACTCCCGCCCGCGCCCCGCCGAGGTGCTGCTGTACCAGGGCAAAGCGCACCTGATTCGCCGCCGTGAAACGCTGGAAGATTTGACGCGCAATCAGGTACAAATTGATGTTTAGGTAAATACGAACAATGCACGGCAGGCGGCACGGTCTTTGGAATAAAAAAATTTTTATCCACAACACGCACTTCAAAAGTTTTATACATTTGCCCGTCATTACAACAATTCATTTGTTCACCTAATCAAACTTTCTGTGTTATGCTGAAACGCTTTTTGTCCATCGCCGCAATGGCGCTTGTAATCACCGGCCTGAATTCTTGCTCGGAACTTCAGGAACAACCCACCCTCTCCGACAACCTTTCTGCCGATGTGCAGGAAAAAATTCTCGCCCTCGGCTTTAGCCCCGACGGCGCTTTTGCCTACGAAGACGGCTACATCGTGGAAGGCGATATCTTCCTGACAAAAGAAGATATGGATCGTGCCCAAATGGACCTTCTGAACGACCTGCTTATCGGTGGCGAAGAACAGTACCGGACGACCAACCTGGTAACAGGCACTCCTCGAACCATTACGGTCACCACCAGCGGCAGTAATATCACAGCCGGCCTTTCTCAGGCCATCAATGACGCTATTGCCCGCTACAACGCTGAAGGGCTGAGCCTGACTTTTGTGCGTGGCGGTAACAACGGCGGTGGCAACATCAACATTAAAGTTGTGAATACCAACCAGTATATTGCCTCTGCTGGTTTTCCAAGTGGTGGAAATCCTTATGGCACAATCAGCTATGCCAAAAAGTACAACAACTACAGCAACGGCTTCATGACTACCGTGATCGCGCATGAAATGGGCCACTGCATCGGCTTCCGCCACACGGACTACATGAGCCGCCAGTATAGCTGCGGCGGTTCGGCGTACAACGAAGGTGCCGCCGGCGTAGGCGCGATTCTTATTCCCGGCACTCCCAGCGGCCCGGATCCCAACTCCTGGATGCTGGCTTGCCTGAGCGCTACCACCAACCGGCCGTTCAATGCCAACGACAAGGTGGCGCTGGACTACCTGTATTGATTCGATTGTTTCGAATTTTATACAACGAGGCGGTGACTGCCAGTCACCGCCTCGTTTTTTTTGTCATCTCGCAGAGATAACGGAGACAAAACTACCTCCCCACAAAAACACGTCCGCTACCCAGACGACTCCCGGTTTCTTCGCCCGCCACCATCCAGAAGTAGCACCCCGGCGGCAGGGTTGGCATCATAAGCAGGGTGCGGCCGCCGGCCAGTTCCTGCTCCAGCACCAGCCGGCCCAGGGCATCGTAAAGGAAAAATCGGGGCGTCTCCGCCGTGAATTTGGCCAACACCGCGATGCTTCCTCCCGGCTCGGCCGGATTGGGCAATACCAAATAACCCGTAGGGCCGGCGAAGTACACCACCACCGGCGCACCGACGATCTCTCCACCGTTTTCCATTACCAGTCTGGCCCGGTAGGTGTTGGCACCAGCCACCGGGGCCTCGTCTGTATGGAGCACTTGCAGCGCAAGGGGATCTTCCGCGTGCAAAGTTTCCCAGGCGCCGGCTCGCTGTTTTTCCAAAAAAATCCGCCGCACGCCGTACAGCGAACCGAGGTCGAGGGTCAGGTCAACGGCGTTTTCCTGCTCGTCGAGGAACGCCAGCAGGTTGACAATGTAGCAGCCGGTCGTTTGCTTCAAATCAGGCGTACTTTTGGTCAGGCTTTCCGCCGGAGCATTTTCGTCCAGCACCGATACGGCAAACCGCTGCTGCGGGTATACGCTTTTTTGTAAAACCACCACCGTATCTGTCGTGACCAAGAGCGGCTCAAGATAGCGGTCGCCGAGGCCCCAAACCCGCCAGGCGGCAGCCGGAACCGGAGGCGACCAGGACAGGAGCAAGGAATCGGGACAATTGACCCGCACCCGCACCCGATGCGCGGGCGCAATCAGAAACGTGTCGGACAGGAAGGTTTTTCCGGCTACGGTCATCCGCACCTGAGCGGCAGCGAGCGTGTCGGGAACCAGCCAGCGGCGGAACCCCGTCGCCAGAAGCACCTCCGGGTCAATGTTCCGCCAGGTAGTTGCGCCCACCGGTTTCCATTCCAGCACGCCGCGTGCATCGGGGAATGTCGTTTCCCAGCGCAGGATCGCTTCCGTACCGGCAGTGGCAGGGGCGTTGTACAGCGGGCAGGTCCAGTCGAAATGCTGGAGCGTGTCCCAGTGCAA
>CAYMQY010000116.1:0-13797 GCA_964392655.1 uncultured Saprospiraceae bacterium
AAAAAAAAAAAAAAAATCTTTGGATTTTTTTTCGGGAGGCCCCCGCGAAACGACCACTGTTGGTTGAACGTGAAGTGGTGCTTACGCGAGGAGTGACCTCTTTTGCCGCTGTTGGCGTCCCCGCCAACAGCAACGGCAGCATTCGATTATTATCAAAAGGTTTGAATCACAAGCCAGGTACTGCGCTATGCCTTTGTTGTTGGCGAGGACGCCAGCAACGGTTCCTATGATCTTCCACCTATCGCTTTTGTTTCTCCTATTCCGAGGAGGATCAATTCCTTATCTTTCTCTTCAAAGACGGCTTTGGCCTTTTCGTGGTCAATTTTTATGTATCCGAACGTATCGTAGTGGCAACCGATGATGCGGTCGCAACGGATATACTCGGCGGCGATGGCGGCGTCATGGCAGTCCATCGTGAAATTGGAACCGATGGGCAGAATGGCGACGTCGAGTTTGGGGCAGGTCAGGGGGATGAGTTGCATGTCGAGCGTCAGGGCCGTGTCGCCGGCCATGTACAACACGCCGTCGGGGGTATCGAGCACAAAGCCGACCGGTTCGCCGGCATAAGAGCCGTCGGGGAAACTGCTGCTGTGCACAGCATTGACCATCTTGACCCGGCCAAAGTCGAACGACCACCAGCCGCCCTTGTTCATCGGGTGGGTGGCGTAGCCTTTGGCGCTGTAGTGGCTGTGTATTTCCCAGATACCCACGATTACCGCCTTTGGATTGTGTTGCATTACGGTTCCCACATCGGCTATGTGGTCGCTGTGGGCGTGGGTCAGCAATACGTAATCACAGCGGATATCGGCGGCTTTTACGGCTCCGGCCAACGGATTCCCGGACACAAACGGGTCGAACAGCAGGCGTTTGCCGCCGGCTTCCACCAGAAAACAGGAATGGCCGTAGTACGTGATTTTCATGTGAATCAAGGCGTTGCAACAAATCTGCCGCAAACACCCGGCAAAGATACTTTGGGCCTGTGGAAAACGGGTGTCATGGAGGTTTGGAAGTTATCCACCGCACTATGGGGAAAAGGTGTGGAAAGGTGTTGGTTTCGCCCTTTTTGAGGCTTTTTTATACTTGTTGACCGTTCGGGAGAGCACCTGGCGGGCACTTTTGCAGCGGCAATGCGGAAAAACAACCCGCGCAAGTTGCCAACATACCTGTCCATCAAGCACTATTTTTTCAACACACCCACACGATGAAACAATTCATTTTTTCTGCCCTCCTGCTCCTCTGCGGTGCAGCCCTCCAGTCCCAAACCTACGCGTTCCCGTTCAAAGGCGAAGACCTGCCTGCGGGCGTCCGTATTTCAACCAAAACCCACGCCGACGGCATTCAGGCCCAGGGCCGCGACATCGGCGCCATGAAATACCTCGGCAACAACAAATGGACTGACCGCGTGGACGGCGACAGCGACAACAAAGCCAACAACAACCACGTCGTGTACGGCATGGAATTTTACGCCATGCAGGACGGCGAAGTGTGCGGCTGCTGGCGCAATGCCCCGGAAAACCCGCAGGCCGGCGCCGAACGCCACCCGGATTTTGACAAAAAACTCATCATCGGGGGCGGCAACCACCTCTGGATCAAACACGCCGACGGCTCGTATGCGCTGTACGCCCACGCGATACCCGGCACCATCCCGGCGTCTATTTGCCCGAACAACAAAACCGTGTTCGACAAACCGCACAGCGGCTACTACGGCGCGCCCGATATTGCCACAGAAGTGCTGATTCCCGAAGGCAGCCGCCCAAAAGTAAAAAAAGGTCAGTTCCTCGGCAAGGTGGGCAACTCCGGCGCCTCCAGCGGCCCGCACCTGCATGTACACATCGAAAAAGGCGGCAAAGCCATGCCGATGACCTTCGAGCGCGGCCTGTCCAAACCCCGTACCGACTTTACGGCCGATATCAACGGCGGCTGGACGCGCTTCGCCGGCAAAACCCTGCCCGAAGGCCAAATCCTGATTTTTCCTGCCCGTACCGTCACCAGCGAGTACGCCCGCCACGGCCTGCCCGATGACGATTTCCAGCGCATGTTTGACCACCTGGCCGACTCCGGTTTCGAACCCGAATGGCTCGACGGCTACAGCATGAACGGAAACGGCTACTTTAACATGACCTGGCGCCCCAAAGCCAACACCTGGAGTGCATTTGCCGGATTGACTGCCGCCGCTTACCAGACGGAATTCAACAAGGCTACCGGCGCCGGCATGCAGCCCACCTTCGTGGACAGCTACACCCTTGGCGGTTCGGTGCGCTACAACGTCATTTTCAAAAAAGTATCCGGCGGTTTCCTTGCCCGCCATGGCATCAGTGCCGCCCAGCATGATGCCGTTATTGATGAAGCCAAAAGCAAAGGCCTGTACCCGGTCAACGTGTCCGTAGCATCGGTGAACAACCAACTCTCTTACACCGCGCTGTATCGTTCCACGAACATCGGTTCCTGGCAAATCCGCTCGCAGGTGAAGGAATCCGACTACCAGGCCTTGTTCAATGATAACAATGCCGCCGGTCGGATGCCGGTGTACCTGAACGGCTACCGCCACGGCGGCCAGAACTACCTGTCCTGCGTATTTGCCAGCAAATCCGGCACCTGGGATGCCCGCCATGGCATGGACGCCAATACCTACCAGACTGAGTGGCAAACCAACACCGCCGCCGGCTACCTGACCAAAGTATGCGCTGGTATGGACGGCAATGGCAGCCACCGCTTTGCGGGAGTTTGGAGGAAATAACATGAGTCATCCCGAATTTTGGAGGAATCCAGGATTCGGGATTTTTATAAAAATGTAAAATGTAAAAGTCAAAATGTAAAATGTAAAAGTACTCGTGACCCCCCACTTTTATATTTTGACTTTTACATTTTACATTTTGACTTTAAAAAAATTCGGGATGACTCGTGTCTATAACCCTTTTTGCCCTTTTTTAATACTTCTTTACCTATCCGAGCCCGCCTGCCCCTGCATTTTTGTCCGGTAAAAACAACCGCGCCATACTATGAAAAAGTACATGCTTCCGCTGTTTATCCTCCTGCTTGCCGGCCTGAGCGCCGCTGCACAACCGAACAAAAAAGTTGGCCCCGCACTTACACAGTTTTTGAATACCGAGTTCATGGTCAAGTTTCGCGACCTGCGCATCAATGCCGAAAGCGCCGCACTCCAGGTACAGTCGAGCAAGGACAACCTCAAGCAGGCCGACCTGTTCCGCCTCCGCAGTGCCTACGACCAGACGGCCACCCGAGCCAACCAGTTGTTGACCAATATCAAGCAGGATTTTATGAACTCCAAAAAACTGAAATCCATCGCCGAATTCCCGGACATGTACTCCGACGGCCTTGGCTACAAGTTGCAGGACATCTCCGATTTCTACGCATCCAATTTCCAGCAGGCGCTGGCCGACGCGTCCATCTCGAAAGAAGAAGTGGACGGCGGTGCTTTTCTGCTGCTCATCGTCGAACTGATCGGCCTGACCAAGGGCCTGACCAGCTACTTCAGCGACATCCGCCGCGAGGCCCGGCAATACACCGACGCCCACCTGCAGGAGCACCTTGTATTGCCTTACCGCTGGCGCTACTGGGACGAACTGTCCGGAAGTGCTTCGGCCTACGAGAAATTTGAAAAAGCCCCCGAGGTGCAACTCAACGAAGACGCCCGTGAGGAAAAACTGGACCAGCGACTCCAGAAAATGTCGGAAACCATCAGCACCCTGCCCCAAAACGACGGCACCACCGTCAGCGACCCTGGTTTCAACCCGCCTCCCGACGGCGAAATTCCCGTGGACTCCACCTCCACGATCCGTTACGACGACTGGTCGCCGACCGAAACACCGGCGCCGGCTGCGCCCGACACCACCACAAGTACCAAAGGCAAAACGCTGAAAATGAGGCCGAATGTGAAAAACCAAGCGCCTGCCGACAAAGCCCAGCCCGCAAAGCCGGTTAACAAAACCGAGGGCGGTAATAACTAATCTGTCTCATCTAAAAACATTTCAAAAACATGAAAAACATCCTGTCACTTTTCTTGCTCCTGCTGGTAGCCTCCCTGGCCAATGCCCAGGCCTGGGTATCGCGCCACAACCTGACGGCCGCTCAGTACCAGACCGAATTCACCAAATGGACCGGCGAGGGCTACCGCCTTGCACAGGTCAGCGGCTACAGCGCCGCCGGCCAGGACCGTTACGCCGCCATTTTTGAAAAAACCAGCGGCCCGGCATGGGCTGCCAAACACGGCCTCACCGGCGCCCAGTACCAGACCGAGTTCAACACACTCACCGGTCAGGGGTACCGCCCGATGATTGTCAGCGGGTTCCCCTCCGGCAATCAGGCCAAATACGCCTGTATTTTTATCAAGGAAAACAATGCCCCGCAATGGGCGGCCAAACACGGCATGACCGCCGCGCAGTACCAAACCGAGTTCAATAAATGGACGGGTCAGGGCTACCGCCTCACCGACATCAGCGGCTACAACGTGAGCGGCACCGACTACTACGCCGCCGTGTGGGAAAAAAAGAGCGGCGCAGCCTGGACTGCCAAACACGGCATGACGGCCGCCCAGTACCAAACCGAGTTCAATAACCTGACCGGCCAGGGCTACCGGCTTGTCAAGGTATCCGGCTACGGCGGGAAATATGCCGCCATCTGGGACAAATCCGCCGGCCCGGCCTCGGTCGCGCGCCACAACATGGTGGGCGCCCAGGGGTATCAGGACGAGTTCGACCGCTTGTACTATCAGGGCTACCGCCCGGTGTGGATCAACGGTGGCGCCTTCGGCAATCAGGACAACTACGCCGGTATCTGGGAAAGCAGCGACCCGTTCAACGGCGCCGACATGTCGGCGGTGGATGCGCTCGTGAAAAAATACATGGACGACAACGACATCCCCGGTCTTTCCTTCGCCATTTCCCGCAACGGCAAACTCGTGCTGGCCAAAACCTACGGCATGGCCGACAAGGAGGCAAACGAACGCGTGGCTCCGCGCCACCGCTTCCGGGTAGCCAGCGTGTCCAAACCGCTCACCTCTGTGGCCGTGATGCGCCTCATTCAGGAAAACAAGTTGAGCCTGACCGACAAGGTATTCGGCGCCGGAGCTTTGCTTGGCACCACATACGGTTCCAAAGCATACACCAACCGCATCAAAAACATCAACCTCAACCACCTGCTCACACACACCGCCGGCGGATGGGGCAACCAGAATAACGACCCCATGTTTCAGGACAAAACCTGGAATATGGCCACTTTGATTGGTAATACGCTGGACAACATCGCCCTCACTGATGACCCCGGCGACAAGTATTCGTACTCCAATTTCGGCTTCTGCCTGCTCGGGCGCATCATCGAACGCAAAACCGGCAAGAGCTACGCCGACTACCTCAAGCAGAATATCCTTGCCCCCTGCGGTATCTCCGCTATGGATATTGCCGGCAACACCCTTGCCCAGCGCAAATCCAACGAGGTGAAATACTACGCTCCCGGCGATCCGTACAACATGAACGTGACCCGCATGGACGCCCACGGCGGCTGGATTGCCTCGCCCATTGACCTCGTGCGTTTCCTCGTACGTGTGGACCGCTTCAGCCCGCCGGCCGATATCATCAGCAATGCATCCATTGACAATATGATTACGCCGACGCCGCAGTCGAACAACGGCTACGCCAAAGGCTGGAACGTCAATTCCGTACCCAACTACTGGCACAATGGCGCCCTGCCCGGCACTATCGCCGAGATGGTGCGCACCAATGACGGCTTCTGCTGGGCCATCGTGGTGAATACGCGCCCGACGAACGACCAGTTTGCCGGCAAAATGGACAAGTTGATGTGGGATATTCGGGGCGCCATCAAAAAATGGCCGGCGCACGATTTGTTCTGATCTCCTTTTTTAGAGTAATTGAACACGGATGCCACGGATGAGACACGGATTTTCACTGTTTTTTATGACCTGTGAAAATCGGTGTCTCATCCGTGGCATCCGTGTTCAATCCCGATACATTCAGGTCATTTCAATACCGCACCGCCTTCACTGATTCTCCACCCTGCTCGCCCTGCACCTGCACGAGGTACACGCCGGGCGGCAAGGCGCCGAGGTCGAGCGTACGGGCAAAAGGCCCTGCCGGCAAGCGGGTTGGCGGTTGCACGGTTTGCACCAGGCGGCCCAGTTGATCCAGTACCCGGATGCCAAGGAGTTGTTCGTGCGGCAAAGAAAGTCGCAGGGTTAGTAGTCCATTGGTCGGGTTGGGGGTAGCCGACAAACCGAATGCATCCGGTGTCGGTGCGGGAGCGCTCGTGACGATTTTGTGCGGCGGCAGCATCACCTCGTCCACCCAGGCGCGGTCGGCACCGTCGGCAATGAGGTCGTCTTTTTGATAGGTCCAGGTCAGCGTGTGCAGGCCTTTTTCAATCGGGAACGAGACTTCTTCCCACGAAACCTCACCGCTCCAGGCGCCTGCAGGGGTGTTGTCAATCGAAAACACCAGAAAATCGTAGCCTTCCTCGCTGCTTACCCGGCGGGCAAAGGCAACAAATCCGTCGTCCGTAACATCAAGATTCAGGGACATGGTGGTGCTCTGGTTGTGGTTGATGCTTCCCGAGCGTGCACAGTATTTGCCGAAATACGGATTATCGTTTGTAATTACCCAGGGAGAAATGCCCGTTGTTTCCCAGTCGAAGGCGTTGAAATCGTTGGTTTCAAAGGTTTCCACAAGCGCATTAATCAGGAACGGCCCGATGGTTGTCTCGGTGCTATACGGACCTGCCTCGATTTTGTATTTCAAATATGCCAGCGTTCCCACCGGGGTAGCCGGCGACACCGCCACATCGAAGGTTGCCAACTGTTCTCCGTTGCCTGCAGCCAAGGGGCCGAGTGCCGTCGGTGTGCCCACGGTCAGGTACGGCGAAAGCGAAGTCAGTACACCCATAGCGGCGGGCAGATTGCTCCCGCCCGCATTCCGGTTGAGGACATGCAGGATGGCTACCTCGCCGCCTGTGAGCCGGTTGCTGCCCAGGCTTACGGTTTCGAGCGTCCACGAGGGTATTTGGAGCGCTGGAGCGTACAGCGGCACCGTAATCGAAGTGGTGTACGCCGATGCGCCTCCGTAGGTTACGTTCAGATTGAAGGTGGCTTTGACGTCGTTGGGCACATCGTTGCGCACGGAAAAACGGAAAAGCACATCGGTTGTGTTTCCGCCCGCAATATCGCCCGCGTTGGCCTGGTTGTCGAGCAGCGTCACGTAGGGGCTATCGGTATCGAGCGTCGCCTGCACGTTTGTGGCGGTAGCAAGTCCCACGTTTTGCAAGGGGATGCGCAGCGTCGGCTGTTCACCGTAGTCGGCCCGCTGGTTATTGTTGCCGGCGGCATCGTCAACGGACGATGCGCGGCCCACCACGAAAGGTTGGGCCGAGGGTTTGACCTGAATTTTTCCCTGGTAAGGCAGGTAATTGAACTGCGTGACGGTAACCACGACTTCACCCGTGTTGTACAGCGGCTCAAACTCTAATGTTGCTATGCCGTTTTGTACCCGCGCCACGGCCCAGGTCTGGTTTTCCCAGTACAGGGCAACCAGAGCACCCTCCACCGGGCAAGTGACCGTAAGGGTAGTGGAGGCAAAATCAACAGAGTCGGGAAGTGCAGCCACCAGCGTTTGCGGATACCGGGTGCGGGGCACCGTAGTCGGCTCCGCGAAAGGATTCCAAAAGTCGGCCATGACTTCGCCGTCTTGTTGATATGCCGCGATCATGCCGGCATTGCCGAACGTGAGCATACCGCACATGGTGGGTGCGAGGCTGACGCCGTCGGCGTTGGCGAGGTATTGGTTCATGCCGTCCTGGCCTTCCATCGGCGGACTCCAACTTTGAAAATCGCTGGAGAAAAATCCGGCGATACCGCCCCAGGGTTCGCCAGTGGCGGTATTGCCGGCGCGTTGCCAGGCTTCGCCGAGGCATTCGCCGTTGGTGAAGTTGCCGGCGCAGCACGCTACGGCGATGAGGATCGGGTAGCGTCCGGTGTTTCGCAGGTTGCTCACGGCATTGGTTGTGAAGTTGCCGCTGACGAGTCCCTGCTCCCAGCCGTGGCCGGTGTAGTTGTACAACGACACACCGCGCTGGTTCATGGCGTCCACTAACGGTGCGTTGGACGGGTCGCCGGATTGGTCGGCGGTGAAATGCCCCGGTGTGGGGGAATCGGCGCTGTGATCGCCGTCGTAAAACTCCCAGTATTGCTCATAGCCGTCGGCGAGGTGGGCGGCTTTCCATTCGTTGCCGTGCTGCCAGTCGGCCTGGCCGTCGTCGCCAAAACCGAGACCTTCGTTGGAGGCGGAAACCATGCCGGTGGCCAGCCAGTTTTTGGCGTTGTCCAGGAGTGGTGTGGTTTCGTATTCGAGGTTTCGGTTCACCATGACGCGCAGTTGGTCGGGAGTGGCGGCGTGCAGCCGCCCGACCATGATTTCCGGGAAATGGTCGTCGCCCGACATATACCCGAAGCAGTTGTCGCAGGCATACAACGTACCGCCACTTGGGCGCATTTGCGGTTCGATGGCGTTTTCATCGCCCACGAGGAGCAGGTACGTGATGCCGTGCTCGGCGTAGTAGTTTTTGACGAAATCGTACACGGCGTCCGCATCGGAGGAGCCGACTTCCGAAATCGGCACCACGGTCGTGTGGATGCCCATCTGACGTTTCCAGGTGACCAAAGGCTCCAGTTCATTCAGCAGGTTGTCTTTGGCGACGACAAGCATTTTGTCGGGCGCAGCGCCGCTGCCCCGGCTTTCGGCGCGCATGGTACTGTTGGCAAAAAATTTCTGTTGCAGTTGTCCAAATGCCCGGCTGTCCGTGGGTGCGAGCGGGCCTCCGGCCAGTTCGTTATCACCCGCACCGCCCATGTGGTACACCCGCAGGGTAATCGAATGGTAAATTCGGAGCGTTTTTTTCACCGGGTTGTACTGCACGGGAAAAATCCAGAGGGCCTGTCCGCGGGTGTCCCGGAAGATAAACGGGGACTTCAGTTCCGCCAGGTTGCCCGGAAAAAACGCATCGCGTGCGTATTCGGCACCGTATTCAAACGGCACCTCGACGGGATTTTTCGTGCGCAGCAGGTTTCCTTTGGAGGGCGCTACTGCCACGTCGCTGATTTCTTCAAATTCGCTTGCGATGATTTCCACAGCCATGTTGCCTTTGTGGGGAATCAGCAGAGCGGTGGCATACTTGGGCAAATCCGGCGCACCCTTCTTTAATAAAGGTGTACCGTGCTGGATGTGCGGGATGATTGCCGCGCCGGTTGGCGTGGTCACGGGTGTTTGGTTAATGTCGGACAAATCCAGGCGCAGGGTGGTTTCCGAAAGGCTGGAGCCGAGAATTTCAAGTTTGGATTCGCTGCGCGACTGTGCGAGCAGGGCACTGATGGAAAGGCAGGAAAGCAGGAAGGTGATCAGATTTTTCATAACGATTAGTAGTATGGCCGAAAGGTAGAGGGTTTGAACAGGCGTGACCGGTAAATTCTTCAAGATTGCTAAATGCTGCCAAGATTTGATTGGTGGTCGGTGCGTGGTGTATAGCTGCGAACGCTTGTTGTTTGACGAAATACACCTGATTGACACTGCCGACGGCAAACAACAAATATTTGTCACAAATTATACGATCACACAAAACATGATTCCAAAAACAGAAAAATGGAAAAGCCGGCTTCAACCAAACTTGCCATTTCGCCGATGATTGAATTTTTGACCAATTTAAATTTCATGTTAAGTTTAAAAAAAAGTCTTTGACAAACTATTGTTTTGTTCGAACGATTCTCCTTACCTTTGCAGCACGAAATTGTTCATCAAAAACATTTCTACCGATCATGAACGTACAACAACTCGTGGAAGCGCTGGATGCCCGGATTTTGAAGGGTGATATTGTAGGCGCTTTCAATGAATTCGCAGCCGACAACTGCGTAACGCTGAGCACTCCGGAGAACATAACCCGCTCCAAAGACCAAAAACTTGAAATCCTGAACTGGTTTTTCCAAAACATCGCCACGGTAAACCGCATTGAGCGCCCTGCGCTGCAAGTGACCGGCGACGTAACCGATTCCCAGTTTGTGTTTGATTTTGTGAATCGCCAGGGCGAAAACCTGGTGTACAGTGAGGTAATCCGTCGTACCTGGAAAAACGGCAAAATGGTAGAGGAGCAATACCTGGTCGGTCAAACGATCGGCGCTCCCAAAACGAGTGCGGCTAAGAAGCCTTCCAAAAAAGAGGTAGCTCAGGATGTACAGCCTGCTGCTGCCAAGCCGGCCCCCAAGGCCGAGCCGAAGGCCGCCAAGCCGGCCGCCAAAGCAGCCCCGAAAGCCGTTGAAGCCAAGCCTGCCAAGGCAGTTGCCGCTCCCAAAGCCGAAGCAAAACCGGCTGCAAAAGCGGACAAGCCCAAAGCCGGCCGCAAATAATCTCCCAAGACAGCATAGTAGTTTGAGCATAACACAGAGCAGTAATGTAGGACCCGTCACGCGCAATGCAGGACGGGTTTTTTATTTTTGCCGGCAAAAGAGGTTGAGCGGGTTTAACGGGTTGAACGGGTTGAACGGGTTGGCATAACCCTAACCCGCTCAACCCGCTCAACCCGTTCAACCCGTTAAACCTTTTTTATGCTAGCACACTCCCGCGCTTTTCTTCTGATCCTCGATGGCTGGGGCATTGGCCCCAAACCTGAAGCCGATGCCATCCGGCAAGCCAACACGCCGTTCATGGACAATCTGCTCCGGAACTACCCGAACAGTACCCTCATCACCTACGGCGAAGATGTCGGTTTGCCCGAGGGACAGATGGGCAACTCCGAAGTCGGGCATACAAACCTCGGCGCCGGGCGCGTGGTGTGGCAGGAGCTGGCGCGAATCAACAAAGCAATTCGCGAGGGTGAACTTGAGCAAATCCGGGAACTGACCCAGGCATTTGTGTATGCCAAGGCCGTCGGCGCCAAAATTCACTTCGTCGGACTGGTATCCGACGGCGGGGTGCATTCCCACATCAACCACCTCAAGGCTTTGCTCGACATTGCAGATAAACTCGAAGGCCGCCGTATTTTTGTCCATGCCTTCACCGACGGGCGCGACTGCGACCCCAAGAGCGGCGCCGGTTTCATTGAGGACCTCGAAAAAACCATCGTGGATAACAACTACGTCACCATTCAACTGGCTTCGGTCATCGGGCGCTACTACGCCATGGACCGCGACAAACGTTGGGAACGCATCAAACTGGCGTACGACATGCTCGTGCACGGACAGGGACAATTGGTCAGCGATTTCCCCCAAGCCATTCGAAAATCATACGAGGCCGGTGTCACCGACGAGTTCCTCCGACCCTTGCTGCGCGTTGGTGACGACGGCAAACCCATTGCCACCATCGAAACCGGCGACGTGGTCATCTGCTTCAATTTCCGTACCGACCGCCTGCGCGAACTGACCACCGTGCTCACCCAGCGGGACATGCCCGAACACGGTATGCGCACCCTGCCGCTACACTACGTCACCATGACCCGGTACGACGAATCGTTCAAAAATATTTTCGTGCTGTTCGACAAAGACAACGTGGAAATGACCCTCGGCGAAGCGATAGCCGATGCCGGCCTCACGCAGGTGCGCATCGCCGAAACGGAAAAATACCCGCACGTCACCTTCTTCTTTTCCGGCGGTCAGGAAGAACCTTTCGAGGGCGAACGCCGAATTCTTGTCCCATCGCCCAAGGTAGCCACCTACGACCTTCAGCCCGAAATGAGCGCTCCCGAACTGACCGATGCCATTGTCCGGGACATTCAGGAGAACCGGCCCGATTTCATCTGTCTCAACTTTGCCAATACCGACATGGTGGGCCACACCGGTGTGTTCAGTGCCGCCGTCAAGGCCGCTGAAACGGTGGATCAGTGCCTTAGCCGCATCATCCCGCTGGCAGAAGAGCAAGGATACGCCTGCCTTATTATCGCCGATCACGGCAACTCCGATTACATGATCAACGAAGACGGCACGCCCAACACCGCCCACACCATGAACCCTGTGCCCTGCATTCTCGTAAGCAAGTACCTGAAAGACAGTGTCAAACTCAAACACGGGCGCCTCGCCGACGTGGCGCCTACCCTGCTTGAACTCATGGGCATGGAAAAGCCGGAGGCCATGACAGGTGTGAGTTTGATTGCCAAACCCTGAAACCCGGAGGCCGGCCCGACGTTTACCCACGGCGCGAAATCGGCGCTTGCAGTCGCTTTTACTTTACCCCGAGGCGTTCCAGCGCCGCCTTCGGGTCGGGGTGGTTGGGCGACATCTTGTTAGCCCGCAGGTAGTCCTGTTTGGCGTCCTCCATGTTCCCCATGAGTTCCGACGCCACGCCCCGGTAGTGGTAGGCCAGCACAAAAAGTGGGTCGGTTTTGACTGCCAGATTGAAGTGGTCGTACGCTTTTTGCAGGGAATCCAGTTCGAGGTAAATAGCGCCCATGTCGAAGTAGGCGTTGGAGTAATCGGGGTTTTCCACGATGATGCCCCGATAAATTTCAAAGGCTTTGTCGAACTCGCCGCGCATTTTGTAAAACATGGCCTTGTATTCTTTGGACTCCAGGTCGGTGGAATCCACGCGAAGGGCATTGTCGAGGTACTGGATTGCCGAGGGGTCGTTGCGGTTCAGAAAAATACGCCCGAGGAAACGCCAGGCATCGGCGTTGTTGGCGTCGAATTGCACCGATTTTCGCAGGGAGGCAATCGCGTTGGTGGTGTCGCCCTTATCAAGTGCGACGCGGCCTGCCATGAAAAAGGCTTCGGGATGCTGCGGATTTAGTTTCAGGATTTTGTCGAGCGTGGCCAGAGCATCGCCGTGTTGTTTGACAATCAGTTGGAATTCGCTCAGTTTGAGCAGCGTGGGGATACGCTCGGGGAACAGGTAAGCGGCGGTGAGCAGCACGTCGAGCGCGCGTTTGGAGTCGTTGGGGCGCGAATAATCCAGCAGCACATCGGCCAGCAGGTGGTAGTACTGCGGGTGCAGGGAATCCGTCTGGATGGCGGTTTGCAAGTCGGCAAGCGCCTCGTCATACGCTTCGAGGTTGTAATACTCCTCGGCGCGCAGGTAAAGCAGCGAGTCGTTCCCGGGGTTGTCGGCCAGTAACTGGTTCAGGTGTGCAAGCGTCGGACTTTGCTGACCGGAAACATCGGCTTGTGCAGTTTTGGGTTCGTTTTTGCAGGAAAAAATCAGGAGCAGGCCGCCGGTCAGGGCGGAGAAAAGAGCCGTTCGGATCATGTTGTTTGCGGTAAATTTCATGGTTGAAGTGCCGGACAAAGGTAAACAATAAAACCTGCCGACCGTTTACCGAGCGTACACGCCACCCATGGAGTTATTTTCCCGCGAATTCGGTCAAGGCTCACCCGTAGTCATTCTGCACGGGCTGTTCGGTTTTTCCGACAACTGGCAAACCATAGCCAAAGCCCTCGCCGACCACCACCTCGTCATCACCCCCGATCTGCGCAACCACGGTCGCTCGCCGCACGTACCGACGCACACGTATCCGGAAATGGCCGACGATCTGCAGGCATTTCTGGAGCAACACTGGGTGTTCAAAACCGCGCTTGTCGGACATTCGATGGGCGGGAAAGTGGCCATGCAGTTTGCCTTGCACCACCCCGACATGGTGGAGCGGCTCGTGGTAGTGGACATCGCTCCCGGCCCGGCCGAAGACAACCACGGGCATATTTTTCGGGCCTTGCTCGACCTCGACCTGAACCGGATCGCCACCCGACAGGAAGCCGAAGCCTGGTTGGAACCGCGTGTGCCCGACTTCGGGACGCGGCAGTTTTTG
>CAYMQY010000117.1:0-9645 GCA_964392655.1 uncultured Saprospiraceae bacterium
CCAGATGTTCCAGTTGGGCGTCATTGATGAAACCCATTTCCCAGGCTACTTCTTCGATACAACCGATCTTAAGTCCCTGTCGGGCCTCGATGGCCTGCACAAACTGACCGGCCTGCATCAGCGAATCGTGGGTGCCGGTGTCGAGCCAGGCGTAGCCGCGCCCCATGACACGCACCTGCAGGCGGCTTTGCGCAAGGTAGTAGCGGTTGACGTCTGTGATTTCGTACTCGCCGCGCGGGCTGGGGGCAAGATTACGCGCGACGTCCACCACAGAATTATCGTAGAAATACAACCCGGGAACGGCAAAGTGGCTTTTGGGTTTTGTCGGTTTTTCCTCAATGCTGAGTGCCCGGTTATTTTGGTCGAATTCGACCACGCCGTAGCGCTCCGGGTCGGCCACCTGGTAGGCGAAGATGATGCCGCCTTCCGGATTGGCGCAAGCGCGTACCATTTCACCGAGGCCGGCGCCGTAAAAAATGTTGTCGCCAAGGATGAGCGCTGCCGGGTCGGAGCCGATGAAGTCGGCGCCCAGCACGAACGCCTGGGCCAAGCCATTGGGAACATGTTGCTCGACATAGGAAAAATTCATGCCCAGAGCGCTGCCGTCGCCAAAGAGTTGGCGAAACTTGGGCAAGTCATAGGGCGTGGAAATGATGAGCACATCGCGAATTCCGGCCAGCATAAGGGTGCTGAGCGGGTAGTAAATCATCGGTTTATCGTACACGGGCATGAGCTGTTTACTAACTGCGAGTGTCAGTGGGTACAGGCGTGTACCAAGGCCGCCGGCGAGAATGATTCCTTTCAAAGTTTTGAATTTTGCCCGCCTTCGCCAAGGCTACGGCGGCTGAAAGTTTTGAGTTTAACAAAAATGCCTTCGCCGGGGCAAAGGCATTTTCGGGAATATGGGTTGGCTAAGCAAGGAAGAGACGGGCTGTTACAGCGTGGCCTTTACTTCCTTGATTACGTAAGACTCGATTACGTCTCCGACTTTGATGTCGTTGAAGTTGCGCACGGTCATACCGCATTCGAGGCCGGCGCGCACCTCTTTCTGGTCTTCCTTGAAGCGTTTGAGCGAGGTGAGTTCGGCATGCTGACCTTCGTGCACCGGATAAATCACGATACCGTCGCGGATGATGCGCACATACTGGTTTCGGGTGATTTTTCCTTCCTGTACGACGCAGCCGGCGACGGTGCCCACCTTGGAAATCTTGAACACCTCGCGCACTTCGGCCTGTCCGGTGATTTCCTCTTCCTTGGTTGGCTCCAGCATGCCTTCCATAGCGGCCTTGACTTCCTCGATAGCCTCGTAAATGATGGAGTAGAGTTTGATTTCCACACCTTCTTTTTCGGCCAGTTTTCGAGCAGTGAGGGACGGGCGCACCTGGAAACCGATAATGATGGCGTCGGAGGCGGAAGCCAGCATGACGTCGCTGTCCACAATTTGGCCAACGGCCTTGTGGATGACGTTGACCTGGATTTTTTCCATGGACAACTTGATGAGCGAGTCGCTGAGTGCTTCGATGGAACCGTCCACGTCGCCTTTGACGATGAGGTTAAGTTCTTTGAAATTGCCCAGCGCGAGGCGGCGTCCGATTTCTTCGAGGCTGATACGTTTGCTGGCCCGGGTGGCTTGTTCGCGGATCAGCTGAGCGCGGCGGGTAGCGATTTCGCGGGCTTCGGCTTCGGTAGCGGTTTCCTTGATTTTTTCGCCGGCTTGCGGTGCGCCGCCGAGGCCGAGCACCAGTACCGGGGTGGCCGGGCCGGCGTGTTTTATCTTTTTACCGCGCTCGTTGAACATGGCCTTCACCTTGCCGGCGTGTTCGCCTGCAATGATCGGGTCGCCTTCGTCGAGCGTTCCGTTTTCGACCAGTATCTTGGTCACATAGCCCCGTCCTTTGTCGAGCGATGCTTCGAGCACGGTACCTGTAGCCCGGCGGGACGGGTTGGCTTTCAGTTCGAGCAGTTCGGCTTCGAGCAGCACTTTTTCGAGGAGTTTGTCCACGTTGGTGCCTTTTTTGGCTGAAATGTCCTGACTTTGATATTTACCGCCCCATTCCTCCACGAGGAGGTTCATTTGGGCAAGTTCGTTTTTGATACGTTCGGGGTCGGCGCCGTCTTTGTCAATCTTGTTAATCGCAAAAACGAGCGGTACCCCGGCTGCCTGAGCGTGGCTAATAGCCTCCCGGGTTTGGGGCATGATGCTGTCGTCGGCAGCCACCACAATAATGGCAATATCGGTCACTTTGGCGCCCCGCGCACGCATGGCGGTGAAGGCTTCGTGGCCGGGTGTATCGAGGAACGTGATGCGTTTGGCATCGTCGCCTTCGCCCACCATCACCTCGTAGGCGCCGATGTGCTGGGTAATACCGCCGGCTTCGCCTTCGGCCACTTTCGCCTTGCGGATGTAATCGAGCAGTGAGGTCTTACCGTGGTCTACGTGGCCCATCACTGTGACGATGGGCTGGCGCGGGCGCAGGTCTTTCGGATCATCCACTTCCTCTTCCTCCACCTCCACCTGTTCTTCGGCACTGATAAATTCGACTTCGTAGCCGAACTCGCTGGCCACCACTTCGATGATTTCAGCATCGAGGCGTTGGTTGATGGAGACGAAAATGCCGAGCGACATGCAGGCTTTGATGATGTCGGCGGGTTTGACGTTCATCAGCGAGGCCAGGTCGGACACAGAGACGAACTCGGTGACTTGCAGCAGTTTTTCGTTGTCCGACATTTCGGCCATTTCTGCCCGTTCGCGCATGGTGTCGCGTTTGTCGCGGCGCATTTTTTGTCGCTTGCGACTGGCGCCGGCACCCATGCGGGTCATGGTCTTCCGGATTTGATCTTCGATTTCTTTTTGGGAAACCTCCTTCTGATCGGTACGACCGCGTCCTTTTTTATCACCCTGGTTGCTGGTCAGCGAAGCCTGGATGGCTGCTGCCGTGATGGGCTGCTGGATTTTTTTGCGTTTGCGTTTGCGGCGTTCGGCATCGCTGCCGGCGGCGCCGTCGGTTTGTGGCGGCTGCGTGCCGGCGGCGGTTGCCGGGCGCTGGGCGCCGGTGTTGCCTCCGGTGCCTTTGTTGTCGCGGCCGCCCCGGCTTTTATCGCGGTTGCCGCCTTTATTTCGGTCGCCGCCCGATGAAGGGGCACTACGCTGTTCGAGGTTGACTTTTCCCAGAATTTTGAGTCCGCGCAGTTGCGGGGCATCTGCACGGTAGAAGTCGGATTCCGGCGCAGCCGGCTCATCGCCGGCCGATTCGCCCGGAGCGGCTGGAGCCGGTTCCGGCGTCTTGCTTTCCTGTGGCGGCGGAGGCACTTCAACCGGTTTTTCTTTTTCGACCGGACTTTCTGCCACTACCACGGGTTCCTCCTTAGTGGCGGGCACAGCGGGTTTTTCTGCCGGAGCCGGCGGTTCCTCTTGCTGTGGTTGCGGTTTTTTGGGCGCATCCAGATCAATTTTTCCAACTACGCGCAACGCGGGGCGCTCGCGTTTGATCAACTCCGGCTCTTCCTTGACGACAGGTGGCGGCGGCGGCGTTTCCTTAGGCTTGTTTGCCTCGGCATCGCGTGGGGGCAAAAACGAGGGTCGGGCCGGGGGGGGCGGCGGCGTTGCGGGTGATGGGGGAATGGGGCTTGGTTCTTTTTTCAGGACCGGGCGGGCCAGTTTGTCCGCCTCCTTTTTGATAGCCATGTCGCGCTGGTACTCCTTCTGGAGCACGTCCAACATCTCGTCTGTAATTTCTGCGGTCGGCTTTTCTTCCACTTCGGAAAAACCTTTGCTGCGCAATGTCTCGACAATGGTGTGCAGACCGACGTTGAAATCCTTGGCTACCTTAATTAATTTTAATGCCATGCAGTGTTTTTTCCTGCTAAATTGAAAAAGTTGGGTTTGATGTTTCTGAATGGGCTTTGGCCCCTGAATGCGTTACGGTTGGAAGGCTTGAAAATTTAAATTTTGAACAAAAAGCGGCGCAAAGGTACTAAAAATGTTGAAGCGCGTGCATACCGGGTAATCGGGCAAAACAGCCTCTTAAAGCCCGAAAATGGAGCGTCCCGGGTATTGGGCTGCGTCGCCGAGTTCTTCCTCGATGCGGAGCAACTGGTTGTACTTGGCTACCCGGTCGGAACGACTGGCGGAGCCGGTCTTGATTTGGCCGGTATTAAGCGCTACGGCGAGGTCGGCAATGGTCGTGTCCTCGGTTTCGCCGGAACGATGGCTGATGACCGAGGAGTAGGCGTGGCGTGTGGCGAGGTTGACGGCATCAATCGTCTCGGTCAGGGTACCGATCTGGTTGACCTTGATGAGTATCGAGTTGGCGATTTTTTCATCAATCCCGCGCTGGAGGCGTTCGGTATTGGTCACGAACAGATCGTCACCCACCAGTTGAATCCGGTGGCCAAGGGTTTCGGTCAGGCTTTTCCAGCCGTCCCAGTCGTCTTCGGCACAGCCGTCTTCGATGGAATGAATGGGGTAGCGGTTGCACCAGTCTTTCCAGAACGCCACCATGTCGTTGCGGCTGAGGCGGTCACCGGTGGATTTTTTGAACACGTATTCGCCTTTTTCGACATCGTAAAACTCGGACGCAGCGGCGTCGAGCGCAATGACAATATCGTCGAGCGGGCGGTATCCGGCAGCCTGAATGGCGGTCATTACCATCTGGATGGCTTCCTCGTTGTTTTTGATGCCGGGGGCAAAACCGCCCTCGTCACCCACGTTGGTGGCGTAGCCTTTGCTTTTGAGCACTTTTTTCAGATGGTGGAAAATTTCCACGCCCATGCGCAGACCTTCGCTGAACGACTCGGCACCTACGGGCATAATCATGAACTCTTGAAAATCAATGCCGTTATCGGCATGCGCGCCGCCGTTGAGGATGTTCATCATGGGCACCGGCAGCACGTGTGCGTTCACGCCGCCGAGGTAGCGGTACAGCGGCTGGCCGAATTCTTCGGCAGCGGCTTTGGCTACGGCGAGCGACACGGCAAGGATGGCGTTGGCGCCGATCTTGCTTTTGTTTCGGGTGCCGTCGCGTTCGATCATGCTGCGGTCAATTTTGATCTGGTCGGAGACTTCGCAGCCCGAGAGTTCTTCCCGCAGGATTTTTTCCACATTTTTTACCGCCTCGCGTACGCCCTTGCCGAGGTAGCGGCCTTCTTCGTTGTCGCGAAGTTCGACGGCCTCGTGTATGCCCGTACTGGCGCCCGAGGGCACGGCGGCGCGGCCCATGAAGCCGGCTTCTGTCCAGATTTCCACTTCTACGGTGGGATTGCCGCGGGAATCAATGATTTCGCGTGCGATAATGTCGCGGATGGCGCTCATGCTACGTTGACTGGTTGATTTGTTGATTAATTGACCGGTTCTAAATGTACTCGGGGCGTTAGGGCGCGCAAAAGTAGCCAAAATACCCGGGGGCAGCTCACCTTTAGAAAAAACTCACAGGAATAATCCTGCATTCTCAATTCTGCCGGGCCTTTGCCACACATTTTTCTCCTGTGCACAGGTGCGGCATGGCGGCAAAGAGAATGATGCCATTTTGACACCTACATTTAATTAAAATGCCAAAATGGCACTTTGCAATACCCAAACGCTGCCAAAAAATCCCAAAAACCACCTTGGTACATGAATTGAAAAACGGGTTACAAACAATTTTTCATTCAATTCTTTAACTTCTCAAATCTGTTAAATTATGGCCAACATAGCAAAAATTCGCACGTACCCCACAACCAATTTCTTTCCGGGCGGTTTACTGAACGACTTTTTCAACCGCTCAATCGGCGACTTCGTCGGTTCCGATATGCTCGCTACCCAACCGGCGGTGAATGTACTGGAGACCAACACCGAGTTCCGGTTGGAAGTAGCCGCACCAGGTTTTGACAAGCAGGATTTTACGGTGAGTGTGGAAAAAGATTACCTCACCATCAGTGCCAAACACGAGCAGAAAGAAGAAACCGAAGACGAGCGTTTCACCCGCCGCGAGTTCCGGTTCGAGTCTTTCCAGCGTGCATTTAAATTACCCCAAACCGTGAACCAGGAGCACGTCAAAGCCGTTTACGAGAACGGCATTTTGAAAGTGACGTTGCCGAAAAAGGAAGAAGCCAAAGCCGTAAGCAAAGTCATCGCGATCGGCTAAACGCTGAAAAAACAAACCAGGAAAGTAGAGTTGTTTTCATAAGGTTAGTTAATAGGGTTTTAGGTGTTTTCATGGAGCCGGGGCAGCAATGTCCTGGCTCTTTTTCTTTTCGCGCCGGAAGCCCTACTTTTACGCACCGAAACCGACACACCTCCTCAAATGCAGCAATTTACAATGCCCGTTACCGGACAATTCCCAAACGAGTCCTACCTCGATGGTCTGCGCAACGACCCGGAGTCGAGCATTGCTGTGGTGTACAACGAGTTCCGAGGCCCCGTACTCCGGGCTTTTTCGGAAACAGGCGTGCCGGACCAGGACGCAATCCTCTTTTTCCAGATGGCGGTGACCGACGCTGCGCGTATGGCCCGCACGGATGGAATCCCGGATTCGGCGCCGTTCCCGGTGTTTCTGCACACGCTTGCCGTGGCGCACAGTTATGCCTCGAAAGGCGTACCGGAACTGCCCACAGAAGCGCCTGCCGGATGCGATGCAGACGCCTGGAGACGGATGCCCGCCGCGACTGCGCTTCGTGAAACACAGGCAAAAACCGCCGGATGGGCAATTGTCCCGGAATTGGAACCGGAATGCCGCGCGGCCTTGCTGGAAGAATCCGACGTGGATGAAAACGACGAGGCTGCACAGGAGAAACGTAATGCCTGCAAAGAGCAGGTGCTTCGGGCAATTCATGCCTCCGTTTCGTCGGAGTTGCCAGCTTGGCTGCTGCCCGCCTTGCGCGATACCGACGGCTACGCCGCCTGGCAGCGCACCCAGGAACTGGAACAGGGGCGGCACACCGAGCCGCCGCCGGTTCCGCAAGAGTCCAACCGGATATGGCGCTGGGTGGTCGTGGTTTTTCTCGTCACCGTCGTCGGGTACAGCGCCTTCCAGTTTTTCTTTCGCCCGAAAACGGCCGCCGAGGTTTTCGCCGACAATTTCGCTCCGCCGGGCAGCCTGATAGCGGATATGGAAAAACGCTATGGCCCGGAAATGGGCAATGACTCCGTCAGCGCCCGGCCCAGCACCTGCATGTTTCTCCTGCGCGAAGCAGATGCCTACTACCAGGCCAGCGACTACGAGTCGGCCCTCGAACCCCTGCTGCTTATCGTAACGGATTCTCTGGCCATTTGCCAGTCGGACGCCTGGTATTTCCTCGGGATCATTCAGTTGCAATTGGAAGAGCCGGCCACTGCGGTGCAGTGTTTTGCCAAAATAGAGGACATCGAGCGCTACGGCGAAGACCTGTACTGGTACCAGGCCCTCGCATTCGTGCAAATGGCCAAAGGCAATCCTTTGCTGCGCGACCGGGCTATACGCGCCGTTGAACAGGCCATCGGGAATATTCAGGATCCGAAACGCCGCGCCAGAGCGGAGAAAATGCTGACCAACCTGTCCAAATAACCCGGGTATGCAACTTGTAGAAAAATACTTTCCCGACTTGACTCCGGAACAACGCGAGCGGTTTGCCATGCTGCCGGCACTGTACACGGAATGGAACGCCAAAGTGAACGTGGTATCGCGACAGGACATCGAAAACCTCGAAGTGCGGCACGTGTTGCATTCGCTGGCCATAGCCAAAGCATTTGCGTTCAAGCCCGACGCCCGCCTGCTCGACCTCGGTACCGGCGGCGGCTTTCCGGGAATTCCACTCGCTATTCTGCTGCCCGAAGTGCAGTTTGTGCTGATTGACGGTACGGGAAAAAAAATAGCCGTCGTGCAGGAAATCATCAAGGCACTCGGACTGAAAAATGCCGAGGCGAACCATGTACGAGCGGAGGAACTGAAAATGCGCGGGACGTTTGACTTTGTCGTCACCCGGGCCGTAGCGCCGTTGGACAAACTCCTGTCCTGGAGTCAGCCCTTGCTAAGCCGAAAACACCGGCACGCCTACCCGAACGGGATCGTGGCGCTCAAAGGCGGTGATCTGCGCGCCGAATCGGCGACATTGCCGGGTCGCGTCCGCGACTATGTGGAAATATTCCCGGTGCAGGACTATTTTCAGGAACCCTGGTTTGAAGAGAAATGGGTGGTGTACATGCAGGGGTAAACCGGCTTGCTATTTTTTTCGCTTGCGGAAGTTGCCGTAGTTGCGTTTCCGCGAACGACCGCCACCGCCGTTGCCGGCATTGTTTCCGCTGTTTTTGCCGCCGCGCTTGCGTTGTCCCTGGCGTTGCTGCTGGAGTTCACGATCTTTTTTATTGGCGCTGAACGCCAGAATATCGAGCGAACTGTGGCCTTCGTGCAGTTCCAACTCGCCGTTGGACAGGATTTCGAGGTCGTCTTTCACCACATCATCAGAAACGTAGTGTTCCCGGTTCCATGTTTTGTAGGCCAGTTTCATATATGAGGCAATGACCTCTACAAATCCCTCTTTCTTCGTGCCCTCGGGCATTTCGATGGCTTTTTTAATGAGGGTTTGTACATTGTACCCGTAGTGGCGCAAGCGTTGGTTGGCGGGCGGGTAGTCGGGTCGCTCGACTTTCGGCTTGTCCTCCGGGCTACGCAGGGTGATTCCCTGAGGGGGGGTCACATCGAGGGCGTATCCGGCAATGGCGTTGGCGTGGTTCCAGAGTTTGTCCCGGTAATCGTCCATGTTCCGGTTGCCGATCGGGTTGAGTTGCATCATCAGCGCGATGATGGCCTCCACGGTTTTCTGGCGTTTGGGGCGCTCCGGAATGGTCCTGGCGTACTCCAGCATTTCCTGTACGGCGCGTCCGTACTCCGGAAAACGGATTACTTCTTTTTCGGTGTTGTATTCGATATTTACCTTGTTCATTTTTAAAGTTTTGGGTTTCGAGTTTTGAGTTTTGAGTTGAGTTGCAATAACTCAACACCCAAAACTCAAAACTCAAAACTGTTTTTACTCGACCGTCACGGATTTGGCCAGATTGCGGGGTTGGTCTACGTTGCAGCCGCGCTGCAGGGCGATGTGGTACGCCAGCAATTGCAGGGGCACCACGGACAACAACGGCGTGAGCGGGTCTTCTGTTGCAGGAATTTCGATGGTGTAGTCGGCCAGTTTTTTGATCGTCGTGTCGCCTTCGGTGACAACGGCCACGACGACGCCCTTGCGGGCTTTCACTTCCTGAATATTGGACACGATTTTGTCGTAGGCGCTCAGGTTGGTAGCGATCACGAATACCGGCATATTTTCGTCAATGAGCGCGATTGGGCCGTGTTTCATTTCCGCCGCCGGGTAGCCTTCGGCGTGGATGTAGGAAATTTCCTTGAGTTTGAGCGCCCCTTCGAGCGCGACGGGGAAATTGTAGCCGCGACCGAGGTACAAGGCATTGGGACAATCTTTAAACTCGCCGGCGATATACTTGACCTGTTCGTGGCAGTTTTTGAGCAAATGATCCACTTTGTCGGGAATCAGGGCAAGTTCCTGCACGAGTTTCTGGTACTGGGATTTGCCGAGGAATCCGCGTTCGTATCCGAGGATGAGCGCCATGACCGTGAGCATAGTCACCTGACCGGTGAACGCTTTGGTGGAAGCCACGCCGATTTCCGGTCCCACGTGGATGTA
>CAYMQY010000117.1:9745-13713 GCA_964392655.1 uncultured Saprospiraceae bacterium
GACCGGTGAACGCTTTGGTGGAAGCCACGCCGATTTCCGGTCCCACGTGGATGTACGAACCGCTGTGGGTGGTGCGGGCGATGGAGGAGCCGACCACGTTGACGATGCCGTACGTGATGGCGCCGTGTTCCTTGGCTAATTCGAGCGCCGCAAGGGTGTCGGCAGTTTCGCCGGACTGGGAGATGGCCAGCACGATGTCCTGCTCGCGCACTACGGGTTTGCGGTAGCGGAATTCGGAGGCGTATTCCACCTCCACGGGCAGGCGGGCCAGTTCTTCAAACAGGTACTCGCCGATCATGCCGGCGTGCCAGGAGGTGCCGCAGCCGAGGATGATCATGCGCTGGGCATTCACCATGCGTTTTTTGTACTCCTCCATGCCGCCGAGGCGCACCCAGCCTTCTTCGGCATTCATGCGGCCGCGCATACATTCGGCGATGGTGGCGGGCTGCTCGAAAATTTCCTTGAGCATGAAGTGCTCGTAGCCGCCTTTTTCCAGTTGCTCGATTTCCAGTTCGATCTCTTGCGTGCTGGGGGTCATTTCTTCGTTGCGAAGGGTTTTGATCGTCAGATCGCCGCTGCGGGTCACGGTGGCGACTTCCTCGTCGTTGAGGTACACCACTTTTTTGGTGTGTTCCACGATGGGCGTGGCGTCGGAGGCGATCAGGAATTCTTTTTTGCCAATGCCGATGACGAGCGGGCTGGACTTGCGCGCGGCCACCAATTTGTCCGGCTCGTTGCGGTCCATGACCACAATGGCGTAGGCGCCCTGTACCTGAGTGAGAGCCTGCCGCACGGCTTCTTCTAGGCGAAGGTTGTCGCGTTGTTGCACTTCCTCGATCAGGTGTACGAGCACTTCGGTATCAGTTTCGCTCTGAAATGTATGGCCGTGCTTCAGCAGGGCACTTTTCAGGAGCGCGTAGTTTTCGATGATGCCGTTGTGGATCAGCACAAGGCGACCGTTGCCGCTGCTGTGTGGGTGTGCGTTGATGTCGTCGGGTTTGCCGTGGGTGGCCCAGCGGGTATGGCCCATGCCGGCAGTGCCGGCCACGTTTTTATCGCCGGTGAATGCTTCCAGTTCCGACACCTTGCCTTTTTTCTTGTACACATTCAGCGAGCCGTTCTGGATGGCGACTCCGGCGCTGTCGTATCCTCGGTATTCGAGACGGTGCAGGCCTTTAATAATGATCGGGTAGGCTTGCTTGGGACCGATATAGGCGATGATACCACACATGGGATGACAGTTTTAAGTGTTGAGTTTTGAGTGTTGAGTGGGGCGTTTTGAGTGGTCGGGATTAGCGGACGCGGGTGTACTTCAGGGTGAGTTTGGCGGGGAAAGTCGTGCTCTTGGGGCCGTAAAAAACTGCCCGGGTAGCCGAGCGGCTCTGCGGATACACGTTGACGTACAGGGTTTGCTTTTTGATGTCGCCCGATGCATTGTCCACCATGGCCTGAAAACGCCGCGTGAGGGTCAGCCGGTAGCGGTCTACCGTGCTTGCTCCGTCTATTGTTTTTTCCGGGAAACCGCCGAAGAAACTAAAGCCGCCCGTAAGCGTGGAGCCGAGGGAGTAAAGCACGTCGGAAGTAAGCGTGGTGACGGTATCCCCGATAATTTCGGTGAACACCGTTTGGTCGGCGAGCCGCAGTTTCGGGTCATCTTCGGGAAGTGTAGCGGCTGTGAGTTCCAGTTCGGCTTTGTTTATGGCGATGTCGTCGAGCAGGTGCGCGTAGGGGATTTCGATTTTCAGGCGCAGGCCGGACATGCCCTGCACGAAGAGCAGGTCGTCGGCGGGTTGGCCGATGTAGGGCGCCACCCGTTTGCCGGAGTAATCGTGCGAAAAGTGCATGAACTTGTTGCCGCCGGCAAAGGAAAATTCAAACAGGCGGGAGTTCGTGATCGTGTCCGAGTCGTATTTGAAGTACAGGCGAATCCGGCTGTACGTCGTATTGTTCAGGTCGAAGGCCATCAGGGTACCCGGGCTGCCCATAGCCGAGGAGGTGAACCGCAGGCCGCGCAGTTTTCCCCAGAACATCGTGTCCGATGTCAGGGTGAGGCTGTCCAGATCAAGCAGTTCCTGGCCAAAGGCATTGTTCAGCGGGATACGCACGTAGGCGCCTTTGAGCGTGGTATCGAACGGAAGCGGGGCCGTCTCGTAGGGTTTGGGCACAAAGGTCGCCTCGCCGAGCAGTTCGTCCACCGGGAGGGTTTCGGTTGAGTAGTAATCGCGATCCCAACGAATGCCGGAACCCGCCGCCACGCGGTGGATTTGCAGGTTTTGCATGGGCGCAGCCGTCGTAGTGTCGCCGTAAAACCCGCCCGGGGCATAGCGCACATACAGGACGATGGAGTCCAGATTGGCATTTTTAAAATTGGGACTCAGGTCTTGCAGGCGAAAGAGCGAGAACAACTCCGACTGGGACTTGCCGAAAACCGGGTCGTCTAATTGTCCGCACAGGAATGTGCCTGCCGTGGAGGAGCGGTCGGAGGTTACGAGGCTGTCTTCCGGCAGGATGGAGCATTGCAGCGTCAGGGTATCGGTGTAGGCGTATTCGGCGAGTTGGTCGTTCAGCAAGTCGGCGCCGAACGCGGTAGGTTTGGTGCAGCTATAGCCCCAAAAGAGCACCGCCCCGGCGAGCAGCACGGCAATCGAATACGAAAAAAAGGTCAATTTCATGTGTCTGGATAAGGATTAGGAAACCTCTGCCTCGCTCAGTTGCCGGAAAAATTCGAGGTTGTTTTCGCGGAAGCCCTCCTCGCCTTTCCAGGGGAGCACGGGCTTGTCCTGTGCGACGGACAGGTACTCAACGCTTTCGTCCACGTCTTCGCTGCCGATGACGACGGCGTCGGCAAACGCGCATGCGCCTTTGTGCATGGACAGGCCGTCGCCGGATTTGTAGGCTTCCAGGTCGGCAGCCGACAGGTTGTTGATGGCTGCTTTCTGGAAAAAGCGTTCGGCGCCCTGAGTTTCGTGTTCGTCACCAAATACGGTGTACACCACGGTGGACTGGGCGAACAGCGGTTCGGTTTTGTAAGCGGTTTTCAGGTACAGCGGCAGCAGGCTGGTGAGCCAGCCCTGGCACAGGATGATGTCGGGTGCCCAGCCGAATTTTTTTACCGTCTCGACGGCGCCTTTGCAGAAAAAGGCCACGCGGTCGGGGTTGTCCTCAAAGGGGCGGCCGGCGTCGTCGTCGAACACGAATTTGCGTTTGAAAAAATCTTCGTTGTCAAGGAAGTACACCTGCAGCCGGGAGCCGGGCAGCGAGGCTACCTTGATGATGAGCGGGTAGTCGTCGTCGTCCACGATGATGTTCATGCCCGAGAGGCGGACGACCTCGTGCAGGCGGTGTCGGCGTTCGTTGACCACGCCGTAACGCGGCATCAGAATCCGCAATTCATAACCATTGTCCTGAAAAAACTTGGGTAACTGGGCCACTAAGGCGGAGGTTGAAGAGCCTTCGGTGTAGGGTTCCATCTCCTGGGTAACGATAAGCAAACGCTTCTTTTCCATGTATGCTAAGACCTGACTTTGTGTTTGAATCCCCCTCGGGGATGTTCGCGGCGCGATGCCTGCGACGAAATCGGCTGCAAAAGTATAAAAAATCCCTGAGCATTCGGGCGTGCATTTGCGGGGAGAAAATTTGCGGGGGGCTTTTCTCATCCCGCCGCAAAATCCGAAAACACCCGATACTCCGGCGGCAGCACACCCAGTACGATGGCTTCAGGTGCTAAACAGGCCTGTCAGTAAGGAGACCCGTTGCCCCCAGGGCAGCAGGGCTGTTATGTTCAACTGGCAGAGCCTCATCCGACGAATTTGTCGTCGGATGAATGCGTAGCCGCGCAAGGATAGACCATATTCTGATTGGCTACGCACTCGTCAGACGACAAATTCGTCTGACGAGGCTCAGGACTTAACATCTTGTCGCGCGACTTAAAGATTCATAGTTAGGTAACGACCTAAAGTTGTGATAAA
>CAYMQY010000118.1:0-11426 GCA_964392655.1 uncultured Saprospiraceae bacterium
AGTTACCGGCTTCGGCTTCGAGGTAGCAAAGATGCAGGTAGGAGCCGGATACGTCGTTCGGATTGTTTTGGGTGAGCCGTATTTCCAGGGCTTTCAGATAGTATTCCCGCGCTTTGGGCCGATTGTTTTTGCTTTCGCAAATCATGCCAAGATTGTGGTACACATTGTGGTCGCCTTTGTAGGCATCGCCGAAGTGTTTTTTACCGATAACGAGGATTTTAGCGTATTGTGCTTCGGCTTTTCCCATAAAACCTGCGGCCTGATAACTGCTGCCGAGGTTCATGTACGTAACGGTCAAATTGATGTGCTCCGGCCCGAACAGATGCTCCCGGATGCGCAAGGCCCGTTCAAGAAACGGAATAGACCGACTTGGATCGGTTTCCAGAAAACACAGCCCGAGCACTTCGCAGGTATTCGCCACCTCCTCGCTTTGCTCGCCCGCTGTGCGCTCCAAAAGGGGCAGACATTCTCGCAGGAGCGTAATGGCAACTGTGATGCTCCTCATAAAATAGTGTGTGACCCCCACCTGATAGGTGGCCCGGGCATACTCAAGAGTTTTGGCGCCTAACTGCGTTTGGTAGATCGCACGAGCCTGAAGGGCTTCCTCAAGCGCCTGCGCGAACCGGCCCTGCTCGTTGTGGCTGATGGAGCGCTCCAAATGCTGGCCCGCAATAGCGGTGTCGGCAATGGTACCGGTGGGTTCAGGCAGGGGTTCCTGGGCCAAGGCGCTGCCGAGGCAGGTCAGGAGTGCGAGGAGGGTGGCGAGTTTTTTCATGGGAAAGCGCCTTAAAAGTAGCGTTTTATTTGAAATAATCGGAGCCTGCGAAGGGCAGGCTCCGAGTGAGAATTGACTGTTAATTATTGTCGTACAATCCGGGTTGCAGTAGTTTTGACAACAGTCGGTCCGCCACCACTGCCGGCGGAACCCGAGCCGCAGCCTGCACCGCCACCATAAGGATTACCGGCCTGGCTCTTTCCATCAGGCCAGTGTTTCTCGACGACATACGCACAGTACCCTGCAGATGCCCCGCCTCCAATGACAGCGCCAACCGGTCCGGCAACGGCGCCTCCAACGGCGCCTCCCATGGCGCCGCAAGCTGCTCCCGCTACTCCGGTAGCAACCGCCTTGCCTGCTCCACCTGTTTTTTGAGCAAATGCTGTCGTCGTAGCGACAGTGACAAGCAGCATGACAAAAATGATTTGAATGCACTTTTTCATAAATCTAAAATTTGTAAGGTGAAAAGAAGTGGTTTCGATACCTGAACCGGCGGTCCTGGACTTTCCAGTTTTACAAATCGGGAAAGTCTGCGAGCCGTCTGCCGGTGTATTTGCCGGGGAAGTGTCGGCCTGCCCGATGTCGGTATCATCCCGGGAGGAAATTTTTTCAGGCGGCTTGCAGCAGGCTTGCGACAGGAAAATTATTACAGTCACGAGCCTGACATTACCTGCTTTCATTTTGCATATTTGCTGCTCGATGGAGAAAAGCGATAGCGATCAGACGACCTGCGGTCGTGCAGATCGCCTTGTCCTTGGTCTGCACGACCGCAGGTCGTCTGACCAATAGCAAGGCTCGCCCACAAAAAATTTTTAAAGCCCGATACCAAACCGCCACCCGCCCACACTTCTGCCCATGAACAGCCAACCTGCTGTCTGTACCGATCCGGAAATTCGCTCGGAATTGCTCTCCGGCATGGCGCCGCTCCGCGAAGCCGCTCTGGAGCGTTTCGTGCGGGGCGCATTCGGGTACCTGTTCAACGCCTTGGCGGGTTATGCCGCCAACAAACAATGGAATTGCCCGGACGACCAAATCCGGGAGACCTGCGCCGATGCCTACGTGGAATTCCGAAAGAACACCGGCAAGCCGGACTTCTCGTTTCAGCGGGAAGATGCCTGCGGGTATTTTTTCCAGATCGCCCGCAACATGCTGTCCCGTCGGCTCGATTTCAACGCCGCCAAAACCGATGAATTCGACCCGCGCCGCCACGGTAAATCCACCACCGACACACCACATTCCAGCATGGAACAGGAAGAACGACACCGCCTGCTCCGCGAAGCCATGGAAAAACTGAACCCGGAAGAACGCCAGATCCTGACCCTGTACGCCGACGACTACAAAGTCGCCGAAATTGCCCAGTCCATGCAGGATCGCTACGAAGAAACCGCCGTCACCATGCGAGCCGCCGGCCTCGAACCCACCGTACGCGACCTGTGGACGGAGCCGTACACCAAAGTGCGCCTGCAACGCGCCCGCCAAAAACTCCGCGACCTGCTCGACCCGCTTCTCGACGGCTAACCTCAAACCCGACAACATCATGGACCACACAATCTGGTACGAAAAAATAGACGACTACCTCGACGGCCTCCTGACCGATGCCGAAAAGACCGGCATGGACGCCGCCCTCGCGCAGGACCCCGCTCTTGCCTGCAAACTGCGCCTGCACCGCGCCGAACGCGAAGCGCTTGAGTTGCTGTCGGATGAAAAAGCCAAAGCCGATTTTATGCGCTGGACGACAGAAGCCGCCCCGGACAACAAGCCGCCTGACCGCAGGCCCTGGTGGCGACGGCTGTGGTGGCTGCCCGTGTTCGCCGTGGTAGTGGTCGGACTTGCCGTGTGGGGCCGGCAATACCGGACGCCGGCAGAAACTCCCGCAGCAACGCCCCTGCCGGCGCCGGCGCAAATGCCCCCGCCTGCGGATTCGCCTGCACCGGTACCGGAAAAGCCCGCACAACCGGTGGCGAAAGTACCGAATCAAGTACAACCCAAAACTTTGCCGCCCCCCGCCGCCGACTTCGATACCGCTACTGAGGAAGTATTCGCCGCCGTGGACGAAACCCGTTCCCTGTTTTCAGAACCGGATGCGAGCGCCATGCGCTCCCGCTCGGGAGGAAATTCTTTCGATCCGGAAAGCCCTTTTGCCAAAGGCCTCTTGGCATTTGAGGCTGCCGACTACCGGCAGGCTGTCGAGTGGCTTGCCCAGGTTGACTCGACGAAAAACCTGAACCTTGCGATCTCCGCTACCTACATACAGGGGCATGCCTGGTTCCGTATGCAGCAGTACGAAAAAGCCGCCAATGCCTTCCGGTTCGTTTTTCAGCAAAACAAAACCCTGTTCACGACAGACGCAAAATGGAAAGAAGCCCTGTGCCTGTACGCCGCTTTCGGAGCAGAACTGCGGCAAAAAACGGTAGTGCTCAGTGCCTGCCAATCAGGCACGGGTTCTTGTGGAAAATACTACGACCGACTGCGGGAAAGCCTCCGCAGGACGGTGGAAAACTACCCGGCTCAGGCACAAAAAGCCGGGGAGTTATTGAAACGATTAGAAAAATAACTCAGCGCTCCGGCCCCCGCTGTGCAGGAACGACAGGTGCAACCGCCGGCACGGACGGCGAACTTTTGCCCTCCATCTTGGGTGCGGCAAACTGCGCACTTGTTTGTTCAAAAACAACCTCCGCTTCGGGCGCCATGCGGGCATCCGGCGCTTCGTGGTTCAGCCCGATCAGCCGAAGCATCGTGCGGGCAAATTGCTCGTGCCGGATTTCGCCGCGCGTGCGCACTTCGCCGCGGGCCTCTATGTCGGGCGACGCCACGGCAAACCAGGTTTCTTCCGACCCCGGCGCCAGGGGGTTATGCGCGCGCCAGTTTTGGCGTCCGCGCCCGTGGTCGGTGGTGATGAGCAGGGCCGTTTTGCCGCGGTAGTGCTCGTGGCTTTCGATAAATCGCCATATTTCATGCAGCAGGGAGTCGAAGCGGGCAATGGCCTGCACGTATCCGGCAGCGTTGCCTTCGTGGGCGTACTCGTCCGTTTCACCAAAACCCACGAACACCACCCGCGGGCGGCGGCGCTCGAGGTACTCTTTGGCAAACGCCCAGGTGAGCGTGTCGGGACGCACATGATCGTTCCAGGGGCGCTGAACAGAGTCAAGCAGGGCGTTCAGGCACTTTTGTTCGGCGCTCAGGCCACTCCGGGTTCGGATTTTTTCAAAACCGGCATTCACCGGGAAACCCGCCCGCTCTTCATTGAAAATCCAGGGGAACAACTCCCAGGAACCAAACGCCGCCACCCGCCCGCGATAGCCCCGTTGCCGGTTCAGCCACTCGAATATGTGTCGGTTGGGATTTACTTTTTTGCTGTTCAGTACAATCCGCCGGTCGTCCGGGAAGCCGCAGATAATTTCCGAATAGCCGGGGTAGGAAATGCGCATGCGGTTGGCCACACCGACTTCGTTTCCGTGCCTGCGGTTGCCGTACACCTGCCCGTGCCGGGCGAGGGTATTCCAGAAAAACGGCAACAACGCCTCCCGGCTCAACGACTGTCCGGGAACCGCTTCGTACAGCGGGGATGACTCAGGTATGCCCTCGAACACTTCTTGCCAACGCAAGCCGTCGGCAGTGATCACGATCAGGTTTTTGGCGGCGGTCCCGCTCGATTCGAGGGCGCGGTCTTCCAGCGCCAGCGCTAACGGCAAGTACTGCCGTATGGCGGATTGGGCGAGTCGGATGACCGCCCCGCTGCGGAGCGGTTGCCCCCACTCTATCGGTATCGGGATGGCCTTTTGTGCCTGTGTGGAATGGGAAAAAACCGGCAGGGCGGTCAGTAACAACGGAAGAATTCGCGCAAATACGATACGCTCAAGTAGAACCATAGCGGGAGCAAAAGTCCGTATGGGCTACTCGCGCACCGGAAACCGGATGTTAGTTTTCGGTGAAGAAATAGTTAAGCGCTATTTCTCCGGCTTGTTTTCCCGCCCTTGCGCCAGCGAAAATATGTGCATGAACACCGCGCAGGGCATGTACACTCCGGGAATCAGCAAGTAGGGCATCTCACCGAATACCGGGCTGATGGGCGGGTACGCGTAGCCCCAGAGTTGCGGCGCCACACCGAGCGTGATGAAAATGAACACCACATTGGCCAACCAGATCAGGCCCATGATATTCCACCAGAACACCCATTTTTCAGGCAATATTTTCCAGCGGAAAACCAGCAGCGCGATGACCGGGGCCGTAGCGCCCGAAATGATGTCGAAGTTGTAGCCCTCCATCGTCGGTTCTTTGGAAGCCATCCCGAGCATCGCAATTCCGAGGATCAGAAATTCGACGACAATGCGAAACGACTGAAACGCCACCGGCTGCCAACGCGGCACCGCATGCAGCAAGGGCCGATGCCGGCCGGTTTTGAAAAACCAGAAAATGAAGCCGAATGCCGGCAGCACGAGGAACAGCGGAATTTTCGGCGGCGCCGAAAAATCGCGAAATACCCCGAAATGTGCCAGGGTGCCGGCATACACCAACCACACGGCAGCGCCAATCCAGAGCGGTATCCACCGGGCGCCGGCCCGGTGCAGGCCGTGGCTGATACCCGTCAGAAGGATGAGCAGTAGCAGATAGAAAATTGAATCGAACATGGCAGGGGAATTGATCCGTTCATAGAGAAGCAGGAACGATTTTGTGTGGCGATTTTTTCCAAAAAAGAAGCCCGGCAGCAACGCACGCAAAAACCGATTCCGTGACGAGCCATTGCATGGCAAATGCGCCCGGCATGCCGTCAAGCAGCAGACTAAGGATTCGACCCAGCGCAAAGCCGCCTGTGTAGAGCAGTGCAAGAATCAACCCCGTGCGCTGTGCCCGGAACGCCGCCACAAGCCAGAAGATGCCGAACGCCAGATTAACGCCTCCGTACAAGGCGCGCACGGAATTGCGGGCTGTGAGGTTGCCGAGTTGCACTTGTACGTTATCGAAAATGGCCTGCGGATCGAGGATAGCTTGCACGGCGATGTTGAGCGTGGCCAGAGCCAGCAAAATCAGGAAAATGCGGGAGATGCGTTGTGGTGTGACCATGGCTGGTGTTTTTTCAAAATGACGCCCGCTTGTCGGAAGCGGCAGATATGCGGCAATAGATGGGGGAAAACGGCGTCGGGTCGCAGCAGGAGGCGATAAAAAAACAAGGCTGCCTCCCGCTCGGGAGACAGCCTCATAACCGTTATTTCCGGAAAAGCGTGTTATGCGCCCGGCATCAGCACGATTTGTTTGGTGCGCACCTTGTCGCCTTGTTGTACGCTCAGCAGGTAGTTGCCCGGACGGTTGTTGAACAAGTTGATTTGTTCGCTGAACGAACCGCCGAACTGCGGAAGGTCTTTGCTGTACACCGCACGACCCGTCACATCGAGGATGCGCACCGTTGTGGGCACGGCCTCGGCCTCGAAACGGATGTTCAGCGGGCCGAAGGTCGGATTCGGGTAAGCCTCGAAAGCCTCCAGCAGAAGCAGATTGTCCACATTCGTCGGCTCCTGACGGTCCTCGGATTGTTTATCTTCCAGCGCTACTTTTTCTTCCTTGACGGGCGCCGTCGGCGTGTCGCAGGATTTGAATTTGGCGTCAATGTCCATTTTCACGCCCTCGCGCAGCACAGTCAGGCGGAAGGCATCGCCCGGTTCATTTTTATTGCGTTCGCGCAGCAGGTCCTGATGATCGTTCACCGGCTGCCCGTTCAGGGCCAGGATCACGTCACCGGGCTGGATGCCGCTTTCTTTGGCGGGAGTGTCGTCAATCACGCCGGTGACACGTGCACCGCGACCTTCCACCGCATTTCCGGTGGTGTACACGCCGATAAACACTTTGCAGGGATCGCGCTCCACCTTGTGCGAGAAATAGGTGCGGTCGGCGCTGAGTACGATTTCGGTCGGGATGTTTTTTCCGTCGCGTAGGTACACCACGGAAACGCGTTCGCCGGGTTTGCGGCCGGCCAGTACGCCGCGCAAATTCTCGCTGTCGCCAATGGTTTTTCCGTCTACCCGGATCACCACGTCGCCTTCCTGCAAGCCGGCAGCCTCAGCGCCTTTGCCGCGGATGACGCTTTTGATGACCATACCCGCGCCGTTGCTGCCCTCGCCTTCATATACGCCGAGGATCGGGCGCTCGTTCAATTCCATTTTGGGCATGTACTCAAGAATACGCAGGCGCATTTCAGCCAGTTTTTCGTCCAGTTCCTCCATGCGCATGGTCATTTCCTCATGCCGCCGGTCGGACGCTTCGAGTTCTTCCGCGCTGCATTTTTTGAAGCGGGCGTTGATGGTCATCTCGCGGCCGTCGCGCAGGATTTTCATCGAAAATGCATCGCCTTGCTGGTGTTTGTCGCGTTCGCGCACCAGTTCGGATTGCGTATGCACGGGCACCCCGTCGAGGGTAAGAATCACGTCGCCGGCCTGTACGCCCGATTCCGTGGCGGGGGTGTTGTCCACCGTGTAGTCCACCTTCAGGCCATCGGATACCGAACTGGTACCCACACCGATGAACACCCGGCAGGGGTCGCCGGAATGAGCCATTTTGGAAGTTTTGAAGTGAAAAACCTGTTCCTGAGCGGGCAGAATGGCTCCGAAGAGCAGCAAGAAGGCAGCCGTAGCGGTCAATCGCTGAAAGGAAAATCGTGTCATGTGCGAGAAAATTTGGTGAAAAACTGGAAGCAAAGACCGTTCGACTTCAGGAGCGTTGCATACGCGGAAAATAATTCTTCCCGGTGCGGCAACAATGGCAACGTGTTGTACGCGGATCATACGGATATCCGTAGCATCCGCATACTCCGCGTTGCCATTGTTGCCAAACGGGCAGGAGCAAGATTTACAAAAACACCCCGGCGCCGCTGCGGTACACCACGGTAGCCACCACATGCCCCACCATGCCGAGCACGCTGCGGTCAATGATGCTCATGTTGTCGTTGTGGGTGTGGTGGTAGGCGCCGAAGGAATTGGGCGGCGGGTTGGGGATGCTGATGATGTCTACCATGGGTATTTGTGTGCCGCGTACAACGAACACGTGGTCGTCGGTGACGTAGCCGCCGGGGGTGTTCGGGAAGTAACTGCCGTAGCCGAGTTCGGCGGCAATGTTCCAGATTTCGGACTGCACCCGCGGCGCATTTTGTGTGGAGTAACTCTCCTTGGGGAAAACCGCCCCCCGGGCACCCACCATGTCGAGCAGGATGCCGAATTGCGCAGTGTAGCCGGGCTTGTGCGGGGTACGCGCCCAATGCTGCGAGCCGAGGCACCAGGTCAGGGTTTTGGCTTCGTTGGTAGCCTGAGCCATGATGGACTGTCCGGCTTCCTGGCCACGGTCGTCGCCGAGGTCTTCGGCGTCGAAGCAGATGAGATCCACACCTACGTCTACGGGATTTGCCTGCAACAGGCGGGAAATTTCGAGCAACACCGCCACACCACTGGCCCCGTCGTCGGCGCCGAGAATGGGCTTGTCTTTGTCTTTGGAATCCTTGTCGCCGATGTGCCGGCTGTCCCAGTGGGCCGAGAGCAGGATGCGTTTGGGCAGTTCGGGTTTGTACTGGGCAATGATATTCACGGCGTCGCGCGGGCCGAAGTAGGTCTGCGCGGTGAATTTTTGCTCCACTACGGTCATGCCCATGCGGGTAAACTCGGCGACCAACCAGGCTGCACATTTTTTATGGGCCGGCGTACCGGGTACGCGTGGGCCGAAGTCCACCTGCTTTTGGACAAACGCATACGCCGAGTCGGGGCTGAATGCCGGCACGTTCACGGTCACTGCCGGTTTGTCCGGCGTAGCGGGCTGTTCGGCGGGATCGGGTTTATTGGGCAGGTACCGAAGCAGGTACGGTACCGCAAATGCCGCGAGGAGCAGCACGACGAGCCAGAAGCGTTTGTTGCGGAGTAGACTGTTGCTTGCCATGTGGGAAAAGATTCCGGGTTGGGAAAGTAGTTTGAATAAACGGGTCGATAAACTGTTTTCAGGGGGATTTTATTCTTAGTTGAACGTCAGATTTCGCACCATTTCAAGAAAACTTTTGGCAAACAACGGCATGGAACTGAAGTCAAGTTGGTTCGAGTCGAGACGCAGGCGTGGGTATTCGCTGCGGTTATTTTCGACAATAGTGCGGATGGCCTGCTGGATCGGGCGTTTGTCGGGCAGACCGTTCGGCGTGGTGTAGGTCGGGAAGCCGAGGTTTCGGAAAAATCCGGTTTCCGTGATCTGGAAAAAAAGGTGAAACAGATCGCGGTCGGGTTTGGGCGGTACATTCTGGAACAGGGCGTTGCCGACAATGTACTGCGGAATGGCCAGCGCCAGTTCGAGGTGGTTCTGGCTGAGGTGCCACTCCATATTGGGCAGTTCGCCGTCGATGAGCGCCACTATGCGGTCGTGGTTGGCGGGCGGATTCACGCCGAAAGTGCTGCGCGTGCGGTACAGTTCGCGTAAAACCTGCTCTTTCGGGCGGTCGAGAATTTTCTGAAATTCCTTGCGCAGCGCAATGATCTTCAACTGGTTGGTGCGTTCGTCCTTGGTGAAATAAATGCCGTAGATTTTTTCCAGCACATCCATCACGAAGCCTTCGGGGCGCAGCAGGTAGTCGAGTCGCAAGGCCAGCGCCAGCAGCAGGTAAGCGTAGCCGCCGGGGAATTTGTTGGGGTCGGGGTCGGCTTTGTCCATCAGCGCAAGGGCCGATGTGATTTGCTCGCAGAGGTATTCGTACTTGACGGTTTTTTCCGCCTCCGGAATTTCCGCTCCGGGCAAGAGGTCCACGGGGTGCAGGGTGCTGAATTCGTCAATGAGCAGGTCGTCCTGCTTGTCGGCATGAATGGCCAGTTCGCGTAGCGCATGCAACAGTTTCAGGGGGGAAGCATCCACGCCGGGCGTGTCGAAGCGCAGGGTGAGGATGTTGTCGGGCGAGAGGGCGAAGCGGCAAAAGCGGAGGCTGTAGTTGTACTCCATGAGCCGGCGAAGGAAACCCACGTTCAGGTCGTCGGCGCGGGCCACCTTGCTTTCGGCCAGTACTTTTTCGGGAGAAGCCGTGCCGGTAATGCGTTGCGACCCCTGCTGAATTTCAAAATGCAAGGCGCCGTTTTCCTGTTTCCAGCGCACGTTGTCGAGGCTGTCGTCGCGCAGGTAGACAAGAAATTCACCGTAGGCATTCAGGTGTTCGCCCTTGTCGAACAGTTCGATGGAGCGGTTCCAGGCAGCCACCTGGTCGTCCGACTTGAACGCGTCGGTGTAACGCCCGAACGGAATGTCCGGTAAGGCCGGCCGGGATTTGCCAAAAAGTTTTTCGAAAAAACTCATGCGGAGTATTTCAGGAAGGTGTCGAAAAAAGCGGCGTAAAAGTAGCAAGTTTGCCGGGAAAAAAGGGTTTGCCATGAAAACGTTTCGGACCATAGTGCCCGGCCAGGAGGCGCCGTTCGGCATCGCGCACACAGACCGTATGTTGCTGATCGGCTCGTGTTTCACCGAACACATCGGCACGCGGCTGGTGGCGGGTAAATTCCCGACGCTTGCCAATCCGCGCGGCATTGTGTACAACCCGGTGTCCATCGCCCGCACCTTGCATGCGCTGCAACAGTCTGATTTTGACCCGGAAAACACCCTGTTCGAGCACCAGGGTCTCTGGCACAGTTGGGAACACCACGGCCGATTTTCGCACCCCGACCGGGATACGGCGGCTGAAAAAATGCGGGTGGCGCACCGCCAGGCCGCGGCATTTCTGGAAACCGCCAACCGCCTGCTCCTCACGCTCGGCACGGCGCAGGTGTTTGCCCTGCGGGAAACCGGGCAGGTGGTGGCCAACAACCACAAGGTACCTGCCGACCGGTTTGCACAGCGCCGGCTTGGCGTGGCGGAAACTGTGGACGTGCTTGCAGAAGCGTTGTTGCCCTTGCATGCCGCGATGCCCGGGCTTCGGGTTGTGCTGACCGTCAGTCCGGTGCGGCACCTGCGCAGCGGATTTGTGGAAAACCAGCGCAGCAAGGCCGTACTCGTACTCGCCTGCGCCGAACTCTGCGAGCGCTTCGAGTTCGTCCACTACTTCCCGGCCTACGAACTGCTGCTCGACGACCTGCGCGACTACCGGTTTTATGCCGACGATATGCTACACCCCTCCGTCGCAGCGGTGGACTATATTTGGGAATATTTTTCCGACACGTATTTTTCCCTGGAAACCCGGCGCCTGCTGGAGCGGATTGCCAAAATACAGGCAGCCGCCCGGCACCGGCCTTTTCACCCCGAAAGTCCGGAGCACCGGGCCTTTGCCAAGCGGCAGATGGAGCAGATCGGGGAGTTGCAGGGGGAATATCCGCAGCTGGATTTTTCTCAGGAAGTGGTTGGGTTCGAGGGGGAAGAAACTGAAAAACCAGTCTGATTGAAAAATACCCAAAATCAGGTGCCGACTCCGGCCACTGTCGCCGGCTCCACCACCGGGTACAGCAATGCCCGCACGGAAAGGTCTTCGTCCAAGGCCTCCCAATGAATGCCTGTGCCCTTTCCGATCAACCGCCAGTTTGCCCGTTCCGCCGCAGTGGCTGCTGCCAAACGCGGGAACCAGGAGTATGGCACGCCGAGTTCTCTGCCGTCGTTCAACAGGACATAAAACTTATGCGACTCGATTCGGACAGAGACTGCTTTTGGATATTCAATGCTCAAA
>CAYMQY010000118.1:11526-13662 GCA_964392655.1 uncultured Saprospiraceae bacterium
AAACTTATGCGACTCGATTCGGACAGAGACTGCTTTTGGATATTCAATGCTCAAAGTGGTCATGCCATTCCTGTTTAAAATTTTCCTGATGTTTGGTGACGATTTCACGCACCTGTCTCTCTTCTGCACTGGTAAACCCGTCCATGTAATCTTTCTCAATCGGGTCAATCCAGTACTTACCTTCTGCATCTCCTTTTTCAATATGCACATGCGGAGGCTCACTGCCTTCATTGCTGTAAAAAAAGAAACGAAAGCCCAAGAGTCGCAGAATGGTAGGCATGGGTTACAATTTTGTTGCAAAAATAAGGTGGCACAATCGGCTTTGCACAGGTTTTTTATGCGAGCTCCGACAACCTGAAATCTGGTATGCAGTATGCAACCCGGCGACTGAATTTTAAACACGCTTTTAGACCCGCTTGCCCTATCTTTGCCGCCCATTTTTAAACACTTCGACAAAACACTGGAATACATGAATATTGCCGTCGTCGGTACCGGTTACGTAGGTTTGGTAACGGGCACCTGCTTTGCCGAAACGGGCAACAACGTCATCTGTGTGGACAACAACGAACAAAAAGTGCACCGCCTGAAAAACGGGGAAGTTCCGATTTACGAGCCGGGCCTTGACGTACTGTTCGACCGCAATACCAAGGAAGGCCGCCTGCATTTTACCACCAACCTGCGCGAGGCGGTGGACGCCAGCCAGATTATTTTCCTGGCCCTGCCCACGCCTCCGGGCGAAGACGGCAGCGCCGACCTGTCGTACATCATGGGGGTGGCGCGCGAGTTGTCGGGTATGATTGCTGACTACAAGGTCATCGTGGACAAAAGCACGGTGCCCGTGGGCACGGCGGAAAAGGTGGCGACCATCATGGCCGAAAAACTGCCGAAAAAACTGTTCGACGTGGTATCCAATCCCGAATTCCTGCGCGAGGGCGTGGCGGTGGAGGATTTTCTCAAACCCGATCGCGTAGTGGTGGGAACCCGCAGCGAAAAAGCCCGTAAGGTGATGCGCCAGTTGTACGAGCCGTTTGTGCGGCAAGGCAACCCGATTTATTTCATGGACGAGCGCTCCGCCGAGATGACCAAGTACGCCGCCAATTCGTACCTCGCCACGCGCATTTCGTTTATGAACGAGATCGCCAACCTCTGCGAAAAACTCGGCGCCAACGTGGATCAGGTGCGCATCGGCATGGGTAGCGACAGCCGTATCGGCAAGCGCTTCCTGTTTCCGGGCATCGGCTACGGCGGCTCCTGTTTCCCCAAAGACGTGCAGGCCCTGGCCAAAACCGCCAGCGAGAACAGTTACGATTTCAAAATCCTGAAATCGGTGATGAAGGTGAACGGCATTCAAAAAGGCGTGCTGACCAAAAAGATTCGCCGATTTTTCAAAAACGACCTCACCGGGCGCACAGTGGCCGTCTGGGGTCTGGCTTTCAAACCCAACACCGACGACATTCGCGAGGCGCCGGCTCTGGTCATCATGGACGAGTTGCTGGCCGCCGGCGCGCGGGTTCAGGTGTTCGACCCCGAAGCCATGCCGAACGTCAAGGCAATTTACGGCGACCGGGTCGTGTTTGCCGGCACCATGTACGACGCGCTTAAAAACGCGGATTGCCTCGTCATCGCCACCGAATGGGGCGAGTTCCGCACGCCGGATTTTGACAAAATGGCCAACCTGCTCCGCGAGCCGGTCATCTTCGACGGCCGCAATGTGTACGACGTGGAGCAAATGAAAGCCCTCGGGTTTCAGTATGTCAGCATCGGCAGGCCCAAGGTGAAAGGGAAAAAGCGAATGATGAATGATGAATGACGAATGATGAATGATGAATTTGGCGGGGGTTACCCGAGAGGCTGTTTGAATACAATCGAAATTTTTTAACCAATCACATATCGAAAAACATGGGAAGAGGAGATTTCAAAAGCAAACGCGGCAAGATTCGCCGTGGCTCGCACGGCAAGAAACGGCCCAAGCCGTCCAAAATGCGCGCAGCAGCCAGAAAAAAACCAGCATAGTCGCTGTTGGCTTTTATGCCGTTTTTGGTGTTCCCGCCAACAGGGGCAATTAATCATTGAGCGTTGATCATTCCTGTTGGCGGAGGCGCCAACAGGGGCAACTAATCATTGAGCGTTGACCAT
>CAYMQY010000119.1:0-13631 GCA_964392655.1 uncultured Saprospiraceae bacterium
GAGGCTCACAGAGTTCAGGAGAGCACAGAGTTTTTTGTTATGCCGGTGGAATCCGTCCCATATTAAGTCGGAAACAAACTCTGTGCTCTCCTGAACTCTGTGAGCCTCTGTGACACCCTTACTCTACAAGACGCGTACACAACAAAAGCATGACCATCACATCCAAACTCCCGAACGTCGGCACCACGATTTTCACCGTCATGTCGGGTCTGGCAACCGAGCATGGGGCCATCAATTTGTCGCAAGGCTTCCCGAACTTCAACCCCTCCGAGCGCTTGCAACGCCTTGTGTTCGAGCACATGCAGCGCGGCGACAACCAGTATGCCCCCATGCCGGGCGTGCCGCTCCTGCGCGAACGGATTGCGGAAAAAATGTCGCGTCTGTACGGACACCCCCTGAACCCCGACACCGAAATCACGGTGACTGCCGGCGGCACACAAGCCATTTTCTGCGCCATTGCCGCATTTGTACAACCGGGCGACGAGGTCATTCTCATCGAACCTTGCTACGACTCGTACCGCCCCTCGGTGGAAACTGTGGGCGGCAGGGTTGTCGCATACGCGCTGTCGGCGCCCGATTACCGGATTGACTGGGCCGCCGTGGGCCGGCTCATCAGCCCGCGCACGCGCATGATCTGTATCAACACACCCAACAACCCCACCGGCACGCTGCTACGCGAAGCCGACATGCTGGCGCTGAGCAATTTGCTGAAAAACACCGATGTACTGGTGCTCAGCGACGAGGTGTACGAGCACCTTATTTTCGACGGCGAACCGCATGCTTCGGCCCTTCGTTACCCCGACCTGTACGCCCGCAGCCTGTGCATTTATTCCTTCGGAAAAACCTACCACAACACCGGCTGGAAAACCGGCTACTGCATTGCTCCGCCCGACCTGACCCGGGAGTTTCGCAAGGTGCATCAGTTCAATGTGTTTTCAGGGAATCACCCCATGCAGGCTGCGTTTGCCGATTTTATGGCCGACCCTTCGGAGTACGCAGGGCTACCGGAGTTTTACCAGAAAAAACGCGACGCCTTCCAGCAAGCAATGGCCGGCACCCGGTTCCGCCCGGTTCATTGCTCCGGCACGTATTTTCAATTGTACGACTACTCCGCCATCAGCAACGAACCCGACCTCGATTTTTGCAAACGCCTGACCATCGAGTTCGGCGTGGCTGCCATCCCGGTCTCCTCTTTTTTCTCCGACAAACGCGACGACAAAGTGATCCGATTCTGCTTCGCCAAAACAGAGGATTTGCTGGAGCAAGCCGGAGAGAAACTGCGGCAGGTGTAACGGGTTGAGCAGGTTGAATGCGCGAATTCTGAAAACACCGAAGGCGGCCATCGCCCTGTCGGATGGAGCCATAGGAGAGTAAGCCCTAAAAGGGCGATATACCAGCGAAGTCACGCCCCTGATTCGCATGGCTCATGTTTGTTATTTTACAAGCCAAACAGCCGCAGTTGGTTCTAATCGTTTGCATATCCAACTGTTATGGCCTGACTACTTCGCCGCGCCCAGTTCCGAAATCACATACCCATCCGGATACGTCGGGGTGGGTATTTTTGTCAGCAGTCGGGGCCGGCGGCGTGGCGGAAACAGTCCGGCGAGGCGCCCGCGCAAACGAACTGAACCGCGTACCAGACCCTGCATCCAGCGCGGCGCAGGCTTCATGCCGACGGCTTCGAGCAAGTGCTCGTCCATCATGGCGTGTACGAACGGAGCACCGATTTTCCACAACCACCGAGGCAAAAACCAGGAGAGCATGAGGTTGCGCGTCGCCATGGCTATGGCTTCGTTGTCGGGCGAATAGCGGAATTCGGCAGCCTCAAAATCGCGGTTAAATTTGTCGTAGGCCTCCAGGCTGTCGGGAATGTCGCGGATGCTCATGCGACGCCCGATCTCGCGCCAGAAAAAGTAACTCGCCTGCTTTTCGGCTTCCGTCAGGGGCCGCCAGCCGTATGTTTCGTTCCAGCGGATGGGTTCGAGGATGAACGTGGAAAGGGTGTACAGGAACTCGTCGTTAGGGATTTTGAAACGCCCGTGCTGCTTGTTCATGCGCACGAGAGCAGCCTGACCGCGCGGGGTGTCGTAGCCTCCGCTTTCAAGAATTTCGGAGAGGATGAGCACCGTGTCGTCGTAGCGTTTTTGGGTGCGCTGCACAAACTCGCCGGTCTGCACCAGCAGCGGGGAACCTTTGGCCACACCAAACACCCGGAACAGGGCAAATTCGAGGGAGCGCGTAGTGTCCCAGGGAAACTCGTAACAGGAAAGGAGGTAGGAAATTTCCTGACAGTCGCGCTCGGGGTCGAGCGTCGAAATGTAGTCGCGAATAGCCCTGCGCTTGCCGGAACGGATTGCTGAAGCGGCAGTCGTTTCCCAGCGCGCGGGAGGGGCGTCGGTGTTTTTCAGGGCGGTAAGGTCGGCAGTTGATGTCATTACTCCGGTATTTTTGCCAAAGATACGCGGGGAAACGCATGTTGGATCAAACCGCTTCTGCTTCCACCGCTTCTTCTTTTTCCACGCCGTTTCCTCCTTCCACCAGATCAATCTCGAAGCGTAGGTTTTCGATGATAAATTCCTGGCGCTCCGGCGTGTTTTTGCCCATGTAGTAATCCAGCACGTGGTCGAGGTTGGTTTCTTCGGGCAGAATGACCGGGTCAAGGCGCATGTCGGCTCCGAGGAACGCGCCGAACTCGTTGGGCGAAATTTCTCCAAGGCCTTTGAAGCGGGTGATTTCCGGTTTGCCCCGCAGTTTAGCGATGGCTGCCTGTTTTTCCGACTCGGAGTAGCAGTAGTACGTGTGCTGCTTGTCGCGCACGCGGAACAGCGGCGTGTCGAGGATATACAAGTGGCCGTTGCGCACGAGGTCGGGGAAAAACTGAAGGAAAAACGTAAGCAGCAGCAGGCGAATGTGCATACCGTCCACGTCGGCATCGGTAGCAATTACCACCCGGTTGTAGCGCAGGTCGTCGAGCGAGTCCTCGATGTTGAGCGCGTGCTGGAGCAGGTTGAACTCCTCGTTTTGGTACACGATTTTTTTGGTGAGGCCGTAGCAGTTCAGCGGTTTGCCGCGCAGGCTGAACACGGCCTGGGTATCCACGTCGCGGGCCTTGGTGAGCGAACCGCTGGCGGAGTCGCCCTCGGTGATGAAAATGGTGCTGTTGAGGAGTTTTTCCTCCGGACCTTTTTCATTGCGGTGGAAGCGGCAGTCGCGCAGTTTTTTGTTGTGGATGTTGGCGGCCTTGGCGCGCTGGTTGGCTATTTTTTTTACGTCGGCGATGTCCTTGCGCTCGCGCTCCGACTGCTGGATGCGCTTGAGCATATCCTTGGCCACCTCGGGATTTTTGTGCAGGTAGTCGTCGAGCGCCTTGGCCAGAAAATCGTTCATCCAGGTGCGGATATTCTGGCCGTCGGGGCTGATTTTGTCGGAGCCGAGGCGGGTTTTGGTTTGCGACTCGAACACCGGCTCTTCCACCCGTACGCTGACGGCAGCGATGATGCTTTCGCGGATGTCCTTGGCGTCGAAGGCTTTTTTGAAGTGGTCGCGCACGGTTTTCACAAGCGCCTCGCGGAAGGCATTGAGGTGGGTGCCGCCCTGGGTGGTATTCTGGCCGTTGACGAACGAATAGTACTGCTCGCCGTAGTGGTCGCCGTGTGTGAGGGCAATTTCCACATCCTCGCCCGTAAGGTGAATGATGGGGTAGCGGATGTTTTCCGCGTTGGTTTTTTTGCTCAGCAGGTCGTGCAGGCCGTTTTTGGAGTAAAATGTTTTTCCGTTGAAAACGATTTTCAGCCCCGCGTTCAGGTAGGCGTAGTTCCAGAGTTGCTGCTCCACGAATTCGTTGACCCAGCGGAAGTTGCGGAACATCCCGTTGTCGGGTTTGAAGTGGATGCTGGTGCCGTTTTCCTCTTTGGTCGGTTCCAGTTTGCTTTCCTTTTTCAGGTTGCCGAACTGGAATTCGGCCCATTTGGCCTGCCCGTCGCGCACGGCGGTCACTTTGAAATATTCGGACAGGGCGTTCACTGCCTTGGTACCCACGCCGTTGAGGCCGACGGATTTTTTGAATGCCTTGCTGTCGTACTTGGCGCCGGTGTTGATCTTGCTGACCACGTCCACCACCTTTCCCAACGGGATGCCGCGCCCGAAGTCGCGCACGAACACGCCCTGCTCGTTGATGGCCACGTCAATCTGTTTGCCATAGCCCATGGCGTACTCGTCAATGGAGTTGTCCAGCACTTCCTTGAGCAGCACGTAGATGCCGTCTTCGGGGCTGCTGCCGTCGCCGAGTTTGCCGATGTACATGCCCGGGCGCAGGCGTATGTGTTCCCTCCAGTCGAGCGACTGGATTTCGTCTTCGGTGTATCTGATCTCTGCCATTTCCGGTTTCGCTGAATTGCTTTTTGGTGGTACGGGTTTCTTTTTCGATGTGTGGTGTTGAGCGCCCAAAGTAACGGAGTTTTGACTACATGGAAAAAACGATGGGCGAAGTTAAAACAGTTTCTGTTTTTAAAAACAAAATGTGTCTACTTTGATTTCTTTAAATTCTTCTCGTAAACGTCAATCCACTCCTGCACGCTCATCTTGCGCACCAATTCGCCCAGCAATTCAAAGGGAATCTGATCGGGCTTTTTGAACCGGATACAACTTTTGCCCATGTCGAGCCGCGTTTTGCAGTGTTTGGGATACTCGGCCACAAACCAGTCGTGCAGCGCAGGCACAGCGTAAATGCCCATGTGGTAAAACGCCACGAAGTTTTTTTGCGAAGCCATGCCCATGAACGGCAACGGCTGCTGCGGGTCGCAGTGGTAGCCCGCCGGGTACAGGCCATGCGGCACCACGTAGCCCATCATGCCGTAGCCAATGGTTTCGGAAAATCCCTCGGGCAGATTGTCCAGAATGACTTGTCGCAGTTTGGCGATGACCGGCTTGCGGTCTTCAGGCAGTTGTTCGATGTAGTGGTCGGGTGATGTGGCGTGGATTTGCATGGTCAGGTGTTTGTTTTATTTCCAAAGCACAACCAAGCCCTCAATGGTGTAGAGATGTACCTCAGGGTCTTTGCTCAACAGAACAAGTTTGTGCTGAATGGCTTGGTGAATCAACATCCGATCAAACGGGTCTTTATGAAAATTGGACCCGATTTGATGATAAGTGCAGGCATCTTCGGGCAGGAGCGGTAACAGGCGATAACGCATTTGATGGCAGGTCTCTATCAACTCCGAAGGGTTGTATCCTTCCAGATGGAGTTTGCCCAGTCGGTATTTCAGGGAGATTTCCCAGAGGCTGACGGCACTGACCATAATGTTTTGAGCCGGGTTCTGGATAATCTGCTTGACGAGCGGTGGGAGTTGCCTACTTTCAAAGATAGACCAGAGCAAGGTATGGGAATCCAGCAAATAATTTCTCATAACCCAATCAATTCGGCTTCACTCATTTTAAAGTCCTTCGAGATACTCATTTTCACTTTCCCATCCAGCAAGCCAACAGGGCGTGGCGGCTGTGCATCGCGAAATTGCTTCGGAACGATATAGGCCAATACTTCTTTTTTTCGGCCAAATGCTATGGCAACTTCTTCGCCGAGTTGCACTTTTTTCAGGATGTCTGAAAATTGGCTTTTTAAATCCCCTATGGTCACGATAAGCATATATTTGAAATTTTTGCAAAAGTAAGTTTATGTTGTCAAGTTGTCAAGTTTTGGTTCGTCTGTTTACGAAACCTGCACACGCTTTTTCCGCCACCAGAACACCGCTGCGCCCACCGCCAGCACCCCTACCCCCGGCAGCGCCTGGTCGGGTCGTTCCAGCAAAGTGTTCAGGGCAAAGGCTGCCGAGATGGCGATAAAAATTACCGGCACCACCGGATACCCCCAGGCCCGGATGGGTCGCTCCTGCCCGGGGCGTTTTTTCCGGAAGACAAAAACTGCCGCGCCGGCCAGCCCCATCAGTGCGATGTCGAGGAAGGTGACGAAGGTGATGATTTTGTCGAACAGCCCCTGAAAAAACAGCAACACAGCCATTGCCCAAACCACCTGCACCAGCATGGCCACCACCGGCGTGCGCCAGCGCGGATGCACCCAGGCGAGTTGTTTGAAAAAAATGCCGTCGGCGGCCATGGCGAAGTAGATACGCGGAGCCGACATCGTGTAAATGCTGATGGTGCCGAAAATGGACAACGCGATCGCCACCGCTACGGCCTGACCACCACAGGGCACTACCCGGCTCATGGCATCGCCCGCCACGCGCGGCGATTGTGCGATGGCATCCAGTGGCAGCAGGAACATGTAGGCCAGGTTGACCAGCAGGTACGTCGCCATCACGATCAGTACGCCCAGGAACATGGCCCGCGGCACCGTGCGCGGGGCATCCAGCGCTTCGCCGGCAACAAACGACGCATGGTGCCAGCCGCCCACCGAGAACAATACCCCGATGAGGCCGGTCAGCATGGCCGTGGTCAAATTTGTCGGCACCGACTCGCCAAGGGAAAAATCCAGTTGCACCGCCGCCGGGTCGTACCACAAAAATCCGGCGACGATGATGCCGCTGATTGCCAGCAGCTTCAGTCCGGTGAATACGTTGGCTAAGCGCTGGCTGACCTGCACGCCAAACATATTCACCGCAGTCAACGCCAGCATGGTGCCGGCTGCCACGGCGGTTTTTTCGCCGTTGCTCATGTCCGGAAAAAAAATCTTCAGGTACTCCGCAAACGCCACGCAAAGACCCGCCAGAGCGCCGGTGTTAATCACCAACAGAATGGCCCAGCCGTAGAGGAAACCTACAAAGTCGCCATACGCCTCGCGCAGGTACACGTATACCCCGCCCGATTTCGGGAACATGCCGCCCAGTTCGCTGAATGTGAGCGCCCCCGTGAGCGCGATGACGCCGCCAAGCGCCCATACCGCCAGTACCAGCGCAGCATTCGGCACGGCTTCGACGATCTGGGCCGGGGTCACAAATATTCCCGAACCAATGCAGGAACCTACGGCGATCATCGTCAGGCCGTACAGGGTAAGTTTTTTCCGAAGATCAGACATGTGTCGGTTTTATCAGTCCCACACCCGGGCAAGCATTTCGAGCAGCCATTCCTTCATGCGGGCATCCTTGAAATCGTACCAGTCATCGGCAAGGGGTGAATCCTCCACGGTCGCGCGGAAGTAGCGGAACGGTTTTTTGCTGTTCAGGGCTTCCAGCAGCCGGTCGCGCAGGTGTTCGTCTTCGACGGTAAAAATGAAATCTTCCATGATCCGGAAGGAATCGCGCGGTTCGGGCGGGTCAATAATGACGAACTGATCCGGCTCTTTTGCCGCGCGGGCTTTTACTTCTTCGATGAGGTCAATGTACTCGTTTTCGCTCCAGCGCTGCGGATCGGGGTAAGAAAGAATCTCTCCGGTGCTCTGGTGCAGGTACACGATTTCGCCGTCGTCCAGCAGGTCTATGATTTCGAAGAGGATTTTGTCGTCCACGGGTCGTCTTGTTTGCGGGGCGAAATAACGGCATTTCGCGCGAACCGAGCAGGGGTTTGACTGTTTAGGTAACTTTGCCGCGCCTTTCGATTGCAGGGCAAATTTTTTTTCAACTCAAATTCACAAAACAGCATGTACCCGATAGCATTAGTTACCCCGATGTCCAAAGACCTGACCGATCACGGCTTCGAATCGCTCAGCACCCCGACCGACGTGGAGCAGGTGTTGGAAAATCAGTCCGGCACGACCCTTTTGGTAGTCAACAGCGTGTGCGGCTGCGCTGCCGCCAACGCCCGTCCGGGCGCCAAAATGTCGCTTCAAGCCGAAAAACGCCCCGACCGCCTGGTTACTGTTTTCGCCGGCGTAGATGCCGAAGCCACCGCCAAAGCCCGCGAATTTCTGGCGCCGTACCCGCCCTCTTCGCCCAGCATTGCCCTGTTCAAAGACGGCAAACTGGTGCATTTCCTCGAACGCCGCCACATCGAGGGCCGCTCGGCTGCCGTCATTGCCGACAACCTGCGCATGGCATACGAGACGTATTGCTGATTTTAAAAAAAACTTTTTCGAGCCGCCACGCCGCCGACCGGTGGCCTGGCGGCTTGTTTTTTTTGGCGGACATTGGCCAAAAAGGGAGCCCGGCTGCGGCTCTACCCGATTGGCGGATGTACTTTTACGCCCCGCAATGACGCGACCGTTTCCACTGACCTGCCATCAAATTCTCTTCCTGCTCCTGAGCGGGTGGTTTCTCGCTGGCAGTTCGCAGGCAGCAGCACAGGTAGCCGACACGAGTCAGGTACTTGAACTTACCGACAACGCCTGGGAGATCATCGAAACAAATACCGACGAAGCCGAGCGGCTGCTGAACGAAGCCGTTGCCAAAGCCCAACGACTGAAATACCTGCGCGGCGAGGCGGCTGCGTGGAACGGATTGGGCGTAGTGGCGGAAGTACGCGGCGATTTCGACCTGGCAGAAAAACACTACCGGAAAGCGCTTGCCTTGCGGCAAAAATTAGGCGACAAGCAGGAGATTGCCAGTTCTCTGAACAACCTCGGGGTGTTGTATGATATGAGCGGGCGCCCGGATTCGGCGATCCTCCTGTTTAAAGAAAACCTGCGCGTACTGGAAGAAATCAGGGATACCGTCCGGATCGCCCGCACACAGTTCAACCTGGCCGGCGTCTATCAGGAAAAGGGCATTTACACCATTGCCAATGAGCACCTGACGGAAGCCCGTATCATCCTCGAAAGCCAAAACGACGAGGACGGCATTGCCAAAGTGTACACCTCGCTGGGGCATATCCGTTTTGAGCTGGACCGGTACAATGAAGGACTTGACCTGTACCGAAAAGCGCTTGCGTTGCGGGAAAAACTGGACGACCCGGTGCGTCTGGCCGAGGCGTATACCGACTATGCCAATGCGCTGGATGAAGTGGACTCCTCGCTGGCAGCGGTGGGTTTTTACCAGCGCGCGCTGGATATCTGGAAAAATCTGGATGACGCACTCGGACAGGCAAATGTGTTCGTCAACCTCGGCGATGCGCACAAGCATCTCGGCAACTACCGGCTTGCACTCGATTACCTGCATCAAGCCGAACTGATTTACAAGGATCTGGAAAACACCAACGGCCTGATGGAAACCTACAACACCATCGGAGATGTGTATTACCGGGATAAAAAGCAAAAGGCTGCGCTTGGATTTGTGGACAAATACTATCGAATCGCAATCGAGGCAGGAGACCAAAAATTCATTCAGGGCGCTCTGAAAGACTACGCCGAAGTATATGCGGCTATGGGCAACTTCCGAACCGCGTACAAATACTGGCAACAGTACGACAGCATCCGCTACACGAACCTGAATGAAAAAATCAGCAGCGAGTTTGCCCAAAAGGAAGCGCTTTTTGAAGACGACAAACGCAAAAAGAAACTCAGGGAGCAGGAAGCCGCTTTCAAACTCCAGGAATCCGAACTCGCCCGCTCCCGAAACGGGCTTTACGCCTCGCTCGCCGGTGTGCTGGCCCTGCTGGCGCTGGCTACCTTGCTGTTCAGCCGGAACCGCCTGCGCGCCCGCGCCAACCGCGAACTTGCCGCCAAAAACGCCGCCATCGAACAGGAACGGCGCCGCGCCGACGAATTGCTCACCAACATCCTGCCCGCCGAAACTGCCGCCGAACTCAAAGCCCACGCCCGTGTCAAGCCGGTGCGTTACGAGTCCGTCACAGTTATGTTCACTGATTTCAGAGGCTTCACTACCATTGCCGAAAGCCTGCCCTCCGAGGTGCTGATTGCCGAACTGGACGAGTGCTTCAGCCTGTTCGACAGCATCGTGCAGGAGTTCGGATTGGAAAAAATCAAAACCATCGGCGACGCCTACATGTGCGCCGGCGGACTGCCCACGCCCAACGACACCCATCCGCAGGACACCGTGCGCGCCGCCATCGCCATGCAACAACGCCTGTCGGCGCTCATGGCGGAAAAAAAAGCCGCCGGCAAACCTGTGTTTGAAATGCGTATCGGCATCCACACCGGCCCGGTGGTTGCAGGTGTGGTAGGGCGGCACAAGTTCGCCTACGATATCTGGGGCGATACCGTGAATACCGCCGCCCGCCTCGAACAGGGCAGCGAACCTGGAAAGATCAATATCTCGGAAACCACTTTTCAGGCCGTCAAAGACCGGTTCCCCTGCACGTACCGGGGCAGACTGAGCGCCAAAAACAAGGGCGAGGTGGCGATGTATTTTGTGGAATACTAACGGAACTACTAAGCGTTCAGCGCCGACCAGAGCATGTCCTTGAGCCGCTGAATATTTTTCCCGGTGACAGCAGAAATAAACATCACTGGAATACCCGGCGGCAAGGTGTCGCGCAGCATCTGCTCCAGATCGTCGTCCAGCAGGTCGGCCTTGCTGACGGCCAACAGACGCGGCTTGTCCAGCAGGTCGGGATTGAACTGGTGCAGTTCGTTGAGCAGGATGTCGTATTCGGCTTGAATGCTGCGGTCGGTGTCGCCGGGGATAAGGAACAGCAGCACGCTGTTCCGCTCGATGTGGCGCAGGAAACGGTGCCCGATACCACGGCCCTCGTGTGCACCCTCGATGATACCCGGAATGTCGGCCATGATAAACGACTGGCCGGGTCGGGCTTCCACGATGCCGAGTTGGGGCACGAGGGTGGTGAACGGGTAGTCGCCGATTTTCGGTTTTGCGGCGCTGACGGCGGCCAGCAGGGTGCTTTTGCCGGCATTGGGAAACCCGACAAGGCCCACGTCGGCCAACACTTTCAGTTCGAGCACGATCCACTTTTCCACGCCGTCTTCGCCGGGCTGGGCGTATCGGGGTGTCTGGTGGGTAGAGGTTTTGAAAAAACTGTTGCCCTTGCCGCCGCGCCCGCCGGGCAGCAGCACTTTCACGTCGTCGGGTTCGGTAATTTCCAGCAGCACTTCGCCCGTTTCGGCGTCTTTGGCCACGGTTCCCAAAGGTACCGGCACCACCACGCCGGCACCGTCGGAGCCTGTTTTCAGGCCGCCGCTGCCGGACTTGCCGTCCTGCGCGTAGATGTGTTTGGTGTATTTGAGACCCAGCAGGGTCCACTCGTGCGGGTCGGCTTTCAGGATAATAGAACCGCCCTCGCCGCCGTCGCCGCCGTCGGGGCCGCCTTTCGTAATGCCCGCCGCGCGGTGGAAATGTACGCTTCCCGCCCCGCCCTTGCCGGATCGGAACTGGATTTTTACGTAGTCAACAAAGTTTTGTTCAGCCATATCACGGAATTGGGGGGCAAAGGTAGGCAAACCGCGCGTGCTTGATTTACCCGAGTTTTTTCACCTTTGCAGCCGTCCTGAATCACAAACGTACAATCAAAATGCCTGCACCGCGCCGCCGCCCCCTGATCCACCGCAACGAATCCGTCTGGCTCGAAGGCCCGAAAAGCCGCACCTACGAATTGGCGTTCGTCTTTCGCGTCTTTTGGGAATTTATCCGGGGCGTACGCGCCCTGCATTTCATGGGGCCGGCCATCACGGTTTTCGGCTCGGCGCGGTTCAAGGAAGGCCACCGCTACTACGAACTGGCGCGGCAAGTGAGCAACCGGATTTCCACCGACCTCGGCTTGACCATTATGACTGGCGGCGGACCGGGCATCATGGAGGCCGCCAACCGCGGCGCCCGCGAAGCAGGCGGCCATTCGGTGGGCTGCAACATCATCCTGCCGCACGAGCAAAAAGAGAACCCCTACCTCGACAAGTTCGTACTCTTCCGCTATTTCTTCATCCGCAAAGTGCTGTTGGTCAAATACTCCTTCGCGTTTGTCATTCTGCCGGGCGGTTTCGGCACCATGGACGAGTTTTTTGAAACCCTGACGCTCATCCAGACGCGCAAAATCGCCGACTTTCCCATCGTGGTCATGGGCGCCGATTTTTTTCAAAAAATGCGGGAATTTCTGGATGTCATGGTTGAACAGGGCACCATTTCGCCCGAAGACCTCCATCTGATTCTGTTCACCGACGACCCGGAAGAGGCCGTCACGCACATCCGGAAATACCTGTTCGACAACTTCCGCATCGTCAAACGGAAACCGTCGTGGTGGTTGTTTGAAAAAAGGTGAACGAGGTACGATTTACGAAGTACGATTACCTCGGGTACGCAGCCAGGTACCGGGCGATGTATTTGCCGATGATATCGAACTCGATGTTGACCGTATCGCCGGGAGCAAGGGTTTTGAAATTGGTGTGCTCCCAGGTGAACGGGATGATGGCTACCGAGAACAGATCGTCGTGCGGCTCCACCACGGTGAGGCTGACGCCGTTGAGGCACACCGAGCCTTTGTCCACGAGCAAATGCTCCGGCGTGGGCTGATACCGAAAGGTGAAGCGCCACGATCCGCCGGTTTCCAGCACTTCCACGCATGTAGCCAGAGTGTCCACATGGCCCTGCACGATGTGCCCGTCGAGGCGGCCGCCCATGGGCAGGCAACGCTCGAGATTGACCAACGTGCCGACCTCCCAGGCGCCGAGGTTGGTGCGGCGAAGAGTTTCCTCCACAGCGGTCACGACGTGGTGGCGCTCGCCGACCTCCACTACCGTCAGGCAAACGCCGTTGTGACTCACACTCTGGTCAATACGCAGTTCGCCACTCATCGGGCTTTCGATGGTGAAATGGACGTTCGAGCGGTCTTTTTCAACCTTGCTGACGGCGCCGAGTGCTTCGATGATTCCGGTGAACATGGTTTGATTCGTTCATTTATTTCCAAACGGTTTTTTCCGCAATATCCCGCCGTTTTCCGGGCAAATCCGGCGCTTCGTGCCAACCGAGGTAAAACATGCCGAGACAGCGTTCGTTGGGCGCCAGGTGAAGAAAATCATGGGCTTCGAGCGCGGCTTTGGAGGTGCCCCAGTAGCAGCCAAGGTTGAGGGATGTGCAAGTCAGCCACATGTTTTGCACCGCCATCGCCACAGCAGCGATTTCCTCAAATTCCGGCAGACTTTCCTGCGGATCGCGGTGCAGCACAATGGCGATGACGGCGCCTGCCCGGCGCGGGTTTTCGCCCTGCTTCAGCATTTTTTCTTCGGAAAAAAGATCAGGCGGTGTGGTGCGGCGGTAGTGGTCTGCGAGGTAATTGCTCAGGGCTTCGCGGCTTTCAGGGGAATGAAATACGTGGAAGCGCCACGGCTCTGTCAGTTTGTGTGTAGGCGCCCAGTTGGCGTTTTCCAGCAGTTGTTCGATCAGCGCCCGGTCAATGGGCTTGCCCTGCACATAAGACTTCGGAAAAATGGAACGGCGGCGGTGAATGAGGGATGTGATGTCCATGAAACGGTGGTGTGATGGTATGTTTTCCGCTGCCAGTAGCCGGGCTTATCGTCGTACGACGAACTTTTTCGACACCGGCGCACCATCGGTCAGAAGATGCAGCCAGTACAGTCCGTCGGGAAGAGAACCGGTGTGTACCAAACGCTGGTGTGCTCCCGGTTCGGCGGTGAAAGGCGGTTGAGTCAGCACAACCTGCCCCAGGGCATTAACCACCGACAGCGACAGGCGAGCGGATTGTGGCAGGACAAAATCCACGGCAATTTGTTCATCTGTCGGGTTGGGGTAAAGGTTCAGTTCCAGCAGTGGGGGCGCTGTTTCGCCGGTAGCCGTGGCGATTCCGACGCCGAAGCCCCGGTCGTCGTAAGCCCGGAACATGCC
>CAYMQY010000120.1:0-2148 GCA_964392655.1 uncultured Saprospiraceae bacterium
CAGAAGAAGTTTTCGCATATCGAGAGTTTTGAAAAACGCCGAAAAGTACATCGGGAGCACGAAAAACCCGGCCATAAATACCACTTTGCAGGCTTCGGTTATCAGTACGACGGGCGACGGTGGGCTTTTCTCAAAACCGGAAACTGGCTCATTTCCTCTGAAAAACCTGATCCAGTTCGGTGTGGCTGAGCACGGAACTGGTCTCGGAAATCGGATACCCCTTCGTCACAGGGCAGATCACATAGTTTCGGGTAGTAGCCAGGTCCTGCTGCGCGATGAAAAATCCTTTTCCGGGGTTGGGTGTGGTGGAGTATTTGATCTCGATCAGCACCTCCGGAATGCCGCTGAACGTAACAACGAGGTCGGCTTCCGTACCGTCGTGCGTGCGATAAAAATACAGATCCGCGCGTGCAGGCAAACGAGCGGCAACCTCCTGCACAATGTATGCCTCCCACGACGCGCCAAGGACAGGGTTACTCTGCAAGTCCCGAAACGATTCCACGCGCAGCAAGGCATGCAACAAACCTGTGTCGCGCAAATAAATCTTGGGGGTTTTGACCAACCGTTTTTTCGAGTTGGCGAACCACGGCTGCACTTGGCGAACCAGAAAGGCCGACTCTAAAAAATCCAGGTAGCGCCGAACGGTGGGCGCACTGATATCTAAGGAATTGGCTAATGCGCTTGAGTTGAGCAATTGCCCGTTGAGGTGCGCCGCCATGGTCCACAAACGCCGAATCAACATGGGATCGGCACGAAGGCCGAGCAAGGGCAAGTCGCGTTCCAGGTAGCTACGGATAAAATTTTCCCGCCAGTCCAAACTGGCTGCATCGTCCCCTGCCAGCAGGGACTCCGGAAACCCGCCCCGTAGCCAATGCTGCCGATAATCCATGGACTCCGGCAGTTCAGACATGACAAACGGTTGCATCTCGAAGTAGGCCACTCGCCCGGCGAGGGATTCGGACGTGTCGCGGATGAGTTCCGGCGAAGCCGAACCGAGCAAGATGAAACGGCCTGGCTCCCGGTGGCGGTCAATCAAACTGCGCAGCGTGGGGAAAAGCGTCGACACGCGCTGAACCTCATCCAGGATGACGGTCTTGTCGCGCAGATGATCCAGCACCAACGTTGGATTGGCCAACTGATGGTAATCGTCGGGATTTTCCAGGTCAAAATAAACAGCCTCTTTGGGGAGCTGTGCGGCAATGTGCTTTGAGAGAGAGGTTTTTCCAACCTGACGAGGACCGACAAGAACCACCGCAGGATTGGAACGAACCAACCTTGCAATCTCTTTTTCCGCCGATCGTGGGATGTACTGTGCCATTTTATACCGTAATTTGAAAAATGAATTTTCAATTTTCGGGGTAAATGTACATCTTCCCGGGAAAATCCAAAATCCATACCTTCGCGGGGTCTCACAACCCTGTTTGTCGCACCAGCCGCAAGTTCACCAACCATGCATTTCCGTTTTCTTCCCGTACTCATCCTCCTGCTCGGCGCGCCTTGCCTGCCGGCCCAGCAAACCCTCTCCGACAGCGCCCGCATCAGCCTGATGACCGTGGCCCCGGGCGACATGCTGTACAGCACCTTCGGCCACAGCGCTATCCGCGTATTCGACCCCGCGCTGCGCCTCGACCGCTGCTACAACTACGGCACCTTCAACTTCGACGAACCCAACTTCCTGCTTAAATTCTGCCAGGGCAAACTCCGCTACTACCTCGACATCGAGCCGTACCGCTCCTTCGAGTACTACAACCTCGCCGACAACCGGCCCATGCGCGAGCAAGTCCTGAACCTGACGCCTGAAAAACGCCAACGCCTGTTCGACCTCCTGCAGGAAAATGCCCGCGAGGAAAACAAGTACTACATGTACGAATTTTTCTACGACAACTGCGCCACGCGTATCCGCGACATTGTCAAGGAGGCCTTTTTCCACCAGATTGCGTTCGATACCAGCGCTTTGCCGCTCGGTACGTCCATGCGACACCTGCTGCGCCCTTATTTGGCGGAAATGCCCTGGACCCAGTTCGGCATTGACCTCGCTATCGGCCAGCCCGCCGACCGTATTGCGCTGGCGGAAGACTTCATGTTCCTGCCCGACTACATGCACGACCTGTTCGCCAGAGCACGCATCAACGACAGCACCCTGCTCGT
>CAYMQY010000120.1:2248-13376 GCA_964392655.1 uncultured Saprospiraceae bacterium
TTGAAGGCGTTTTTTCACCGCTTCCGGCGGGAAAAGGACCCGTTTTTGGCGTGATTTTTTCTGTAAAAATGTCCGCGTAGTGGGTTTCCTCCGCAAAGAAGTAGAGTTTTTTTCACCGCAGAGGCGCGGAGGCGCAGAGAAACGAAAAAACTCCGCGCCTTCCCGGTAAAAAAGCCGGCTGCCTTTTCGCCTAATCCTTCGGTTTACATTTTTCTAAATCATCCTCATCCCATGCAGATTCTTTACCGATTTTCCGTTATCCCTGCCTTGTTATGCGCCCTCTCGGCTTCGGCCCAAATCAGCGAGGGCGGCACACCTCCGGGCCTCCTGCCCGAAAATGCATACGCGATCCCGCCCTTGCCCGACCCTATCGTACTGGATCCCCCGGATGCCAAAAAACTGCTTGCCGACGACGCCCAAAACCCCGAGCGCAGCCGCTTCGCCGTACCGCTTGCTCCGGTGGATATTCTCCCCGATAATGCCGGCCAGTGGACCACCCTGCCCAACGGCGACCGCCTGTGGCGTTGCGCCCTGACGGCGCCCAAAGCGCTGGGCTTGCTCCTGTTGTTCGACCGCTGTTCGCTTCCCAAGGGCAGCCGCCTGTTCGCTTACTCGTCCGATGGCGCTCAAGTACACGGCGCTTACACCGAGGCCAGTTGTTTGCCCTCCGGGCAATTCCTCATCGGCCCGGTTTCCGGCGAAACCACCGTACTTGAACTGTACGAACCGGCTTCCGTCCCGCCCGCCGACATCCACCTCAACCGCGTGGATTTTGTGTACGATCCCGCCGGTATCAACCCCAACGGCTTGCCCGAAGACTTCGGCGATGCCCTGGCCTGCAACATCAACGTGAACTGCTCCCTCGGCCAGAACTGGCAAACGGAAAAACGCGGCGTGGCCCGCATCCTGATGATTTTTTCCAACGGCGCCGGCTGGTGCACCGGCAACCTCATCGCCAATACCGCCGGCTCCGCCGAACCGTATTTCCTCACGGCACACCACTGCCAGATCATCGGCACCTCGCCAAACTTTGCCCAGTGGCGTTTCGACTTTGACTATGAAGCCCCCTCCTGCCCCAACCCGGCAACCGAACCGACTAAAAAATCCATACTCGGCTGCCAGCGCCTGGCGTTCCGCGACGAAACAGATTTCATGCTCCTCAAACTGAACCCCATTCCGGCTGGCTACAACCTGTATTTCAGCGGCTGGAACCGCACACCTGCTACCAATAGCCTCGTGCAAAACTCCACGTTCATCCACCACCCCAGCGGCGATATCAAAAAGATTTCCCGTGACAACGACCCCGCCACCATTTTTGCCCAGACGATTGACTGGGGCCCCGGCTTCGGCATTTCTCCGGCCAATACCCACTGGCGTACCGTGACCGACGAGGGCATATACCAGCCAGGCTCGTCGGGTTGTGCCCTGTTCGATCAGAACAAACGCATCGTCGGACAATTGCACGGCGGCAACTTCGATCCGGTGAATTGCACCGTGTCGGGCGCCTGGTTCGGGCGTTTCGACCTGTCCTGGGATCAGGGCGCGTCCTCCACCAGTCGCCTGCGTGAATGGCTCGATCCCAACAACACCAACGCGCTCACGCAAAACGGCTATGCCCAACCGGCGCCTGCTCTGGCAAGCATAAGCGGCAACATCTCGACGCATTGGGGCACAGCCATGCCCAACGTGCTGGTGCAACTCAGCGGCGGCGCCACAGCAAGCACCCGCACGGACGCAGCCGGGAACTACACGTTCGCCAACCTGTCGCTCGGACAAAACTACACCGTGACACCCGTGCGCGATACCAACGACCTCAATGGCGTGTCCACCTTCGACCTGTCCTTGATCAACAAACACGTACTGGGTGTCGAAAACCTCGACTCGCCCTGGAAAATTATTGCCGCCGACGCCAACGGCAGCAATTCCGTGACAACTATTGACATCGTGGAAGGGCGCAAGGTCATCCTCGGCATCAATGCGGACTTCCCGGCGGTACCGGCATGGCGATTCCTGCCGGCCAATACCACCTTTGCCAACCCGGCCAACCCCTTCAGTGGCGGCCTGCCGGCGGGCAATATTCAGATCACCAACCTGCAGCAAAATACCACCGGGGTCAGTTTTAAAGGCGTCAAGGTGGCCGATGTGAACAACAACGCACAGGCGGGGGGGTAGTCTGAGTATTGCCCACCCAAGCGGTTATTTCGCCGCTGTTGGCGTCCCCGCTAACAGCAACAGCGGAGCTCTGTGTATCGGTTTTTTCCGAAAACCTGGAGCAGAGCCAAAGCAGGAGCCTTCATGCAGTACATGAAGCCGCCGCAGGTCACACGTCAATTTGGCATCGAACTCCGCCGCTGTTGTTGGCGGGGACGCCAACAACGGCACAAAAATCTGTGCTAATCTGTGCAATCTGTGGTAAACCCCTCCCTGCGCTACCGGATTTTCGCGCTACTTTTGCGGCCATGAAACGTTATTTTCTGCCGATATGCTGTGCCTGGATCGTATTTGCGGCCCAGGCACAGCCTGTTTCGCGGGCGGTTTCCCTGAACGAAGCACTCCGATTGTCCACAGCCAACAGCGCGGCCGTCCGAAAGGCCAAACTGGACCGCGATGCCCTGGAAAACCGAATGAAAGAGGGTAAAAGCATGTTGTTCCCGCAAGTCAACGCACGCTTTGGGATGGATTACCTTCCCGGACTGCCGACGACCTTTCTGCCGGCTACCGTGCTCGACGATCCGGGCGGCGGCTACATCGCCACCACCCTGGGCCAGCCCTGGCAGTTTGGCGGGTCGGTGCGGGTAGAGCAACTCATTTTCGATGAGTCGGCGCGCCGCATGGCCCCTGCCGCCAACGTGAGCCGGAGCCTGTACGAACTTTTGGCAGACAAAACCGAAAGCGAGGTGCGCTTCAGCACTGCCACGGTATTTTACCAAACCCTGCAAACGGAAAAACTGCTCGGCGCCGTCAATGCCAACATCGCCCGACTGGAAGCGCTGGAACGAACCACACAACTGCAACTCGACAACGGCTATGCCGTGCCGACCGATGTAAAGCGCGTGCGCGTAGCCCGCACCAACCTCGAATCCCAACGGTACAACCTGCTGACTGGCGTGCAGGCGCTGCGCCAAACGCTGCAATTCCTGTGCGGTATCCCCTACGAGGAAACACTCACCCTGACCGACGACACCGCCACACCCGGCGCCGATTCCGCCCATTGGCAAACCCTGACGCTCGACCTGGAAACAAGTACCGAGCACCGGCTTTTGCAGCGCCAGATCGAACTCAACCGCATCCAGACCCGCAGCCTGCGCGGCGAGATTGTGCCGAAAATCAGCGCCTACGCTACCGGTGGAATCCTCGCACAACGGACCGACGCCAATTTTTTTGCCGAACGCCAACGCTGGTACGGACTCGCTGCCGTCGGGTTTCAGGTGCAAGTACCCATCTTTGACGGTTTTCGCAATCGCCGAAAAACCGCCGGCCTGGTTATCGAGCGGCAAAAAATCGAGGAAGACCTGCGCCAACTCGGGCAAGCAAAAAATCTGGAATTCCTGCATGCCAAAGGCCGATTTCAGGGCGCACTTCAAACCCTGCGCACACAAGCCGAAAACACGGCGCTCGCCCGCGAAATTGCCGACAAACTGGCCCTCCAGCACAAGGAAGGCGCCATCCCTCTGACCGACCTGCTCGGCGCCCAAACCGCCCTCGCCGAAGCCGAAAGCCAGTACTGGCAACAAGTGTTTAATTACAAACTCGCCGTGCTGAACTTGCTGAAAGCCACAGGAAAAACGGGGTTAATGATGAATGATGAATGATCAACTTAAGTCCCACGGGTAAACCCGTGGGCGAATAATTTCCAACCTTCCAACCAGAAACCTTCCAACCAATTCAGCCATGACTGCCGACCAATTTTACACCTATGCCTCCGTACTTATTTTTGTACCCTGGATCTTGCTGATTTTTGCGCCGCGCTGGCAGTACACCGAACCGATTGCTTTCGGTTCGGCGCTGCTTTTGTCGCTGGCGGCGGCCTGGTTTACCTGGTCGTACCTGAGCGACGGCGAGCAGAGCGGCAGCCTGTTGTCGCTCGAAGGATTGCGCGATTTGTTCCGAAGCCCGGCTATGGTGCTGACCGGCTGGTTCAACTACCTGTCGTTTTGCCTGCTGGTGGGTATTTGGCAGGTGCATGATGCGCGGCAGCAAAAAATTCCGCATATCACCGTGGCGCCCGGTCTGGTACTGACCCTGCTGGCCGGCCCGGCGGGACTGTTGTTGTACCTCGTCGTGCGGTTTTTCAAGACCCGGAAATGGGAGGTGTGAAATGTTGCGCAACAGGTTTGGAGCAGAATTGTACCTTTGTCAAAATCCTGAAGCGGCTGCCCATAAGTCGCTTTAAATCCGTGGCCTATCCATACCAATCGGTGTCATCTGCGTTCCCGTTGGTTCGCGAGTGGATTTCACGGACAGCCTGACTCAAAATTTTTAAATATTCACCTTTGGAATTTACCGAATTCAATTTCCACCCCGACCTCCTCGACGGCATTGACAGCCTGAACTTCAAAAAAGCCACCCCGATCCAGGAACAGGCTATCCCGCTTATTCTTGAAGGCCGCGACCTCATCGGCATCGCCCAGACGGGCACCGGTAAAACGGCGGCATTCATTCTGCCCATTCTCGACTTGATTCTCGACATGCCGGACGACCACACCACCAAAGCCCTCGTGGTGGTGCCTACCCGCGAACTGGCCATGCAAATTGATCAGGCCGTGGAAGTTTACTCGTATTTCACCGGCATTTCATGCATTGCCGTGTACGGCGGCAGCGGCGGCAGCGAGTTTAGCCAAGAGCGTCAGGCCCTCACCAAAGGCGCCGAAATCATCATTGCCACTCCGGGACGACTCATTGCCCACCTCAACATGGGCTATGTGAATTTCTCCAAACTGCGCTTCCTCGTGCTCGACGAAGCCGACCGCATGCTGGACATGGGCTTCATGCCCGACCTGAACAAAATCATCAACACCCTGAACCCCGAGCGCCAAAACCTGCTCTTTTCCGCCACCATGCCTCAGGGGGTGATGAAACTCGCCCGCTCGCTCATGCGCGATCCGGCTACGGTGAACATCGCCTTGTCAAAACCCGCCGAGGGCGTGCGCCAGGGCGCTTACGTGGTACACGACGAACAGAAACTGCCGCTGCTCCAGGAAATCCTGAAAGACCGCACCGGCCAACGCATTCTCGTGTTCAGCAGCACCAAACAGGCTGTGTCCAAACTGTATCAGAAACTCCGGCCCAAAAACCTGAACGTCGGCATGATCAGCAGCGATCTGGAACAAACCGAACGCGAAAAGGTCATGCTCGCCTTCCGAAACCGCCAGATTGATCTGCTTGTGGCCACCGATGTGCTCAGCCGCGGCATTGACATTGACGGCATTGACCTCGTGGTGAACTACGACGTGCCGCAAGACGCCGAAGACTACGTACACCGCGTGGGCCGCACCGCCCGCGCCGCCCGCGAAGGCGTCGCCCTCACCCTCATCGGCCCCAGCGACCAGCGCCGCTTCCAGCGCATCGAGGAACTCATCGGCAGCGAAGTGGAAAAACTGCCCGTGCCGGAAAGTATCGGGAACACCCCCGATTATGCGCCCAAACTGCACCGCGAAGCCCCAAGAGGACGCGGGCCGGGCGGCGGTGGCAAAGGCAAACGACCCGGCGGCGAGCGAAGGAGCGGCGACAAACGACCCGCCGACAAACCCGGAACAGAACCGCGCAACGACGGCCCAACGCCGGATGGACAGAAAAAACGGCGGCGTAACCGCAACAGAGGGCGCGGCGGGCAAAAACCGGCGGCCAACAACGGGTAGAGGGGAGCCTTCTGCTTCCGGAATATCAGTTGTCGTTTTTCAAAAAAACACCCCCACCCGCAACACCGCACTCAGCGGCGTCCCCGGCGTAAAATGAATCTCCGACACGGGATCAGGCTCGTCAAACAGGCGGCTTTCAGTATCGAACTGGGCTTCGTTCCAGTCCCGGTCGAACAGGTTCTGGATCGTGATGCCCACCTCGAAGCGTGGGCGCGTGTAGTTCAGCACCAGATCGGTGAGGAAATACCCGGGCGCCGCCACCGAATTGTCCTCGTTGGCAGACCGGTCGCCGAGGTAGCGGTACCGCAGGCTGCCGTTCAGACCGTTGGGCAGTTTGATGGTCAGGCCGCCGATGCTGGTCCAGACTGCTGCCAGCGGAATCAGGTTTTCGCCTTCGGGGGCGTCGTCGCTGCGGGCATGGGCGTAGTTCAGGTCGGCGTCGGCAAAAAGCCAGGGCGCCGGCTGCCAGCGCAAGGCCAGATCAAAACCCTGCCGGGTGGTTTTTCCGCCGGCTTCCACCACGGCCTCGTCGCCCACGTACACAAATTCCTGGTCGAGGTGCAGCCGCCACAGGCTGAACGTGGCCAACAGACTCGGCAGCACTTTCACGGTGGCGCCGAGTTCGTAGCCCAATGCCTGCGGCAAAATATCGCGCCCGTTTTGGGCCACCACTACCCGCGTGTCGTTGGAGTGAAACCCGTAGCCCGACAGGGCAAAAATCTGCACCCGGTCGCCAGGCGTGAAGTACGCGTTGAGTTTCGGACTTGCCAGGCGCGCCGCTTCGATACGCCGGTCGTAGTTGGGCTGAAGTTTATCCACGTACATGAAGTGAAACTGATCGAAACGCAGGCCGGGATTGAGGGTAAAATACCGTCCGAGGCGGATTTTTTCATCGAAGTAAACCGCTACGTTCGATTCGTCAATGTCGCCGAATGCCCGGCGCTCCGCGATTGTCTTCCGGCCCACTGTGTGCGAAAGTTCGTTGTTGCGGGAGGCGTCGTAGCGGAACTGCACCCCTGCTTCAGTTTGCCAGACCGTGCCGCCTAACCGGTCGGTGCGGGAATACGAACCGCTGTACCCGAGCAGGTGGCGTTTTTCCTGCTGTCGGATTTGGTCGCCGTTCTGTGGGTCGTTCAGGAAAAAGGTAAAATTAGAGTAGAGTTCGAACGTGTAGTTGGAATAGAAAAACCGGTTTTTCAGCAGGCTGCCGTCGTTCAGCAGGCTGCTGAGGGCGAGGTTCAGGTTGGCCCGGCTGGTGTTGCCGCCTTCGGTATCGTCAATGGATCCGAAACGTCCGATTTGCCCGCTGCGCACGGCCCGGTCAGGGACTTGTCCCGAGGCGTCCCAGCGGCTGGTGAAGGCGCCCAGCGACGCACTCAGGTAGTTGTTCGCGTCCACGGCGGTGTTGAATTTGAGAAACGTGCTGAACCGGTTGTACGCCTGCGGACTGTCGAAATAGCCGTCGGAAAAAAAGTACTCCGTGACCAGGTACGCGTTTTGCGGGCGGGCGCCCTCAGGTTTGTCCAGCAATTTAAACCCGCCGGCCAGCCGGTAGGTATTGAATTGCCCGGCCTGCATGGTCAGAAAGTTTTTCTCCAGCGCGGTTTTGGTTTGAAAACCCACATGCCCCGCCGTGGCCAGATTGCCGTAGTCGGCGTAGTACGGGCCTTTGGCAAATTGCACGCGCTCCACGGTTTCGGGGATCAGAAAATGCAGGTCGGCATAGCCCTGCCCGTGCGCGTGCGACACCATGTTGACCGGCATGCCGTCCACTTGCAGCGCGATGTCGGTACCGTGGTCAATGTCGAACCCGCGCAGGAAAATCTGCTCGGCTTTGCCGCCGCCGGCATGCTGAGCGATGAACAAGCCTGGCACCATGCGCAGGATGTCCTGCGAGGTCGCCACCGGACGCAGGTTGATGTCCAGGGCCTGCGCAGTTTGGCGACTGACATCGGGGTCGGGACTGATGTCCACGTTTTGCAGGGTGATCGGTTCCACGTCGAGGTACGTGCGCACGGTGGTGGTTTCGTCCACGCGCACTTCCACCTGCTCCGTAGCGCTGCGGTAGCCCAAGTAGCGCATGCTCACCTGATATCGCCCGGGCGGCAGGCTTCCGAACTGATAAAATCCGAGTTCGTCGGTGTATGCCCGGGCATTGGCCGGGCCGTCAAGAGCAACGGTCACACCCACGAGCGGTGTTCGGGTAGCGGCATCAAAAATGCTGCCCCGGATGCTGCCGTTGTGCGCGGATACCGTTTGCAGGAGAAAAAGAAAAAGAGAAAAAACAAATACATGCTTCATGGCAAACTGTTTGGTTAAGTTGAAAAACGGATTGCGATGCAGTTGTTGGCAAAACCTGTAGCTGAAATGATCTGCATGCATCGTTGGCCATTAGTTACGAGGAATTTCAGGGTCTGGTTTTTCGGCTATGTGATCATCTGCTAAACTTTCTCAATCCTTCCGTCGGTGAGCCTTGGTTGGGTACATTTTGCGCCATCTCCGTTTTGTCATCTCGGAGAGACCCGTCCGATCTAAATGGGCCGTCATACGCGGCAGCCCGCCGTGGCGCGGACGGGTCTCTTCGAGATGACAAACGCGGCATATACGTAACGCAGGCTCGGCAAAGTTTACCCCTCGGCTTTTACCGCGCAGCAGCCACAGCCCGCAAAATCTCCCGCACCAGCCCCGGCCCCTCGTACACCAAACCGGAATACACCTGCACCAGGTCGGCGCCGGCTTCGAGTTTTTTTAATGCCGCCGCAGCCGAGTCTATGCCGCCCACGCCGATGATGACCGGCCCGGCGCCGAGTTTTTCCCGCAAATACCGGATCACCTCCGTGGCGCGTACCCGCACCGGTGCGCCGCTGAGCCCGCCCGCACCGATGGCGTCCAGTTCGTTTACCGGCGTGCGAAGACCCGAGCGGGCAATGGTCGTGTTGGTGGCAATGACTCCGTCCAGCCCGGTTGCCCGCACGATGCCGGCGATGTCGTCGAGTTGCTCGTTCGTCAGGTCGGGCGCAATTTTCAGCAGCAGTGGTCTGGGCGCCGACTGGGCGCGATTTTTTTCCTGCAATTCCAGCAACAAGCGGGTCAGCGGCTCCTTTTCCTGCAGGGCACGCAGTCCGGGTGTGTTGGGCGAACTGACGTTGACCACAAAATAATCCACCACCGGAAACAGCGCCTCGAAACAGCGGAGGTAGTCGTCGCTGGCTTGCTCGTTGGGCGTGTCCTTGTTTTTGCCGATGTTGCCGCCGATGATGACGCCCTCGGGTAGACCCTTTTCGCGCAGGCGGCGAAGTCGCTCCACGAGCGTACCGAGGCCTTCATTGTTGAAGCCCATTCGGTTGATGAGTGCCCGGTCGGCAGGCAGTCGGAACAGGCGCGGCTGCGGGTTTCCGGCCTGTGGGCGCGGCGTGACGGTGCCCACCTCGATAAAGCCGAAGCCGAGGCAGGCCATGCCGGGGATATGTTCGCCGTTTTTGTCGAAACCGGCGGCAAGACCCACTGGATTCGGGAAGTGCAGGCCGAGCACCCGGCGTTCGAGTTTTTGATCGGATACGCAGTACAGGCGGCGCAACAACCCGCGCAGTGGCGGGATTTCGGCGGCCAGATCGAGCAAGGCAGTCGTGACCCGGTGGGCGGTTTCGGGCGGCAGCAGGAAAAGGAGCGGCTTGAGAAGGTGGTACATGCGTTTTTAGTTGTTTGACTGGCTTGGGAGGGCTTTGATTACATGATTGCAGAATACATGATTGTTGATTTTAGAAGTATCCGTAAGCGTACACCGCGCTCGTTTGGCCAAGGGCGAAGCGGTCGTCGCTACACCCTTCAAAAATCAACAATCATGTAATCGGCAATCATGTAATCAAACTTTTGTATACGCTACGGGCATACCGAACTCCCCCTGATTCGCAAAGGTAATCGCGCAAAACTCACATTTTCACTGCTTTCAGCACCACACCTGTTTGCTTGTCCGATACCAACAGTAAGTACAAGCCTGGAGGCAATTCCGGTCCCAAAGGCAGCACATTGGCGCCGGCGCCGAGCACACGCATTTCCTGCCAAACCAGCCGCCCTTGCGCGTCCGACAGGCTCAGTCGAACCGGCCCGGCAGGCGGTTTTTCACAAAACAACACCGGTGCGGTTTCCCGAAACGGGTTGGGCGAGAGGCGAAAACCGGCCGCCCGGTCCGGCTCGCCGGCGCTAACCAGGCAAGGCGGACTGCCGAGCCGGGCGGCCACCATTGGGCTGAAAAAACCGGCGATTTTTTCGGCGCGTTGCGCCCGGTTGATGACCCAGTGGTAACTGCCGTTGTCGTTGAACCGGATGCATTCAAAAAGCGCGAGGTTGGAATCGAACGCGTTGCAGTTGAAAAACTCGGTCAGCAGGGGGGGCGGGGCGGGCAGCGCGGCGGCTTTCGCGGCGATGGCGCCGTTGCCGAACACCCGGGGGTAATTGTAGTGCCAGGGCGTGAAACCGAGGTTGCAAAAAGCCGAAAGCGGGTAGTACGGGATGCCGTAGCCGTAGGGCACCACGCCGTCGCAGGTTTGGTGGAAAAGGTACAACGCGGGCTGATTGGGGCCGTCGAACCAGTTTTCGGCGAACGCCTGCGAAGGTAACCCGCCGTAAAAACTGACGATGCCGAGCACCGAGGCGTCGTGGCCGTTCAGGTTCAGGGTACCGTCTACCGGACCGAGGTCGGGGCGCACAAGTGCGCCCGGCGGCAGTGCCGGAGTCTGGGGCAGGCAGTTCAGGGTGTACTTGTTGACCAAATTTCCGGCCGGCACAGGCGCGTCGGGCAGGGCGGCGCAGGCGGCGGGTTTCTCCACCGCGCGGTCGAGCAGGCCGGTAGCCAGCGCCACAAATGCCCCGGCGCTTTCGCCGCCCACCAGCACGGCGTGGTTGCAGGTGCTATCGGCGTACACCCGCGCCTTGAGCCAGCGAATGGCGCCTTTCACGTCCTGCATGCCGCGGTAAATGGCCCGGATAATTTCCAGCGAGTCGGCGGCGTACAAGGCGTTTACATCGGCAGCCTGCGCGGGATTGGGCACATAAAACGCCTTGTGCCAGCCTTTCCGGTAGTTGACGGTGGCCACCACGTAGCCGCGCGCGGCCATTTCCTCACACATCCAGGCCATGTCTTCCTTGCAGCCCCCAAGCCATGCGCCGCCGTGTACCAGCACGAGCAGGGGCCGCGCAGTGTTGGCGCTGAGCGGTTTGTACAGGTCGAGCGTGAGCGTGTCGGTCAGGCCGAGGTAGTTGACGGCGGCGCC
>CAYMQY010000121.1:0-12149 GCA_964392655.1 uncultured Saprospiraceae bacterium
AAGGCAATTCATCGTTCGGTTTTTTCAGCAAAGACGACTTGTCCAGCCAGGCCGGCCTCGACCAGGGACAACACAAGTCTCCATGGTTCCGGGAAAACGAATACCCCGCCGATGGCAGCCTCACGGTAAAACTGGATTCCCTGTTTGGAAAAATGAAACTGTTCCGGTCAGTCAATCCGGCATCGCCTCAACTACACCTGGCAGGTGGGCAACTCCATTTTCTCGACACCGCTACCATCGTGCCGGGCGGTGGCAAATACGGCAAGGGGTATATTTTTGCCACCAAATTTGTACAACAACACGATTGGTATTTTACCTGTCATTTCTACCAGGACCCCGTCATGCCGGGCTCTCTCGGCGTGGAAGCCATCGTGCAGGCCATCCAGGTGTTTGCGTTGCAACAAGGCCTGGGAGAAGGCTTGCAAAACGCGTCTTTCAGCCAGCCTGCTCCCCACCGGACCGTGTGGAAATACCGCGGACAAATCCTGCAGCACGACCCTGAACTTCATCTGGAAGTACATTTCAAAGAAATCAAAAAGGAAAACCACAGCGTACTGGTCACTGCCGATGCCAGTTTGTGGAAAGGTGTGTTGCGGATTTATGAAGTGACCGATTTGGCAGTTTTATTAGCAAATCAGCAATCCTGACGATCAAATGACTGAGACATTTACCCTGCCGGACATCTCCAACTGCCTCACCTGCCCGCACCCGCCGGGCACCGGGCGATGGTTTGGCCACCCCCAAATGCTTGCGTTCACTTCGGAAGGCATTCGCCAAAAACTGGAGGACCTGAATTCCCGGTGTTTTGTCGTTCGCGATGAGTCGGGCGCCGTCGGGCTGGCCGGCAATATCGGCACCGACAACCCTGCCGAACTGGCGCGCCTTGAATTGATCGCCATGCTCCCCGCTTTTCAACCCGGACAATTAGGCGACCCTACTTTCCGGCAAACCTATGGCTTGCAATACAATTATATGGCCGGTGCAATGGCCAACGGCATTGCTTCCGCCGAACTGGTGATAGCCCTCGGCAAGGCCGGTATGCTGGCCTCCTTCGGAGCCGGCGGCCTGGTGCCGGACCGGATTGAAACGGCCATCGACACCATTCAGGCCGCCTTGCCGGACGGGCCTTATGCCGTCAACCTGATCCACAGCCCCAGCGAAGAAGCACTCGAACGCCGCGGGGTGGACATATTTCTGCGAAAAGGCGTTCGCGTTATCGAGGCTTCCGCTTTTCTGGCCCTGACCTCGCATGTGGTGCGCTACCGGGCAGCCGGTTTGCGCCAAAATCCCGACGGTTCGGTGCACATCGGGCATCGCATCATAGCCAAGGTTTCCCGCCTGGAAGTAGCCGCACAATTCATACAACCCGCCCCGGAATCTTTTCTGAAACCCTTGCTCGAAGCCGGCTTGATCACGGCCGAACAGGCCCGGCTGGCGGCTCTGGTGCCCATGGCCGACGACATTACGGTAGAAGCGGACTCCGGGGGACATACCGACAACCGGCCGCTCGTATGCCTGTTGCCTGCCGTAATAACCTTGCGCGATCAACTTCAACAACAATTCAACTATCCGCAACCCGTGCGGGTAGGCGCTGCGGGCGGCATCGGCACTCCCGAAGCCGTGCTGGGCGCTTTTTCCATGGGCGCCGCATACGTTGTCACAGGTTCAATCAATCAATCCTGCCGGGAATCGGGCTCTTCGGATCACGTGCGCAAAGTGCTGGCTCAGGCGGACATGACCGATACGATCATGGCGCCCGCAGCAGATATGTTCGAGATGGGTGTTAAATTGCAGGTATTGAAAAAAGGCACCTTGTTCGGGTTGAGGGCACAAAAACTGCTCGACCTGTATCTGACGTACGACAACTGGGCGGAAGTGCCTGAAAAAGACCGGCAAAATCTGGAAAAAAATCTGTTTCGGGATACCTACGAGCAAATCTGGCAGCACTGTGCAGCATTTTTTCAGGAGCGGGATCCGGAGCAGATTGTACGGGCGGAAAACAATCCGAAGCGGAAAATGGCCCTGGTCTTCCGATGGTATCTGGGGCTTTCTTCGGCCTGGGCCAATCGCGGCGAAGCCGGTCGCGAACTGGATTACCAAATTTGGTGCGGACCTGCAATGGGCGCCTTCAACCAATGGGTGAAAGGCACCCGGCTGGAAAACTGGGAACACCGCCGGGTGGCCGACGTTGCGATACAGTTGCTGCGCGGTGCCGCCTATTTAAGCCGCCTGCAGTACCTGGTATTGCACGGCGTTCAAGCCGGCGCCGCTCTAAAAAGGGTGCGTATCCGGCATTCTGAAGCCTGACACCTGCCAGTTGTTGCCGGCGCAGGCAATGGCTGCAGCATAACCCTGAAGCGGAGAAACATCCCGGACATACCAGTCTGTGAGACCCGAATGTTCACGTAGACCTCCTACATTTGCCACCGCATTTTCCGGCGAACCGCTTACGTCGAAATCGCGCAGCGGAAGTGTCAAACCCTGGCCTACAGCCTTGCTAAACGCTTCTTTTCGGGTCCAGTATTGAAAAAAAGCCAGCCGGCGCATCTCCGGCGGGAGTGCCCGGAGCGTTGAAATTTCAGCGGGTGAAAATACCATGGCGCCCGTTTGTTCAATATCGGTGTCGTCGCGGATAAATTCAATGTCCACTCCGATTTCGGCGCTACGGGTAAACGCGAAAAGTGCCACCCCGTTGGAATGAGCGAGGTTAAAATACAACATGTCCTGCCCGGCGGACGGATCGAGACCGGGTTTTCGGTATGAATTATACATGAACCGGATTTGTGCTGGTTCGACTTGCAGATAATGCCCTAAAATACTCCGCAGAACCCCCCGCCCGGCTGTAAAGTGCGCCCGGTGCTGATCCAAAGTAAATTTTTCCGCCCGCAGGCATTCATCCGGTGACAGAGTCGTCTCCAATTGCCGAAGGTAATCCCTTGAAATATCCAGTCGGGCAGACCAGAGGTGTATGTCATTCGTCCCGGATGGCATTTCTTTTGGCGGCAACACTTCAAATGACGGTATCAAAATCATCAATCATGGAAATATTTGAACGGAACGAACCGGAATTGATCCGCAAAATGGAAATTTTATTCCGTAAAAAAGCGGAAAAAGAAGGGCAACCGCCCCGGCGTTGCGCACATACGATCAGCATGGGTTTGCTGAAAGCAGAATTTACCGTGGAACCGGACCTTCCCGCCGAATTAAAAGTAGGATTATTTAAACACCCTGCCACCTACCGGGCGTTGATCCGCACGTCTCATTCCCGTATCGAAGGAGGCACCAATAAGATAAAGGACGGGCGTGGTTTTGCGCTGAAACTGCTCGGTGTTCAGGGTGAAAAATGCAGCCGCGATCCGCTTTTTCAGCAAACCCAGGATTTGTTGATGTTGAGTTTCCCGACGATTGCCATCGGCACAATAAAAGAGTTTTTTGTTTTCCGGTACTACCAACTCACATGGCCCGCCGCCTTGTTTTTTTTAAAAACATTGATCGACGGGCGTATGATCAAATTCATCCGAATGCTCAGGGCAGTCCACCATGATACCAGTCCGCTGGATATCCGGTACTGGAGTGTGACGCCTTACCGGTACGGCGAACAGGCTATAAAATTTTCCATCGTGCCGACTTCCAACTTCCAAAGCACACTCCCGGCGGTGCTCACAAACGACTATCTGATTCGAAATATGGCAAATCACCTGGCCAGCCACGAAGCGACTTTCGATTTTATGATTCAGTTCTTTAAAGATCAGAAAAGCACTCCCATCGAGAATATGGGCAGGGAATGGAAAGAATCAGATGCCCCCTTTATTAAAGTGGCGACCCTGCGGATTCCGAAACAGGACTTCCAGACAGAAGAACGATATGCGCTGGCCGAAGATTTGTCGTACTCCCCGGCGCATGCCCTCGTCGAACACCGGCCGCTCGGTGGAATTAACCGTACCCGGATTTTCGTGTATGAGCAATTGTGGAAATACAGAATGTCGGCAAGGAAAAAAGAAAGGTTCGAGGCAACGCCGGACTTGTTTCAATCACTGGTTTAGGCCAAATAAGGCCCCGCAACTTTACCCTGGGTTTCTTATTTCTCCGGTATATTTGCCGACCGCATTCTCTTTGTACGCTGCTGCCCCGAGGCTCCTGTTATTTAGAAAATACCATGAAAACGAATCCTCACCACCTGCGCCAAAAGGAGCAACTGCAAAATGGCCAATACGATTCTTTGGCAGGTCTTTTGCGCCCGGTACTGACCCGTTTATTCGGGCAACTTTCCCAGCAAGACTGGGAAAAATTGTCTACTTACCTCGAAGAAATTGATTTGCCCGGAGGCTATTACCTTTTCCGGAAAGGCGACCGCGGCGATGCGATGTACATTCTTATCAGCGGCCGGATGCAGGTACAAATAGAAGACGGCCAGCAAATACGTGTCATCAACGAAGTCGGCCGGGGAGAAGCTGTCGGAGAAATGGCTGTCATCACCGGTCAGAACCGCTCGGCGAGTATTTATGCTATCCGCGATTGTCACCTGGTTCGGATTTCCAAAGAAGGTTTTAACAGGTTTTTTACGCTCTTTCCGGCGATCGGCCTGAATCTGGCCAAATTACTCATCGAGCGCCTGACGCAAAAAAAAACCAGCCGCCGCCTGCGAGCCATTTCCAATATAGCCATCATGCCGCTGCACCAAAGCATCGATTTGAATGTGGTAGTGGGCCAACTGCAACAAACATTTGCAAAAAGCGGCAAACACGTGCGTTTGCTGTCCAGCGAACTCGTCAACAATATACTGGGCGAAGGTGCAGCGCAAATCTCCATGAACCAGGCGGAGGGGAATAAAAAGATTTCCGCCTGGCTGGATAAAGAAGAAACACTGTACGACCTGGTGTTTTACCTGCCCGACCACGGAAACACCGAATGGACGAAACGTTGCATCCGCCAGGCAGACGAAATTCTGCTGGTTGCCGATGCTACCGCTTCATCCGCACTCACGCTGCCGGAACGCACGATACTATCAGGAGAAGGCAAATTGTCTACTGCCCGCCAAACCCTGGTATTGCTACACCCGGCGGGTATTAACGTGCCGGCCGGCACCACTCAATGGCTTAAACAGAGAAACGTCGGTTTTTTCACGCATATCCGGCAGGAACATGCAGTGAGCGATTACGGACGACTGGCCCGTTACCTCACTGACAGCATGATTGGTCTCGTACTGGCCGGCGGTGGCGCCAAAGGATTTGCGCACATCGGTGTCTGGAAGGCATTGAAGGAGGCCAAAATACCGGTCGACTACATCGGCGGCACCAGTATGGGCGCGATGGTGGGAGGCTTGATGGCCTATGACTGGGGCTATGACAGCGTGTATTCCGTTTGCCGGGAAATAGCTTTCAGCCCGTTAAAAAGCGATTTTAACCTGCTTCCGGTCGTTTCTTTGTTTAAAGGTAAAATTCTTGACCGCGTCCTTCAAAAGTACTACCAGGAACACGATCTGGAAGACTGCCCCCTGCCGTTTTACTGCGTGTCCAGCAACCTCACCCATGCATACCCGCAGATACACCGGCGGGGTAATATGTTTCAGGCCATCCGGGCCAGCGGAGCCATTCCCGGCGTGGTGCCGCCGGTGGTTTATCAAAACAGCCTGCTGATAGACGGCGGGATTTTCAACAATTTTCCCACAGATATTATGGTGGATGTAGGCGCCCGTTATATCATCGGAGTTGATTTCTGGGCAGATCAAAACCAGGGCATTCATTACGAGCAAATGCCTTCGAACTGGAAAGTGCTGGCCGGCCGATGGTTCGGGAGCGCCCAAAACAGCAAGTTGCCGACGCTGCTGAGCACCATTATCCAGACCACCACGCTCTACAGCGATTACCAGCAAAAGCAAAACAGCGACAAAACGGACATCTACATCAATCCGGGAGTGAGCCAGTTCAGTATGCTGGAATGGCGGGCCTACGATAAAATTGTACAAAAAGGGTATGAAGAGGCGGTACGGGTTTTGCAGGAATCTCAGGAAAAAATATCCGAATTCGGGCTTTAGCAGGAGTGCTGTCACCGCCATTTTGTTCTCACCCATTCAATTGAGCATCCGCACATCATATTACCGATATGAACCTTCATACTTCAGTGTTTTTCCGGATGATAAAACTGGGCATCAAGTCCTATCATCCCAGGGCTTCCCACGAAATCCCGCTGCCTTCGCTCCCCCACGGGCCGAAGAACAGTACCCTTCACATCCCCACCCTGGGTCCGGGAAAGAAAGTGCTGATAAGTGATGAAGACGAACCGACACGCCCTCCGATCCTTAAAATGATGATCCGTATGAACAACCGGCTAAACCCGATCAAGGACTCCAACAAGGCCTGGACATCGGCTGAAGGCGGCAAACAAACCATACAATCCGTTTTTGGCAATTATTTCCCAAAAAGCCGCGTCAACTGGAATGGTTTTGACCCCGCAGGCGATGAAGCCCTCCGGTGGTGGGTTTTCAGCGGGTTCGGCGCGCTCGAACTCCAACGGCTGGACGAGCGCACGGCGCAGGCAGAACAGGTCTCCGGGCAAACGCCTTATTTCGTCTCCTCCTATGAATTTTTAAATGACCTGGAAGTCCGCCCCGGGTTGGCCTCGTACGGAGGCGCCGTTTACCTCGACAGACAGGGGAACATACTCAAAATGAAACTCCGGGGCAAAGACGTGTTGCCCTCCGAAGGAAAAACCTGGGAAGCCGCCAAGTTTGCCTACCGGTCTACCGGTCTCGTGTGGGCCACCTTATACCACCACCTCTTTTTTTCGCATTATTCGGTGTCCAATTCAGGAGTAGTGGCCACTATGCTCAACCTTCCGGCCGACAACCCCTTGCGCATGCTGCTGAAACCTTTTATATACCGGACGGCGGCGATCAACAACGGCGGGGCAGATTCCCTGCTGCCCAAAGGCGCTTCCTTTCACCGCTCCACAGGGCTCACCTGGTCTGCGATGGAAGAAGCGTATTCCCTGATGATACAAAGAACTGCATTCAAAACGCTTCCCGATCTCTTGCGCGAACGCGGCATCGACAGCGACAGCCTGAGTGCATTGCCTGAAGACATATTTCCGTTCGGGCGCGACGGTCAACTGTTCTGGAACACCCTCAGCGCTTTCAGCACCGATCTGCTTCAAAATGCCCCGTCATTCAGGAACATCGAAAAAAACGACGCCGTGAAGGCCTGGTGGGAAGAAATAGGCACTTCGCTGCATTTCTCCCGGCACGACCTGTCGGCCGAATACCTGTCTTCTTTCCTGGCGCAATTCTTCTTTACGGTTTCGGCATTTCACAGCTGGGTAGGTCATGTCACCCCATACGTGCTCGACCCTTCCATCGCTGCCGGAAAATTATTCCCGGAATCCACGATGACCGATCAGCAGAACAGCTCCGAACTGAGCGTAATCGCCTCCGTCACCGGGCTGCCCACTCCTTCCTTGCTGGGTGACTTTTCGCACCTGATGCCTGATACCTATTCCCGGAAATGTCTCCGCAACCTGCATGAAAACCTGCTGGGCATGAGCCGGGAAATTGATCAGCGCAATGCCGGCCGCGATATACCCCTGCAGGTATTCCTTCCGGAAGAAATAAACCTGAGCGTAGCCATTTAAGCCGGTCGTGGTTCCTCATGCGCTGACGGAATTGGCAATCTGTTGCGGGCGCGAAATCCGGTACGGTTTCGGCCGTTTCAAGTCCCTGTCATGTATCAGGCTCTCCAGTTGTTCCAGATGCTGTTGAAAATCACGTACCACCGACTGAGCAGCGGGATCGCTGTGATAATCTTTGAGATGGCGGCCTAAAGTGGTGTATTGCATCGAAAAAGCATACGTGGCTTTGATGATGGTGTGTATATCACTCAGAACAGGCAAAGCCCGAAGCAAGTCTTCTTCCCGCACCAGCTCCTGTGCAAGAGGTACCGGGATGCGTAGCATCGGAGGCATCGCCGGAGGATAGGCGATGTACTCGTATTGAACGGCTCCGACAAACGTATGCTGGATGACGCTGAACAATATGGCGGTCAGGACTTCCTTCAGATGATCCACCGTGTCTATCGGGGGAATTTTGCCGGAGCCCCAAAAATCAGTCAATTCTGTCGTCCAGCCCGCCAGTTCATGGTCGGAACGCAGGTCGTCCGGCCCGCGGTAGTACAGGTTCAGATAATGGTGTACATACATTTCCACGGCTTCCCAAAGCAACATGCCGTCGTCGCGGTACAGATAACCCGGAAGATCCAGCGTGCCGTTCCGCGCGAGCAATTGGGGCAAAGCGGTCCATTCCAGCGTCCACATGGATTCTCCTTTTTCAAGCAGGCGGATCGTCCCGTCCCGTCCTGCAGAAAACAATTCGGCGAAAATGCCCGTTTCGCCGAGCAGGATGCGGTTTGAGTTGGCATTCGCATTCAGACTGAAATGAAAGTGAGGAGCCAGCAATTTCCGGACGGGGTGTTTGTCAGAGAGGTTCCGCACCGTAGCGATCCAGAAATTTTCGAGGAACAAATGCGTCCACAACAAATGGGTCAGTGATTCATGTACGAAAAGGTCTGCGCTGTTAAAAAACATTTTTGCCAGCGTCCATCCCGGACTGCCATCGGGGTGAAACCATACGGCACCGGATGCTTCACTGTACAGTTGAATTCCAAGCGGATACAGCACTTCCTGCCTGCATTCAAAAAACGCGATGGCCGGAGCCAGGTGGCGCCCCTCCACCAGCGGAATATCCTGCAACAATTCGTGGTAATTGACCACGTACAGCGGGTTTTCCGGGCGACGGGCTTGCCTCAGCCGGGCGTATACCTGCTGATCCAGTCCGTGTTCCAGCAATTGCGCCGCGTCGTCGCAGCGGTGTATCCAGACGGGGTTAACCCCCTGCAGCCGTTGGCGCACAAACTCGGCATCGTCCTTCCAGTCGTTCAGAATACGCGGCGAGCCCAGAACATGATACAATTGTTCCAGTTGCCGAAACGATGAAAGTGCGCCTGAATTCCGGTCCCGTATTTTTAAAGATGCGATAATGAGCAACTTGGGAATCAGGATACCTGCCGGATAACGCTCCCGGGCAGGCAGTTCCCTGACTGCCCGCACCCGAAGACTGCTGTCGATCCCGAGTTTTTCAGACAAATGTACCGGATCATACAACTCCCGGTCTTGCCGGATGCGTTGCAATCGCTGTTCCGCCTGTTTGTCGTATTGCGGCAGTAATGTCTCAGTTACCGGGCACCTGCGAAACAACCGGGTTTTCCTGAACAGCCGAACCCACAGGTTCGCCAGTTTTAAAAGGGCCGACGAAAACAGGAATGCAATCATAAAAATGGTGTAATGCGGTGCCTGATGCGCCTCCGTGAATGATCTTTATGGAATGCAATAGTTCAGGAGGGTGACCTTAAAAGGTTAATCACTAAATTTCTGCCAACCGCGCCCGAAAGGTCCGCCAATAATAAGCCGCCTTGTTCCCAATCGCTCCCTCGGCTCCTCTGTACGCCATCCGTGCCGCCAGCAGGCGATTATGCTCCATAATTGAATCCACATCCCAGTGCGACAGCAGGCCGCCGGAATACCAGATGTTTTGCGCACCTTGTAATTCATTGACTTTCAAGTGCAATCCTTCCCGGATGGCCGGCGCCGAAAAGCGGACATTGTACTGGAAACAATCAAAAAAACGCACGCTCCGGATGTCGCAACGCAGATCGCCTTCCACCTGGGCACACAACATCTCTTTCAGATCGGCATCGGAAATATCATCGCCAGCATAACCCGCTCCCCAGTAAAGGTATTCGCCCAGTTGCGTGGCGCCATAGAAACGATACGTAAGAATCTTGTTCCGGTCTTCACGTTGAATGGCATCCGTCAGGTACACCCGGTCAGCAAACCACGGCGGTGAAGCAGATGTCCACAGCAGAGAGAAGAACCGGGTGGTGCAAATTGTACCTGGAGTAAACAGTGCCGAGACCGGCGAGGCAATCCCGTCGAGGCGGCACGCGATAACGGCATGGTCGAAAACATAACGTTCACCCGAAACGGAAACAAGTTCTACCTGCGCGGCTCCGCTAACGGGATGAGCAACAGGATTGACAGCGGATATTTTCTCCGGGCGGTGGGATAAATCTGCCAATACCCGCTGAAACAATTTCCCATATCCCTGGCGGATGGTTGCCGTGCCCCGGCGCATTTTATTGGCAACAGGTGTAAAAAAAATGCTCGGCCTGAACCAGCGCAAACCGCCATAAGCCGTAATATCTCCGAAAAATCCGTAGCCCTGGGCGATACCGCCGGGACCAAAAATGAAGGACCTCGAGAACGCCCCCAGGCCGCGGGCATCCAGGTATTCCTGCATGGTCAGGCCGTAATCGCGGCTTCGTTCGGTGCGATAGACGGTCAGGTACCGGAACGAGAGGGCTAGAAACCGGAACAAATTCAGCAGGGTCCGTATTTTTTGAGCAGGCGGAACGGCCGGTTTATGCAGGTCATCGTTTGCGAGGGTGGCGTTGGGCAGATAATTCAGGTGAAAGCCGTAACGTTTTACCAGCGGTTTTACGGTATTCCAATAGCCGCTGTGCACATAACAAGTACCTACATCGGCCACCACGCCATCCACCTCCACGGTACGGCATTGTGCTTCACCAAAGTCGCCGAAAACGGTAACATCCTGAAAACCGATATCTTTCAATTCGAGGGCCAGCGTAATGCCGGCAGGGCCTGCCCCTATGATGGCGATTTTTTTGCTGGTCATCGCTCGGACATGGGTTTCGTTTTATTCTGAAGAAAATATCTTCTTATTGCATGATTCAAGTGGCATTAAAGGTATTCAAAAAACCGGTGCCGCTCCTCACTCCTTGGTTATCAAAATAAAAAAATCCTTGCAAGTTATTCGCTTGCAAGGATTTACATAAAATCAGTTGGTAGCCCGTACGGGAATCGAACCTATTTTTTTCATCTTTCCCGATCTTTTCTAAAATATATGATAATCAACGTTTTATTTGTATAGTCGGCAAACTTAGAGTAACTTTGAGCAGGCAAAAGAAACAAATTTTACTCGCACTTTCACTCGCACTTGCTAAATTTCTCTGAACAATGATAAATGTGATTTTCGCCCTGAATCGCCGCAAAGATGACGCACCCGACATCGAACGTCCGATCCAATGCCAGATTCGGTATGTCGTCAACGGAGAGACAGTACGCATGAACTTTGCCACCGGCCAAACTTGCAAAATCCGGCATTTCAGAAATCAGAAAGTTTACCACACCGTTCAGTTTGCCACACAGATAAATGCCCGGCTGAACGAAATCAGGAAGCGTGCCGAACGTCTGTATCGCGACGCTGTGGAACAGGGCAAAATGCCGGTGAAAGAAAAACTCAAAGACCAAATCCTTTCAGGGACATACAAGGTGGAAGAGGAACGCGACCTGATGAACGACTTTGACGCCTTCATCGGATACCATAAGGACAAAGGAACCTCGAAGGGCAGTATGTCGCACATCCTGAACCTGAAAACCCACCTGGAACAATTCACCAAACGGCAACGCTACCCGCTCACCTACGACAATATCAACCTGCTGTTTTACGGCAAGTTCCTGCGCTACCTGCAAGACTACGAACACCGCGACGGCGCAACCTATGAAGACAACACGGTCGGTAACTTTATCAAAAAACTAAAGATGTTCCTGAATTGGGCGAAGGGTAACGGCTGGAACCCCTTCGACTTTTACCACCACCCCGACTTCAAAATCCCGGACAAACGGATAGAAAACGTCTACCTCGACCAATCGGAGGTGGACGCCCTCGCTGCGCTTGACCTACGCACCCGTACTCACCTGAACCTTGCCCGCCAATGGTTTGCCCTTGCCTGCGAAACGGGTATGAGGTACAGCGACTACACGCAATTAAAGAAAGCGAGCATCAAGGCGGTTACCAACGGCTACGACTTCACCTATGAACCGCGAAAAACGAGCAAGTCTTCCAAAATGCAAGTCACCATACCGTTATCGGTTACTGCTGTCCAAATCCTGCTACGGCATGGATTTGAAATGCCGCGACCGGCGAGCAATCAAAAAATGAACAAGTCATTAAAGGAACTCGCCCGGCTTGCCGGTATTGACAAAAACATAGGCACTCACACCGCACGGCGCACTTTTGCCAC
>CAYMQY010000121.1:12159-13360 GCA_964392655.1 uncultured Saprospiraceae bacterium
TCAGGCTATTATGAAGATCACCGGTCACCGAACCGAAAAAGAGTTTTACAAATACCTGTGTATCGACGGGCAGGAAAACGCCAGTTTGTTCCGGCAAATGGACGACCGCTACAAGATCGAAACGACGGGGTTGCTCGAAACCAAACTCAAAATCGTCTGACCTCGCCGATCAGAAGTTATCCACAAATTGTTAGTAGTTTTCAACAAAAAAAGCCTTTACCAACTTTTTTGTTTGCCGTACTTTCTTTATTTTTGTTCTATACTTTCAGGGCCACTTGAAACGATTTTTTAATCCGCTGGCTATCTCCAGTCGATCAACTACATGAAAAAAAACGGATTCATGAACTTCTATCCTGTCAACAGGATACAGGTAATTATTTTTTCATTAGTCATCAAACGCGATGCAACAACCTTCAATGGTCGTATGACCCGGCGAGCAGTTTAAAGAGGAACTCGCCCTGGCAGTAGCCAAGATTGTTTTAGCGGAAATTTCAACCGCTCCTACCGTTTCCAAAGAAAACGACGAATTCCTGACCACCGGCGAAGTATTGCGCATCCTGCGCATTACGGCACCCACTTTGCGCAAATTGCGCAAAAGCGGAACGGTAAAAACCTATGGCGAAGGAACGCACCACCACCGCTTTCGCCGTTCGGAAATTGAAACGGCATTGGCAAAGATGTAAGAGAAAGTGAAGAAGGAAGGTACTGGGTGTTTTTTTGTTCCTATACGGAAAAGGATTGCCGTGCCTTTGGCAGTATGTCAAATGGCGGCAAAAGAGCAGTTCTTCGAGGAGTTGCAGCTGTTTATTTACTTGAAATCAATTTGTAACGGTCACCTTAGGGTCAATTCCAAAGTGATTAATTCCGCTGCGCATTTCTTGAACTGTCATCCCAAAACCATAAAAAGAAGATTAGAGCGCCTGCGAAAGCGCAACTGGATCGGGACATTTAAAAAAAACGGTGTACAGATTCTGCGCTGCTGGCAGGATTTGTTCAATGTCGAGGAAATTATCCCTTATCGAACAGGGGTAGATTTTGAAATAGAACACCTTAGCAGGTTCAAGGCATTTGTTGTAAGCGCCTGTATAGGGTACCTTTCAAAGTACCAAAGAATAAAGAGAAAGTGGGCGCGTCAGCCGGGAGTAAAAATCTCGACTCCCCATCACCCTGATGCGCCTCACTCTCTTTTCTATCCTGTCGC
>CAYMQY010000122.1:0-13227 GCA_964392655.1 uncultured Saprospiraceae bacterium
GTCAAAATGTAAAATGTAAAAGTGCCCGCGACCGCACTTTTACATTTTGACTTTTTCATTTTACATTTCGACTTAAAACGGCAGTTCGCTGTAGTCGTCGTCATCGTCGTCCCACTCGAAGTCGTCGAAGTCGTCGGGTGAAGGTTCCGGGGTTTCGTCAGCCATTTCGCGTCCGCGGACGGGGTCGTAAAAAAACAGCCAGGTCAGAGAATCGTCGCCGGCCATAAACTGGTGCCAGCGTTCGTGCTGTTCATCCTGTTCCCAGGGTGGGAGGTCCGTGAAGTCGTCGTTGCCGAGCCAGTTGCGTAATTCATCTGCGGGGGAGGGCTTTCGTTCGGTGTACTCATCGAATTCATGTGCGTTTTCCCAAAGCTCGAGGTCGTGCCGGGCGCAGGCCTCCAGTTCTTCGCACCAGCACTGGCTGCGGTCGGCAAAGGGACAGATGCCATCGGGGCGTCGGTCACAAAAGTCTACAGTAGCGCCCAGTTCGTGGTTGTAACGTACCGAATCCTGTTCCATACGTTCGACCATGATGGCGTATCGGCGGCGGGCGGTAAGGCGCGGCGGGCATTCCCACGACACGTTCCAGGCACGCCAGAGGGCCTCAATTGCGGTGAGTAATGCAGCAACCTGGTCTTTTGTCAGGCGTTCCGACGGGGGGAAAATACCGTTGCTCAGGCCAAACAGATCGGACAGCCGCACGTACCGCGAGTGGTATGCAGGTGCTTCACCCTCTTCATGGTCGTCGAACGGGTGGCGGAAGCGGTAAGCGCTCGCAGCGGGGGCGTTGCGGGTAGCCGTTTCCAGATCGGCAAGCAGGTGTGTCAGATAGCGTTGCATGGCACGCACCAAAGTTGTGCATTTCCTTTCGAACTATTCCAACTTTTTTTCAAAAAAAAGATTGACGACGTTTTTTTAACGGAACATGGTCGGCAAGGTTATTTTTGCCCGCGTGTTTTCTGCACTCCGATTTTTAGCCATTTCCGGTGTTTATGCCCTGTTTGCCTGGGGTTGCGGCACAGCGCGTCCGGACGGGCCGTTCGACCCCGGCACAGTGCCACCGATGCCGGACTATTCCAAACTTGATAACTGGGCGGCACACCCCGGCAAGGCCGATGCTGCCGACCGCACGCCCTGTCCAGAAGCCGATGATTGGCAAAAAACAGCACAGGCAGATGTGTTTTTCCTGTATCCCACGTCCTACTACGGACGAGGCACCCGGAGTAAAACCTGGAATGCTGCTGTGGACGACCCCAAGGTAAACACCCGCACCGATAGCGCATCCATCCTGTACCAGGCCACTATTTTCAACAGCGCCGGACGGGTATTTGCCCCGCGTTACCGGCAGGCCCACCTGCAGGCATTTTTTACGAAGGATAAAGAATCCGCCGAAAAGGCGCTCATCGTGGCCTATTCGGATGTGTTGTCCGCTTTTGATTATTACCTGAAGCACTGGAACAATGGCCGCCCATTCGTGGTCGTCGGGCACAGCCAGGGTAGCGTGCATGCCATGAATTTAGTGCGGGAACGCATTGAGGGCACGCCGCTTCAGGCAAAATTGATTGCTGCGTATCTCGTCGGCTGGCCGGTAAAGCGCGATTTTTTCCGGGTTGTCAAGCCGTGCGAAACCCCGACGGAAACCGGTTGTTTTTGTACCTGGCGTACCTTTGAACGCCGCTTCGGTTTGCGCAAAGCATTCGAAAACGAGGTGGTGTGTACCAACCCGCTGACCTGGAATACGCACGAAGGTGAGTACGCGCCGAAGTCTGAAAACAAAGGCGCCATATTGCGTTCATTTTGCGTAACATATCCGGGAATAAGCGACGCAGAAGTGCACAAAGGCATTTTGCTGTGCTCCAAACCGAAGTTCCCCGGCAGTTTTTTGTTTCTGCGAAAAAACTACCACGTCGGCGACCTGAACCTGTATTACTACGATGTGCGCCTGAATGTTCAGGCCCGGGTCAAGACTTTTCTGAAAGATTTTTGAAACTTGTACGTCGCTCCGGCGTATTCATAACTCCCTGTTCTAACTTTGTCACTACACTTCTTAAATCGCAATGGTATGAAAAAGAAAGTTCTGTTCAGTTTCCTCGCGCTGGCTCTGTTGGCCGCTTGCAGCGAAACCGTATTCACCGGTCGCAAGCAAATGAACCTGATCCCCGTCAGCGAGATCAATCAGTTGAGTTTTGCCGAGTACAAATCGTTTCTGAGCCAAAACAAACCCATGGCCTCCGGCCCCGAAGTGGAAATGGTGCGCCGGGTGGGCAACGACATCAAAGCCGCTGTGGACGTGTATTACAAAGCCAAGGGCCTGCAAGGCGAACTAAAAAACTTTGCCTGGGAGTTCAATGTAGTGGATGACCCCACCGTCAACGCCTTCTGCATGCCCGGCGGCAAGGTGGTCGTGTACACCGGCATTCTGAAAGTAACCCAAAATGAGGATGCTCTGGCGGTAGTTATGGGCCACGAGATTGCCCACGCACTGGCCAACCACGGCAACGAACGCATGAGCCAGGGGCTGGTCACCCAGATCGGCCTGACCTCCCTGCAAGTAGCGTTGTCGCAAAAACCGTCCCAGACGAATGACCTGCTGCTGGCTGCCGCCGGCGCCGGCGCTCAGGTAGGCATCCTGCTGCCGTTCAGTCGCAAACACGAATCAGAAGCCGACGAAATCGGCCTGTACCTGATGGCGATGGCCGGCTACAACGCCACCTCCGCCGCACCGTTCTGGGAGCGCATGAATAAAATGGGCGGCGCCCGTCCGCCGGAATTTATGAGTACACACCCCGACCCGGAAAAACGCAGCGAAAAACTCAAGGCACTGGTGTCCAAGGCACGGGCGTATGCAGCCAAGTATCCGGTACCGGCAAGTTCGCGCAACAAGGCGAAAAAGTAGTCCTCTTGCTCTCCGCCCTTGTCATTCCGAAGGGATCCGTCCGCTCACAGAGGGAAGCGCCCGCACTGGCCTTTGTTGTGCGGAAAGATCCCTTCGAGATGACAAAGCCCCAACTATTTACCGCGCCTTTTCCCGCAATTTATCTATTGCTTTCAAAACCGCCTCCCGGTTGTGCGCTGCCGTCATCCAGCGGGGCAGGCGTGCGCCGATACTGCGCACGTTGAACGTGAAACCGTTGCGTTCGCGGAGTTTGGCGCCTACATGTTGGGCCAAAAATTCGAGGTGTTCCAGGTTGTAGGCCCAGAGGGTTTCGCCTGAAAAGTCGGCCTGAAGCCAGACGGGCAGGTGAAAAAACGGGTCAATCGGCGCGCCGAATTTGAGGACGATGCCGCGCTTCTGTTTTTTGTCCTGCCGATGCCCGATGTTCTCCAGCACTTTGTTGAACCCGCAGGCCGGGCACACCAGTTTCACCGCATTGCGGTCGTGTTGCATGGTATGAAATTCGCCGGTATGCACAACGGCTTTACCCGCACAGTTCGGGCAAACGACGAGCACGTCTTTCACGAATTCATACAAATTGGTCCGGTATGTATGTTTGACCCGGTCTTCCATATTCCGTTCAGGCGTAAATATTCAACATGGTGCCTTCAATTTTGAAAGAACCCTTGCCGCCGGTTGTCTGGTCTTTTACGACCTGCCTGCCTACAAACGCCAGCACCTCGTCGCGTCGGTCGAGCGGCAGGCCGGTACTTGCTTCCCATTCTTGCACGCTTGGCACAGAAAGACCGACGATGCAGTCGCCGCCGCCAAATTCGTAATACATGGAAAATTTAGCCTCGCGGCTTTCGTACCAGACGTACCCGCTGCGGCCTTGACTTTCGTACCGGATTTTGGCTCCGCCGGGGTTGTCCGTTCCGGACGAACCGAAGAGTTTACTGAAAATGCTTCCTATGGTCATGTTTCTGAAATAGTTGTGATACAGCAGGATGCCGATGATCATCAGCACCAGCATGATCCAGAAGTAGGGGGATCGCCAGACGTAATCCGGGACGTGTCGGATACCAGGACCGTAGATGTACATGTGTGATAAGCACGGATATACCCTCTGTGAGCGTGTGGCCTGTCCGCAGGGCTGCGCCCCGCGTTGGTGTGTTACGCCCTTTCAGGGCTTGTGGTTGATGATTATTTCATGTTTGAGACGGTGTCTCCGACGCGAACTACATGCTGTGTGCCGCCGAGCCAGATCACATTTTGCCCGAAAAGTATGCGATTTCCCTGTTTTCGGTAGGTCGCCAGGGTTTTCAGGGGTTCTGCGTCGCGTTGACCGGTATGCTGATCGGTGGTCGGAATGATGCAACGAGCACAGGTTTTCACGCCGCGGAAAGGCACATTGCCTATGGAAAAATCGCTCCAGCCGTCCTCCTCGTATGCTTCGCCGCCGCTGTACACAAAATTTGGCCGGAATCGGTTCATGGGCAGCGGCGTGTCAAGGCGTCCGTTCAAATCGTCGAGTGAAGCCTGACTGATGAGCAGGTACGGGTAGCCGTCGGCGAAACTGACGGGTATGGCCTCCGGAACGTATTTTGAATCGGCAGGACGCCACGAGGAATCAGGCATGAACACAAGCCGAACCGGGCTGCCGAGGGTATCCGAAAACCACGCGTTCACGTCCGGGGCATACTGGCGTGCGGCGCAATGGTCGTCCCAGATATGCACAGGGACTTCCGACATTTCCGATACCGGCGGCAACAAGGGCAAGTGGATGCGGTGCCTCGGGTTGTTTTTGGAAAAAACCACAAGAAACGGTGGCTCGATGGCAGTGCCAAGCAACGCCAGACCGGCCACTTCCCGTTGGCTGACGAAGCGTCCCTGCTCGTCCACCAGCATCCAGCGGCGGTCGTATTGCAGGCCGCGCGGCTGAGTCACCGCTTCGCGCAGCGAGATGCCGCCGATGGACTTGATGGGGTAAATGAAAATTGATGTGAGGATTCGAGCCTTCATCATTGCCTTATTTTCGGAATGTTCCGTTCAGAAAAAAACCTAATTTTTCCATGCCGATCCGGGTGCCTGTAAATTCGAAAGTGCCGCTGAAACCGCCGGTTTTGGTATTTATATGATCCAGCGTGGCTGTGCCTTCGATACTGTCGTAGGTTTCCCAGTAGTCGTCGTCTTTGGTGATTTGGGCAACGGCTGCAAACCGCAACGGCGCATAGGTGTCGGTATCGTACACGGTGGTCACGGGCAGTTTGTTCAGGTGCGTTTTGGTCAGTCCGGCCAGCACTAAATAAAATCGGTGCGCAATACCCGCCGAGTCGCTCCACACAAGGTTGACGTGCAGCGACAACGGCTCGGCCTCGGGCACTTCCGAGAGGAGTTGCACCCCGTCGGTCCAGAACGGTTCTTCGGCCATGAGGGCGTTTTTGCCCAGAATATTGTCATAATAGCGCCACATCAGGAGGTTCATCGCCACGGGTTTCTGGGTGTTCATCGGCAGCGCGTGCTGCCCCTGTGTGAGCGCCACACCCGCCACCCGCATGGAGCAGCCGGAACAGGCGAGGTTGAAGGTGTCGTTTGGCGCCGAGCGCACGAGCGTCACTTGTGCGTTGGCGGAGACACATGCCAGAAGAATTAGCAAGACAAAGGCGGGCATCAGGATTGGCGTTCCGTGTGTTTCGAATGCATTCGGGAAATAACGTGTGTTGCGCAAAAGTAGAAAACTTCGCTGCACAGCCAAGCGGCAAAAATTGGCCCGTTTGCGGCAAACGGGCACTGTTATTCCTGCGCTTCGTCCTCTTCCCCCCAGCGGTAACTTTCCAGGCTCAAGCCGGCGAGGTCAAGGACACGGTCTACCACGGTGGCGGCTATTGCCTCCAGGGTAGTCGGGCGGGAATAAAAAGACGGAGAGGCGGGGCAGATGATTCCCCCCGCCTCCGTCACGGTTTGCATATTTCGGATATGAATCAGGCTGAGCGGCGTGTCACGGGGCACGAGAATAAGCCGACGCCGTTCTTTCAATATCACGTCGGCGGCGCGGGTGGTGAGGTCGTTGCTCACGCCCGAAGCGATGCGTGCCAGCATCCCCATTGAGCAGGGGCACACGATCATGGTGTCGTAGCGTGCCGAACCGGAAGCGAAGGGGGCATAGAAGTCGTTTTTCCGATAAAAATCGAAGGGGTAAGCCTCAAAATTGGCCGGTCCGACTTCCAGTTCCCAGTTGACGACGGCGTTGTCCGAGAGCACTACGCCCACGGCCTGCCACTGCTCGCGCAGGGCAACGAGTTTGTCGAACAGAACTTTCGCGTAAATGGATCCGGACGAGCCGGCCACGGCGACGACGATTTTTTTTGCCATACTGCCCTCAGGGTTATTTCGGCAGGTTGAGCAAAAAACCTATGGTGAAATTGGCATCCCAGTCGAACACAAACTGCCGGCAGCCGGTGGCATCGGCAATGGCTTTGTAAATATTGAGGCCGCCCTGCTGTTTGTCGCCCTCGCCCTGGTAGTCGCCGGGGGCTTTGAGCACCGTGTAGCGCTCCTTGCCGTTGCGGACTTGCTTGGCCAGTTCGAAGGGCACGCCGCCGATGATGAAGCAGGTTTGGCGCATGTTGCCGGGCACTTGTTTGGCTTTGGCGTTCACTTCCTGGTACACGGCTGCGTCGGTTTTGCCGGTCTGGCGGTACTTGGCGCCGGGCAATTCGATACCGGTAGGGGAGTCGCCGCTTATCCAGGAAATTTTGGTATTGCCCGAGCCGATATCCACCACGAATGCATTGCCGTAGTACCCGGCAGGCAGGCAGGCACGAAGGGCGAGTTGGGCTTCCTGCTGGGGCGTAACCTCGTTTACGACGTAGCCCATACCCTTGAGGATGTTGGAAATGGTGGTGGTGACGGGTATTTTTTTAGCGCCCGAACTGATGACAAAGTGGATGTTTTTTGGCCCCACTCCATACGCCAGCATGTCGGCGATGTAGTTTTTCAGGCCTTTTTCGATGTCGTTTTCGGTGGCCAGGTTTTCGTACACGAGGCTGGCGCCGTACTCGGCTTTTTCTAATTTCCAGTTTTTCCGGGCGTCGGTTTTGATGATAAACGAGTTAAAGCCCGTAGCGCCGAGTTCGACCACGCCTTTCAGCACACCGTTGACGGGCGCCGGCGGCACATAATTGAACGAAGAGGTGCTTCCGTTGTCTTTGCCCCAGGTTTCGGATTTGGATTCGGGCGTTGCAGCCGGTTCGGCGCCGTTGCCGGGTGTAGTAGCGGCGGTTTCGGTAGTTTCGGAGCCGCCGTTCTGAAATTTGGGCAAAAAGGTTTTCACGGCAAAATACACCCCGCCGATAATCAGCAATGTGATGAGCAGGCGGGAAAAGGTGGTCAGTCGAGCCATAGTGTGCAAGTGTTTTGAGTGAATGAAAAAATCGGTTCGTTCGATTGGTCACAAAGTTGGGACAAATCGGATCACTGTGACAAAAGGTGCTGAAAAGTTTTTTGAGAATATCCCGCAGCAGGGAGACCCCTGTCCCTACGATAACACCGGGCATCCGTTAAATCAATACCTTTGCCCGCCGCCCCTTCAGCCAGTCAACGAAATCTGCCATGAAAGTTGTGATCCCCGTCGCCGGAGCCGGCACCCGACTTCGTCCGCATACCTACACACAGCCGAAACCGCTTTTGCCGGTAGCCGGCAAACCCATTATCTGTTTTATTGTGGACAAACTGGCCGAAGCCGGCCTGACGGACTTTGTGTTTGTGATCGGTTACCTCGGCGACAAGGTGCGCGACTTCATCGAGCACCGTTACCCGCACCTGAAAACCGAATTTGTGTATCAGGAACATCGCGAAGGCAGCGGCCACGCCGTGTGGACGGCCCATGAAGCCATCGAAGATGAAGACGAGGTGTTTATTGCCTTCGGCGACACCATTTTCGATGCCGATCTGCAGCAAATGCTCGATTGCCCGCATTCCTGCATCGGCGTAAAAAAAGTGAGCGATCCGCGCGAGTTTGGTGTGGCTGAGTTCGACGAGCGCGGGTTTGTGAGCCGCATGGTGGAAAAACCGCGCATCCCCAAGTCGAACATGGCCATCGTGGGGCTGTACAAAATCAAGGAAGTAAACGCCCTGCTTCGCGCAGTGGAGCACCTCATGCACACCAACCAGCGCACTGTCGGCGAAATTCAACTCACCGACGCCCTGCAACACATTCTCGAACAGGGCGTGCTGTTTCAGGCGATTCCGGTGAACAACTGGTTCGACTGCGGCCGCAAGGAAGTGCTGCTCGAAACCAATGCCATGTTGCTCGGCCAGCGCGGCTACGCCTCCGATGCCTTCAGCATGCCGGTTTATGAAAATACCATCATCATCCATCCCGTCGCCATCGGCGAAAACTGCCACATCGCCAACAGCATCATCGGCCCGCACGTGACTATCGGAAACAACGTGACGGTCAATTCCGCCATCATCAAGGACAGCATTATCGGCAATTTTGCCTCCATTGACGAAGTGGTACTCCGCCACTCGGTTGTCGGCATAGACGCCGTTATCAAAGGCCGAAACCTGAGCCTGAACATCGGCGATAACACGGAAATTGATTTCGGGTAGAGTTGTTGGCTGTCGGTCAAACGAATAGCCCCAAAGGGGCGCTATCTGCCAACGCGGGGCATGGCCCCGCGTGAAAAGCCCGGACGGTATCGAAAGCCCTGAAAGGGCGAAATACTATGCGCATAACGTGTTATGACGCCCTTTCAGGGCTTATCCATCACGGGCTTTCTGTCGGGGAAGGGCTGCCCCCTTCCCTGTGGGATTACGCCCTTTCAGGGCTAAGTGCTTGATGGATATGTGTACATGCCGTAGGTCAAAAGACTCTACGCACGTCGCCTGTTATTTAAATTCACCGCGGAGACGCAGAGAATCTTCCTCCGCGCCTCCGCGTCTCCGCAGTGAAAAGTTAGCGATACCTCGCACGCTCTTCGCAAAAAAACTCTGCGTTTCATCTCCGCGTCCCCGCGTCTCTGCGGTGAAAAATTTGCGACGTCTTGCGTGCGCCTAAAACTTCACCACACTGATTTGTTTTTGCCCGCCGGGCACCGAAATCCGGCAACGGTACATCCCGTCAGGCAAGTTATTGGCAGGTTGTGTTACGCGGTGCATACCCGCCTCCACGCGGTCGTTTTGGTAAATCGTGGAGACAAGCCGGCCTGTCAGGTCAATCAATTCGATTAACACCGGCCCGGGTTCGGCGACCTCGAAGTTTACAGCCAGTTGCTCGCTGAACGGATTGGGCATCACCGAGGCGTTTATGCCGGAGCCATCGGTTCCGTTCAGGCTGCGCGCGTCGGCGGGGTCTTCGTAGAAATTCACCCTGGGCTTGTTTTCCTTTTCCGCCGTCACACTTTCCGGTTTGGAGCCTGCGCAGTGGTCGCAGGTCTGGATGCGGGCGATAAAATCGCTGCCTTGCCGCGCCCAGAATCCGTCGGTCATCACGATGTCATCCCCGGCGAAAAACCGCGCCGTGGTAGCAGGCAAGATGACGACATTCCCGGAAGTGACCACCCGCTGCCGCGCCTGGTACGTGCCGGCGGCGGGGTTGTCGGTCACGGTGATGTTGGCCGGACAGTCAATCCGGATGTCCTTCTGGTTGACATTCAGGAAAATATTGTCCGAACAGATTACCATAATCCTGCCGGTCTGTGTGATGGCGGTAGCGGGCACATTCACGCTCGCGGAGCCGCTGTTGGGCACATTATCGGCCAGCAGTGTGCTGAAATTCTGGCCGCCGTCGGTGGATAGCCAGATGTCCACATTGGCGCAACTGACCGGCGCGGCAGTGGTGTTGGCCACGTCCCAGGTAATGGTGGTGGAGGCATCAGCGAAAAGGCAATCGTCGTCCGGCCCGATGCCGGTGATGCGGAATGGTCCGGCATTGGCCGACACTGTGACCACCATGTCGTCTTCGTCTGTGCAGCCGCCGTTGGGCAGGTTGTCGCGCACGGTAGCCCGGAAATTCATGGTGCGCGCCACCGCCGGCAGCACTTCCCAGGTTGAAGCCAGCGTGTTGTCCAGAATGACGGGCAGCCTCGGGAAATACCGCGTAGGCGACGCCACAGGTGTGAACGACCGGAACACCGGCCCTTCGGTAGCCGTGGCGGCCGGCGGGTGCGGAATCAACTGGTTGTCCATCTGTTCCCAGCAAAACGTCAGCGGGTTGCCGTTCGGGTCGCTGCCGGTGGCAGTGAGCCGGAAGGGCGTGCTGACGGGGATGGTGAAATTGGCCCCGGCGTTCACGCTGGGCGGGTTGTTGGCCACGGCCACATTGTTGGCGCAACCGTTGCCGCCGCCCGATACCACGAAGTTGCCGATCTGTTGCAGGCTGATCGCATGGAAATAGGCATCGCTGTTGGACTGCACATTCGTGGCGCCGCAAATACCCGCATACGCCATGATCGTGGTGCCGCTTCCGGGTTCGAATGCGGTGGAAGCGTTCACGTTGGACGCGTCGCAACTGCCCGTGCTGTTTTCGTTGAACGTGTGGTCGCCGTTGAACTGGTGCCCCATTTCGTGGGCCACGTAGTCAATGTCGAATGCGTCGCCGATGGGCGAACCGCTTCCGGTCACGCCCCGCGCTTTGCTGCCGCTGCACACTACGCCGAGGCTGGCCAGGCCGCCGCTGTTGAGGCCGAATACGTGGCCGATGTCGTAGTTGGCGCCGCCGATTTCCGTGTCCACGTTGGACTGGTTTTCGCCGATCATGGCGCCGGTGTTGCCGTTGGTGTACGGGTCGGTCATGGGGTCGGTGTAGATCAGGTCGTCGGTGTCGGCAATCAGGTTCATGCGGATGGAGCAATCGCGCTCGTACACGGCGTTCACGCGGTTCATGGTCGTGTTCATGGCCGCCAGGGCCAGGGCCACGGTGCCGCCGTGGAAGTTGGTGTACTCCGCCGTGGCGGCCAATGCCAGCCGGTACTCGCGGCGGGTGCCGCAGTCGCCGGCGGCTATGCTTTCCGCTTTTTGCTGTGCTTTGTCGGCGTGTTGGCCTTCAAAATAACAGGTCCAGTTTTCATCGCGGCGGCTGTGTTTTTTGAAATAACTGATGTTGTGCCGGTTGTCGCCCACCGCCACGGGGGTGATGCATACGGCGTCCCGCTTGTCGGACAGGATCGTGGCGTTGAACCCGTGCGGCGACACATCCAGCCGCAGCGTGGTCGTCGGATCGTTTTCCGCATACCCGCCGAACGTTTGAATTTCCGGGTACCGGCGCGCCAGATCGGGGTGCATGATCGGGTCGTTGTACAGCACGAATGTTTCGGTGCTGCCGTCGGGCATCGGCAGGGAGATGGTCGCTTTCGGTTTGGCGGACACCTGCGCGTAGTCGAGCGGGAGTTTGGACAACCAGTCGGCCAGCCATTCGATTTGCACCTCCATGAGCCGGAATTCGTCCGGAAGCCGGTTTTCGGTTTTGTTGATTTTTCGCAGGGAAACTTCAGGAACATCCGTCCAGAAACCCGCGTCGGGTTGTCGCCCGGGCTGCTGCGCCAGGCCCTGGCCGGCCATGCAGCAGAGCAGGGCAAAGAGTGGAAAAAATCGTTTCACGTTCATGGCTCGGAGTTTTTAGCGGTTTTCCAATTGGTTTACTTTCGTTTTGAGCGCAGCGTTTTCCGACTGAAGCGCAGCCACTTGCTTCTCCAGCGCGATAAGGTGCAGGAACAGTTCCTCGATTTTTTCCATCTGCGCGTGTTGCATACCGGCCAGGTCGAGACCTTCCTCCGCGACGGTTTTTGCCGAAGGCACACCTGGCAGGTGTTTGTTTTCCTGCACAAAGGCCGCTACCTCGGCGAGTGGTTTCAGGCTGTAGTTTTTTTCAAAAACATAGTCGGGCCACATCGGCTCCAGGCGCACACGCATCTCGTCGCTGATGATTTTGCCGTTCACGCTCAGGGCATATCCGGTGGCGTAGTGGGCCGTGGGGCCGATAGCCAGACGCCCGTTGATGTAGCCGTCGCCGGCGAGGTGCAACTTATGCGCCGGCGCGGTGCCGATGCCGAGGTTGCCGCTAACAGTAGCGTTGGTGGCTACGCCCAGGCTGTTGGCGCTCGCGCTGCCGTCCACGATGGCGTTGCCGGAGGTGCGGACGTTGCCGTTCAATTGCGTGCGGCCTTGCACGGTGAGCATGTCGGCGGGGTCGAAAGCGGGTGCTGCGACTGCGGGCGCTGCCGGTATGCCGCCGATGACCACATTGGCGCCGTTGTCGAAAATCTGGCCGTCGCCGAGCGAACTGGAGAGCGGACCGGGCGGACGGAAGCGGGCCACCAGATTGGGTCGACCGGCAATGTCGGCACTGGAAAGCAGTTTTTCCCAGGCGCCGCTCCAGGCCGGGCTGTTCTCGGCGTCGCGGCGGTTCCAGATGCCGTCCTGGCCGAAAAACAACTGGTGGTCGAATGCGCCGGCGCCGGGAGCGAGGCTGAGGATACCACCGAAATTGTTGACGCCGCCGGGTGTCGGTACACCCAGCGTGCCGCGCAGTTTGCGCTCAAAGTAAGCCTCGTTCGTGTAGGTGTTGGGCGCGTCGTTGTTGGCGGAGTTGAAATCGAAGTGAATGCGCCCGTGGAAACGGCCCGTGGTGTGCGTGTTGCCCACGGTGTGCAGGTTAAACGCGGGATTGTCGGTGCCGATGCCCACGAGGCCGTCTTCGGTAATAATCATGCGGTTTTTCAGTCCACCGGCGTCGCTGGTGCGGAAAATCATGTTGGCCTGAATCTGGCCCGGCAGCACCGGATCGGTGACAAACGACTGGATGGAGGCGCCGGTTCGGATGTCGCCGTAATTTACCAGGCCGCGCCAGGCCAGCGTACCGAGCAGGTCGGTCTGCACCACCGGCAGGGGTGAAAAGGAGCCACTGCTGTTGTAGCGGTACATGACTAATTCGGGTTTGGTGCCGGCGCCTTGTGAAAAGAGCCATACGGGGGAGATCGCCGAAGCGAGCAAGAGGAGGGCGTACAAGAAGTGTTTGTTCATTGTCTTCGTTTTTGAAATGGTTTGAAAAATCGGTGCAATTGGAATGCACAAATTTTTCGTCCTTTTTCACGAGACAATTGGAAACGCGTTGGAAATGAGGTGGAATTCTTCCTTTTCACCGCGAAGACGCGCGCAGGTTTTTTTCACCGCGGAGACGCCGATGTAGAGTGTTTTTACCGCGGAGACGCAGAGATTAAACGCAGAGTTATTTTTACCGCGGAGGCGCCGGCGTAGAGTTTTTTTCACCGCGTCTCCGCGGTGAAAAAATGCGATATCTCGCGCACTCGTCGCATAAAACAACTCTGCGTTTTAACTCCGCGCCTCTGCGT
>CAYMQY010000123.1:0-11692 GCA_964392655.1 uncultured Saprospiraceae bacterium
GGCAACGAATGGATCGCCGCCGCTAAGGACAAGGATGCCGCCTGGGCCAAAGTCTCTGCGGCACTGCGCCCGGCTCTGGAACACGCCAAGCAGCGGAAAAAGAAGGCGCTGGATGCGATGAAAATGGGGCGTTGATACTGGTGGAGAGCGCCTATCTTTGCACTTGATTCAACGTTCAAACCGTGATGCGTGCCTTAATTCAGCAACATTTACCTGACATACAACGGATTTGCAAAATCCGCCATGTGGCCAATTTGTACGCCTTTGGTTCGGTTTTGACGGACAAGTTTCAGGCTGACAGCGATATTGATTTCCTGGTGGAATTTGAAGACCTGATACCGGAAGATTACGCAGACAACTACTTTGATCTCTGCGACGATCTGGAGCAACTGTTTCAGCGAAAAATTGACCTGGTAACACTACGCAGTGTAAAAAACCCCTATTTCAAAGACCAGGTGATGAAAACCCGCGAATTAATCTACGTTGCTTGAGATGAAAGAACACACCAAAAAACTGCTGCTTGATATTGACGAAGCAATCGAGCATATCGGCGAATTCACCGGCTCCATTTCGTCGCTTTCCGAATATGAAAATAACCTGATGGTTCGCCGTGCCGTCGAACGTGAGTTGGAGATTATTGGAGAAGCCATGAATCGCCTTGTTAACGCTCAAGAAACCATAGAAATCACTCATGCTCGGCGAATTGTTGATCTCCGAAATCGTGTAATACATGGTTATGACAAAGTTGACAATGCGCTCATTTGGGGTATTTTGCAACGTCATCTCCCACTTCTAAAGGAGGAAATTGATTTTTTGCGCGACGCGCAACAAGATTGATACCTATTCTCGTTCATCAGCCTTTCTATCTTTGCCGGCCCCAACCACACAAAACACCCATTCGCTCTCCATGGCGCGCTCCCAACGTTCGCAGGCATTCCTCCAGTTCGGTCTCTTTTGCGGGATCGTGCTGTTCCTCAATATCCTCGCCAACCAGTTCTACGGCCACCTCGACCTGACCGAGGAAAAACGTTTCACGCTTACCCAGCCCACACGCGAACTGCTCCAGTCCGTGAACGACCGCATCTACGTGCGGGTGCTGCTGGAGGGCGAATTCCCCGCCGGATTCAAGCGCCTGCGCACGGCCACCCGCGAAATGCTCGACGATTTCCGCTCGGTGAGCGGCTACATTGACTATCAGTTCGAAGACCCCAACGAAGGCAGCACCGACGACATCAACGCCCGCCGCAAGGCGCTGTACGAGGAGGGCATCGTGCCGGTCAACCTCAGCGTGAGCGACGAGGGCGAATCCAAACAGCAACTCATTTACCCGACGGCGATTTTCCATTTCGGAAAAAACAAAGTGGTGGTGAACCTGCTCGAAAACCAGTCGCCCACGCTGCACCCCGACGAGGTGGTGAACAATTCCGTGAGCCTGCTGGAGTACAAGTTTGCCAATGCCATCAAAAAACTGCGCGCCAAGGGCCGCCCGGCTATCCTGTTCACCCGCGGCCACGGCGAACTGGACGAAATGCAAACCACCGACCTCGAACGCAACCTGCACCAGTACTACGACACCGACCGGCTCACGCTGGATTCCGTGGTGCAAATTCAGCCCGATATCTGCGCCCTGCTCATCGTGGCCAAACCGCAGACGGAGTTTTCGGAACGCGACAAATTCAAAATTGACCAGTACATCATGCAGGGCGGCAAGGTGCTCTGGCTCGTGGATCGCCTCAACGCCGACCTCGACAGCATGCGCCACGTCGATCGCTTCGTGCCCTCGGACTACCCGCTCAACATCGAGGACATGCTGTTCAAATACGGCGTGCGCATTCAGCCCGACCTCGTGGTGGACATGGAATGCACCCGAATTCCGCTGCGCGTGGGTGTGGTGGGCAATGCGCCACAGTTCAAATTATTCCCCTGGCCCTACCACCCGTCGGTGCTGCCTGCGGGCAAACACCCGGTGGTGAAAAACCTCGACCGCGTGGAATTGAAGTTCTGCTCTTCGATTGACACCATCCGCACCAAAACGCCGGTGACCAAAACCGTGCTCCTGCACAGCAGCCGGTACAGTCGCCTGCAGTTCAGCCCCATCGAACTGACGTTTGAACTGCTGCGCACCCCTCCGGCGCCCGAAAATTTCAACAAAGGCAACCAGGCTGTGGGTGTGCTGCTGGAGGGCGTTTTTCCGTCCAACTACGAAAACCGCGTGTCGGAGGAAATGCTGGCGGGTTTGCAGCGCCTCGGCGTGGCCTACCGAAACGCCAGTGCGCCGACCCGCATGATCGTCATCAGCGACGGCGACGTGGCGGCTAACTTCGTGCGCGACCGCGCCAAAAAAGAGTGGCTACCCCTCGGCATGAACCGGTTTGAAAACGTCACCTACGCGAACAAAGACCTGCTCATCAACGCCATTGAGTACCTCATCGAACCCGCCGGCGTAATCGAGGCCCGCTCCCGCGAAGTGAAACTCCGCCTGCTCGACACCGTGCGCGCCCGCGATGAAAAAACGCTCTGGCAAGCGCTGAACCTCGGCTTGCCGCTTGCTTTCCTCGGCATTTTCGGGGCGGCGTTTTTCTTTGTGCGGAAACGGCGGTACGGTTGACTGGTTGATTGGTTGACTGGTTGATTGGTTAGTGACAAACGCCTAGTCAACCAATTAACCAATCAACCAGTCAACCAGTCAACCAATTAATTCTTCTTCTTCAGCGGATTCCACTCCTCCAATTTCTTCTTGGCGTCTTCGGCGGCTTTGTTTTTCTTGATGACTTCTTCCGCCTTTTTGGCAGCCTCGTCGCCAACGGCCTTGCCTACTTCCTGCACGGCCTTGTCCTTGGCTTCTTCCACCTTCTGGGTTACCACCGTTTTGACTGTGTCAATGGCCTTCTGGGCGGTGGCTTCGGCTTGTTGTTTGGCGGCTTCCACTTTCTGGTTGGCTAAGTTGCGCAGCGTGTCTTTGGCCTGATTGAGCGTCGCCTGAGCCGTCGCCGAGGCTCCTTCCTGGATGCTGCGCTCGCCGTCGCTGGGCAGAATTTTGAACGCCACTTTGGGTTTGGACATCGTGCCGGTGACGTCGAAGCGGACGTTGATGTACTCGCCCTGCGCTACGTTCACGCCGAATTTGGAGGCTTCGCCCGAAATCCAGCGCAGGCCGCTGTTGGCAGCGCTGCCGAGGGCGGTTTTTTCCAATGCCTTGCGCGGAGTTTTGGTCAAAATCTGGTAGTTCATCTCGCTGCTCAGGCTGTGCGAGCCGCCGATCTGCATGGTCACGTCGCGCACCTGGGTGGTGAACGGGCTGAGCGTCACCTTGCCGTCCTTGATTTCAAACGCGTTTTTCGAATTCGGCAATTCCAGGCGGTTGAGGTAACTCAGGTTGAGTTTGCTGCTGATCTCGCTGATCGGCTTGAAATTGCTGACCACGGCGTTGATGGTTTCGAGGAAACCGGCAGCGGCAAGGGTGTTCAGGTCGGGCATCATGTCTTTGCCGAGAATACCGCTGGTGCTGAACTTGGCGCTGAATTTCCCGTCAATCAGTTGGGCAATGGGCGCCATCGCTTTCACGGTCGCGAAATTCGTGTACGCGTCGCGGAAACCGATGTTGAGCAGGGCCATGTTCACATCGAACGAAGGCTTGGCCGGCTCGTAGGTGCTGTATGCCCCGGCAATGGCAACCTGCCCGCCCAGCACGTCGGCAGTAAAATCGCGCAGCGCCGCCACGCCGTTTTTCACCACGACCTGCCCGTTCAGGTTTTGCAGGTCCATGTTGGTGTAGCGTACTTTGGCGAAGTCGGCATTGAGGGTCATGTCCACGTTTTCGGGCACGAGCATGACCGCCTGCGGAGCCGGGTTTTCGGCAGTAGGCGGTGCGTCGGTCATGTACGGGTTGAGGTCGAAGTAGTTCGATTTGAGGTTGACTTCCCCCGACACCGTGCGGTTGTCGAACATGAAGTCCCAGGCGTTCAGGATGCGACCGCTGCCGCTCAGGTCGCTGTCGCCGATCTTCATGCCGAAGTTGTCCACGGTCATTTTGTTGGGCGTAAAATTGCCTTTCAGGTTCAGGTCGGTAAGTGTGTACTCACCATACAGGAGTTTGCCGATGGCGCCGTCCACGGTGAAATCCCAGCGGTCGAACACTTTTTCGGTAGCGGCAGGAGCAGCCGAAGGCACTTTGCCGGCATCGGCGGTGGCGGCGTCTTCGGTCACCCACTCGTTGGCGTCGAAGTACGACGAGCGCATGTTGAGGCTGCCGGTCATGGTTTTGGTGGTGGAAAAATACGCGAGCACGTTGTCCACCTTGCCGGAGGCGCGGATGTCGCTTTTGCCGAGGCGGGCATCGAAGTTGGGGATGTCCACTTTTTGCGGTGAGAGGCTGGCGGTCAGGGCGTTGATCCGCACCGGCGGCATGCCCTTGGCGCGGTAGTTCATGTTCTGGATGTTGAAATTGCCCTGCATGGTCACCTGCTCGTACTGGCCCTCGTCCACCTGGCGCATGGAGGCTTTGGCCAGAATATCGGCCTTGATGATGCCCGTCAGTTCCTGCACTTCGGCCATCGGGAAGGCTTTGGACAGTTCGCCGAGGTTGAGTGTACCGGCAATTTTGGTGTCCACGGTCGGGTTGGTTTCCGGCGTTTTCAGGTTGAAACGGCCCTCGATGGGGTTGGAGCCGATGCGCAGCGCGAAGCGGGGAATGTCCACCACCATGGAGTTCAGGTTGCTCGACGGGCTGTTGACCGACATGTCCACGTTGATTCCGCTGATGCCGAGCGGCAGGCTCGGATATTTCACGTTGCCGTTGGCTATTTTCATGTCAATCTTGAATGCCGGGTAGGTCGTCTCGTTATACTTGCCTTTCACGATACCGGCAAACTGGATGGTACCGTCGGCTTTCACGTTTTCAAAATCCTGCGTGTAGGCGCCTGGAATGATGGACAGAAAACTTTTGAACGTGTTTTGCGGGGTGCCGAACTTGAGGTCCATCTGGTAGTCGGTTTCGTTGGGCATCTGGAACCACCCGTCCACCATCACCTTGAGGGCGTTCACCTGCAGGTCATTTTCCTTGAACGTGAATTTCATGTTCGGCATGTCGGCGTTCAGCGTGGATTTCCAGGTGGCGCGGGCGTTGCTCAGGTACTGCACGCCGCCGTAACGCACCGAGAGTTTTTCCACCTCGGTTTCCGTCACGAGGTCGTAGATGTCGGAGGTGAACTCGCCCGAACCGGAGTGGTTGATACCGAGGATGTCGGCGCGCATGGCCATGGCGCGGTCGTCGTAGTGGATTTCGCCGTTGGTGATAGCGTAGTGCTCCAGTTGCACAGGGCTGGATTCGGCAGAAGCCGGGGGCGTGCCGGGCGGTTCGGGTTTGGCGATGTCGTAGTTGGCCGAGCCGTCTTCCAGTACGTACACATTGATTTTGGGCTGGTCGAGGTACAGCCCGTTGATCGCGATTTTGTCGCCGAATATGGCCGACCACAGGTCGAGGGCGAGGTCCATTTGTTTGCACTGGACTAGTTTCACGCCGTCGAAATGGCCGACGCCGGTGATTTCCAGTCCCTGGAGGCCGATAGTCAGTTTGGGGAAATGCCGGAACACCGAGATGTCCACATCCTGAAAATCGAGTTTGGCGTTCATGCTTTCGTTGGCGGTTTCTTTGACCTGCGCAACGATTTCATCTTTAAAAAAATACGGAATGGCGATCAGTGCTCCAAGGAGCAGAACCAGCACGACAGCGATACCGAATAGTACTTTTTTCATGGCGAGTGTGTGTGTGAATTGATTCGATTTCAGTGTGGGAAACGTTACTAGAAATTCACCACAGATTGCTCAGATTAACACAGATAAATTTGATCTACTAACTAATCTGTGTTAATCTGAGTAATCTGTGGTGAACCCTGTTTTTAGGGTTCACCACTTGAACTGCAAAGATGCGACGCAGAATCGTATTGCATAAACGGATCATTCCTACTTTTGGCGCATGAATTACAGCGTACATTTTTTAGACCGGCAAGTCGACTTTGACAAAACGATGGAAGCCATTGCCGGTGCAGCCTGGATTGGCTTTGATACAGAGTTTGTTGGCGAAAAAACGTTCGTTCCGGTGTTGTGTCTCTTGCAGGTTGTGGTGGAGCACCATATTTACCTGATTGACACCTTGCGCATTCCCGACCTGAGTCGTTTTCTGAACATCGTGACCGACCCGGCGGTTTTGAAAATCACGCATGCAGGCGACAATGACTACCGTCTGCTGAACACACTTTACGGCACCGTGCCGCAAAACACGTTCGACACGCAAATCGCAGCCGGGTTTGTAGGGTACAATTATCCCGCCGGCTTCGCCAAAATTGTGGAACGCGAACTGCGCATCACCCTCGCCAAAAGCCACACTGTGGCCAACTGGGAAGCCCGCCCGCTCGACCCCAAGGCAATAGACTACGCCGTGGAAGATGTGAAGTACCTGCCCAACCTGCACCACAAACTTACCCACAAACTGCAGATGCTCAAGCGCGAAAACTGGGCACGCGAAGAAAACCGGAAGTGGGAAGACGCCGCTACGTACCGGGTGGACCCCTACAAGGAAGCCCTGGGCAACGACTTCATCCACCAACTGGATTTCAAGGAAAAAATATTCCTGCTACGCCTGTACGCATGGCGCCGGGAAAAGGCGGCTGCACTCAACGTACCCAAAGAAACTGTGCTGCAAAACCGGCACGTCAGCGCCGTTCTGCGTGCTACCAAGGGCGGCGAAAATGCGTTCAAAGCCAATCGCACCCTGCACGAGGGTATCTGGCGCAAACAACTGCCCGAGTGGGAAACCCTCTGGAAAACTCCACCCACCGACGCCGAACGCGACTTGCTGAAATCGCTGCCCGCACCCGCACCCGACGACCCCGACCGCGAGTGGGCTATGGAATTGCTCTACCACTTCGTGAAACGCCGCTGCCTCGAAAACGAAATCAGCGCCGCGCTGCTGCTGCCTAAAGGCGAGTTCAATAAATTAGTGGCTGGAAACGGCCACGACCCCTCCCTGCTCAGCGGCTGGCGTGCCGACCTGCTCGGCGACAACCTCGTGCAGTGGCTCAAAAAGCAGGAAACCGTTTCGATGAACTGGGAAAACGGCGCCTGCGTACTGAAAATGGGTTAAAACAGGTTGAGCGGGTTTAACGGGTTGAGCGGGTTTAACGGGTTCGCTGCTGTTGACGGGGACGCCGACAACGGCGAAAAAGATTGACTATGTTATTGAATATTCACGACTTGAGCATTTCCTTTCCCTCCGTCCGCGGGGTGGTTCAGGCCGTGAAAAACGTGTCGCTGCATATCAGTTCCGGCGAAACACTTGGCCTCGTGGGCGAGTCCGGCTCGGGCAAGTCCGTCACCGCCCTGTCCATCATGGGCTTGCTCCCTCAAACTGTTCAGGTTACCGGGCAAATCCAGTTCAATCAGCCTCCAACCTTCCAACCCTCCAACCAGAAACCCTCCAGCCTTACCCACCTCCGTGGAAAAGAAATCGCCATGATTTTCCAGGAGCCGATGACCTCGCTCAATCCCGTGTTTCGCTGCGGTGCCCAGGTGACGGAGGCTATCTGCTTGCACCAGCGCGTGTCAAATACCGAAGCCCGCGACCGGGCGCTGGCCCTGTTTGAAAAAGTCCGGCTACCCGATCCGGCCCGTATTTTTCGCGCTTACCCGCACGAACTGAGCGGTGGCCAGAAGCAACGCGTGATGATCGCCATGGCTCTGGCCGGCCGGCCGCGTTTGCTCATTGCCGATGAGCCGACAACCGCACTGGATGTCACCGTGCAAAAAACAATCCTCGACCTGCTGCGCGACCTGCGCGCAGAGGCCGGGCTTTCCATGTTGTTCATCAGCCACGACCTTGGCGTTATTTCCGAAATTGCCGACCGGGTGGCGGTCATGCGTCAGGGAGAAATCGTGGAAACCGGCCCGGTGAGCGAGGTTTTGGAAAATCCCGCGCACCCGTACACCCGCGGCTTGCTGGCCTGCCGCCCTTCCCTGCAACGGAAAGTACAGCGCCTGCCGACTGTGCAGGATTACCTGAGCGATCAGTCGTTCCAGCCGGTGGTACTCTCCGAGCGGGAAACTTCGGCTCATCGGCACGAACTGTACAGTCCTTCGCCGCTGCTCGAAATCAAAAACCTCGGGGTGCGTTTTCCCGTCCGGCGGCATTTTTTCGGTAGGACGTCCCGTTGGGTGGAAGCCCTGCGCGAGGTGTCGTTCGAGGTGTATCCGGGGGAGGTTTTCGGCATCGCCGGCGAATCGGGCTGCGGCAAAACAACGTTGGGGCGTGTGGCCGGCCGGCTTTTGTCGCCCGACACCGGCTCGGTCTGGTACCGCCGGTTGAACCTTGACCATTTGGCAACACAGGATTTTCGCCCCATCCGCCGCGAAATCCAGATGGTTTTTCAGGATCCGTACAGTTCGCTCAACCCGCGCATGACGATCGGAGAGGCCATTCTGGAGCCGATGCGGGAATACCAGTTGCACGGCACCGAGCGCCGACGCAGGGAAATGGTGGCTGAATTATTGGAAAAAGTCGGGCTGGAAGCCGATCATGCGCAGCGCATGCCGCATGAATTTTCCGGCGGACAACGCCAGCGCATTTGTCTGGCGCGCGCCCTGGCGCTTCAACCCAAATTATTGATCTGCGACGAGATCGTGTCGGCGCTTGATGTGTCCGTGCAGGCAAACATCCTGAACCTGCTGCTCGACCTGCAACGCGATTTCGGCCTGACCTACCTGTTTATTTCCCACGACCTGAGCGTGATTCGACAAATGTGCGACCGTGTGCTCGTCATGCAGCAAGGCCGTGTCGAAGCGCTTGGCCACCCGGAAGCATTGTTTGAAAACCCCCAAAACGACTATGTGCGGGCTTTGGTGGAGGCGGTCCCGGGCTTTGGACGGGACACGGATTTGCACGGATAAGACACGGATTTACACCGAAATTTTTTTGTTATCCGTGTCTCATCCGTGCAAATCCGTGTCACGTAACTCTACGGGAGCGGCTCACTCCCGCGCAAGCATTTCGATCGCCGACAGGTTGTCTAACAGGATATTCCCGTTGTACGGCTCCCCGAAATCCGACACATACCAGGCCTCCAGCGTGATCCAGTCGTAGTCGCCTTCGAGCGGCTGAAGCACGAAGTCGAATTTACGCCAGTCGGTGCTCACCACACTCGGCGATACGGCCAGGAGTTCAGCGTTGGGGTTGCCCTTCATTCCACCCCAGATGCGCAGTCGGAGCGGGTTTTTGTAGTCTGCCTGTTGGTCTCGAGACTCCAGGTTTTCCCAAAACTCCTTGCTTCGGGCCATGTGCAGGCTGAACGAATAGATGCTGTCGCGTTTCAGCAAACCCGAAAGATGCTGCGATACCTGCTGGCGCTTTTTCTTTTCGGAAGCCAGAAGGCTGAGGTAGCGCTCTCCGTGCACGGCTTTTTTTCTGGTGGGCGGCTCCTGCGCGTACATTCCGGAATAAATCTGGACAACCGGGCCGTTTATTGACCTGTACCTCGGTTTTTGATATGGATGCGCGCGCACCCAGGTGGTGATTTCACCGGCAGTATCCTCCCAGCCGAACGGCAGGAAATAAACCGACGCCAGTTCGAACGAGGGATTGTACAATTCGATCAGACGCAAGGCCTCAAGTGGTTTCGGTTTGAAAACCGCCTCGGCAATTACAGCGGTATCGGCAATAAATTTGGGCACAAATGCCGAACAATTATCCAAAAGCAGGTTGCCGTTGGTGGGCTGCTGGGCCATGCCGTACCAGGCTTCCAGCAGAATGACGTCCATGTTCAATCCCGGCGGTCGGAGTTCAAAGCGGTAACGAATCCATTCGTGGTTGGACACGACGGGCGACTCGGCCAGCAGGGCTTTTTTTGCCTGTTCCAGATTGATTCCCCAAATGCGCAGTCGTACCGGGCCGGAAAGATTCACTTCCCTGCCTGTTAGTCTGGATAAAGACTCGTAGCGGCGTGAAGTGGCGAGGCAAACCGAAAAATCGTACACGGAATCGGCCAGGAGCGGTATTTCCAGGTTTTGGCCCACGCATTCCGTGGTGGAGTTGTCGCGGGTGACCATGCCAAGGTACGTGTTCCCGCGCAAAGGTTTCGACGTGCAGCCAAACGAACCGGGCTGTACGTCGGGCGGGCTTTCCTCGGCCGGGCCATAACAAAACCAGCCCTGCGGCACATGTGACGCTCTCGGCTCGTCTTCAAACGAGGGATTTTTCAGCAAAACCTTGCCGGCCTGCGAGCGAGCAGGAAGCCATGCAAGCAAAAGCAGGAAAGTCAAAACTCTGGTTTTCATGTAAACAGGGCGCCCGGAAGCGTCAAACCGTTGCCTCGCCGGCCAGCGAAGCAGCCAGATATTCCCGGTTCAGTCGTGCGATGTTCGACACCGAAATATCCTTTGGGCATTCGGCTTCGCAGGCAGTCACGTTGGAGCAACGACCAAAACCTTCCTGATCCATCTGGGCCACCATTTTCAGTACGCGGCGCTTGCGCTCCACCATGCCTTGTGGCAGCAGTGCGAGGTGGCTCACTTTGGCAGAGGTGAACAGCATGGCCGAAGCGTTCGGGCAGGCAGCCACGCAGGCGCCGCAGCCGATGCACGCAGCGGAATCGAACGCCTGACCGGCCTGATCCTTTTCGATGGGAATGGCATTGGCGTCCTGTGCCTGGCCGGTGTTCACGCTCACGTAACCGCCCGACTGGATGATGCGGTCGAAGGCCGAGCGATCCACCACGAGGTCGCGGATCACCGGAAAGGCTTTGGCGCGGAACGGTTCGATGACGATGGTGTCGCCGTCTTTGTAGTGGCGCATGTGCACCTGGCAGGTGGTGGTGCCTTTCATGGGGCCGTGCGGACGGCCGTCAATGACGAGCGAGCAGGTCCCGCAGATGCCCTCGCGGCAGTCGTGCTCGAAGGCCACGGGTTCCTCGCGCTGGTTGACGAGTTGTTCGTTGAGCACGTCCAGCATTTCGAGGAAGGACATGTGCTCGTTCACGTTGTCGAGTTTGTAGGTGACGAATTCACCTTTGTATTTGCCGCCCTGGCGCCAGATTTTGAGCGTGAGTTTCATATCAAATAAGTTGCTTTTGCTATGGTGTGATTACGGTTAAAGCCGAGCAGTTGTCAATCAAAATGTAGCCGTTATATGGTTTTTCAAGCCCGTTCACATACCAGGCGGTGAATGCGATGGCCGGGTAATTATGCTTGCGAGGCATGAGCGTGAACGAGTATTTTCGCCAGTCAATGTGGTCAATCGGCGAGGTTTCTGCCAATATTTCTTCCTTGTTATTTTTAATATCAACGCCCCATATTCGGAACAATACCGGGTGGTTGAAATCTGCATACTCCCCTGTAGCCCGCGAAATGGAAACCATTCTTTTGGGCATGGCAAGCGCGACAGTCATCTCGTACAAGTATCCTCTTTTCATTGCTTGCTCCAGGTCCTGTCCGATGCCCTCCCAGGTTTTGTTATCACGCAACACTAACCCGAGATAGGTTTCTCCATCTACTGCCCGAGTGGTCACCTCGAAAGAGCCAGGTTGAATATCCGGCGGTGATTCATCGGGGTGACCGTAGTAGTACCAATCCGTAGGCATGGTACTATTACGTGGTTCGTCTTCAAAGGAGGGGTTTTTGAGTTTGATTAAATGCTGGCCACGACTTT
>CAYMQY010000123.1:11792-13158 GCA_964392655.1 uncultured Saprospiraceae bacterium
TCGCAACATTTGATTTTGTCCTCGAAGGAAGGATTTTTGAGGTTAATACTTTTCTGGCCCTGAAGGGTCAGGGAAAAGAAAAGCAGAATGGTTGTGATTGGGCGGCTCATGGTTTAAGAATTGATTACTTATAACTCCTCTGGCTCACCTTGATCTCCTCGTACTCCAGTTTTTCCTTGTGCAGTTCCGGCTTCGCGTCCTCGCCGCGCCACTCCCAGGCGCCCACGTACATGAAATTTTTGTCGTCGCGCAGGGCTTCGCCTTCTTCCGTCTGGTATTCCTCGCGGAAGTGACCGCCGCAACTTTCGTTGCGGTGCAGGGCGTCTTCGCACATGAGTTGGCCCAGTTCGAGGAAATCGGCTACGCGCCAGGCTTTTTCCAATTCAGGGTTGAACTCGTCGCGGCGGCCCGGCACGTACAGATCTTTCCAGAATTCCTGCCGTAGCGCGCGGATTTCGCCGATGGCCTGCGTCAGCCCTTCGGCGTTGCGGGCCATGCCGCATTTGTCCCACATGATCTTGCCGAGGCGGCGGTGAAATGACTCCGCGCTCTGCTTGCCGCCGATGCCCAGCAACAAGTTGATGCGGTCGGCCACCTCTTTTTCGGCTTTGTCAAATTCCGGCGTGTTGGTCGGAATGGCGCCCGTACGAATTTCCTGACTCAGGTACGAACCGATGGTGTACGGAAGCACGAAGTAGCCGTCGGCAAGGCCTTGCATGAGCGCCGAAGCGCCGAGGCGGTTGGCGCCATGGTCGCTGAAATTGGCTTCGCCGGCGGCGTACAGGCCAGGAATGGTGGTCATCAGTTCGTAGTCCACCCACAAGCCGCCCATGGTGTAGTGCACGGCGGGGTAAATACGCATGGGCACCTCGTAGGGGTTGTCGCCGGTGATTTTTTCGTACATCTCGAACAGGTTGCCGTAGCGTGCGGCCACGGTGTCTTTGCCGAGGCGCTTTATGGCGTCGGCAAAGTCGAGGTACACGGCCAGGCCGGTGGCGCCTACGCCTTTGCCGGCGTCGCACTCGATTTTGGCTGCGCGACTGGCAATGTCGCGCGGCACGAGGTTGCCGAAAGCCGGGTAGCGGCGTTCGAGGTAGTAGTCGCGGTCGGCCTCGGGGATGTGGTTCGGGTGTTTTTTTGCGTCGGCGGGGCTTTTCGGTACCCAGCAGCGCCCGTCGTTGCGCAGCGATTCCGACATGAGCGTGAGTTTCGACTGGTAGTCGCCCGACACCGGAATGCAGGTCGGGTGAATCTGCGTGTAGCAGGGGTTGGCGAAAAAGGCGCCGCGCCGGTGCGCGCGCCAGGCGGCGGTGGTGTTGCACATCATAGCGTTGGTGCTGAGGTAGAACACGTTGCCGTAGCCGCC
>CAYMQY010000124.1:0-13066 GCA_964392655.1 uncultured Saprospiraceae bacterium
ATCGTGAACACCGGTATTTTGCTGTGCGTGCTGCTCTCCGCCGTGCCGTTCCTGAGCGAACTCCGCGATTTCAAAAAACACTTTTCCCTGACCTGGCTCAACTTCGGCGTGCATATCGGCATGATCGCCTGCCTGGCCGGTATGATGGCGCTGAACCGCCCCCTGCTCTACTTCCCGATGCTGTGCGCGGCGGTCGGGTTTTTCATCTGGTATGCCCGCACGCGGGCCTCGCTGTACTTTCTCACTGTAGCGGTGCTGTACGGCTACATCGGGGTGACGTACATGTTGCTCAACTACGTCACCGGCATGGACTTCATGTTCTACCTGCTGTACTTCATCGCGTCGTGCGCCGGGGTGATTGTTTTTTTGCTCAATTACAAACGTTTCATCAAAACCGACGCGCCATGATTGCCTACGACCGCTCGGGGCTGGATGCCCTGCTGATTCGCGATGCTGCGCAGGAATGGCGCCGGCAGGGTTTGTTGTCCGAGGAACAGTGGCTGGCCGTGCAGGCGCAGCACAACCCCCGGTTTTATTCCCCGAACGTGTTCGTGCGAATCGGGCTGGCCATTTTTACGCTGGTGCTTTTGTCCGCAGCATTAGGCCTTGTCGGGTTGATCTCCGATTTGAACTCTGAAACCGGCATTGCGCTGTTATGCCTTTTCTTTGGCGTTGTTTTATTCCTTATGCTGGAGATGTGGATCATCGGTTCGGCACGGCACTACGGCAGCGGTGTGGACGATATGCTGCTTTATTTCGGCACTTCGCTGCTGCTCGGCGGCCTGTACCTGTTGATGCCGAGCGGCTCCCAACCCTTGGACTATGCCTGCCTGACCTTGCCGTTTCTGGTAGTGGGCAGCATCCGCTACCTCGACCGGCTGATGGCGGCGGCCGCATTCGGTTACGCCCTGATGATCCTGATATTGCTCCTGATGAAATCTCCCAAACTGGCGATGCTTGTCATGCCGTTTGCGGGAATGTTGTTTGCAGGCGGAGTATATTTTTGGGTGCAACAGGGCCTGAGTCGCTACACGTGGCGGCATTGGCACAGCACGTTGGCCGTGCTGGAACTACTGGCAATCGCGCTTTTTTACGTCAGCGGCAACTACTGGATGGTGCAGCAAGCCGGTTTCGGATGGTTTCAAATAGAAGAGCCGCCCATGCCCTGGTTCTTCTGGATTTTTACGTTTGCGGTGCCGCTCGCGTACCTGTACTTCGGCCTGCGCCGAAAGGATCGCCTGATGCTGGACGTGGGCCTGGCATGTATAGCAGTGGCGGTGTTCACCTACCGGGCTTATTTTCATGTGATGCCGCTTGCCTGGGCGGCTGTGCTAGCCGGGGCGGTGCTGTTTGCAGTGGCGTATTTTTCCATCCGGCATTTGCGAAAACACAAAGGCGCGTACACCTACGACGCGGATGCGGACAAAACACTGTTGCAGGAAATCGAACAGCAACTCATTGCGCAACACCTCGCGCAGCAGCCGACGCCGACGCCCAACAAGGATGCGTCGCTCGGCGGCGGGCAGTTTGGCGGCGGCGGCGCGGACGGACAGTTTTGATTATTTTGGATTCAAATCAAAAATAATGATCTAATTTTTTGATTTGAATACTGGATTGCCCTAAACTTGCCTGAAAAAAAATGATACCGCGCAAACAGGGTGACAACATCCGGACGTGGCTTGGCCGGGGCAAGGCGATTCTAGTAATCGGCCCCTGGCAAGTAGGCAAAACCACACTCGTCCGGCTTATTACGCAAAGCCTCGACCGAAAAGCGCTATGGATGACCGGCGACGACCCGGAAGCACGTGCCTTGCTGGACAATATTTCACTGGCACGCATGCTGGCGCTCATCGGGCAAAATGAGGTGGTGGTCATAGACGAAGCCCAACGCTTTGTCAATGCCGGACTCATGCTCAAACTTATTACCGATCATGCCCCGCAAGTGCAACTCTTTGTGACCGGCTCTTCTTCCCTCGACCTTGCTGCGCAAACCAAAGAAAGCCTGACGGGCAGAAAGTTCGAGTTTCCGCTCTACCCGCTCTCGTTTGCAGAAATGTGCAACCACCACGGATACCTGACGGAACACGCCCTGCTCGAACACCGCATGCTGTACGGGTACTACCCGGAGGTGGTACAGAGCGAACCGCAACAGGCACAAAAAATCCTGAACGATCTCAGCGATGGGCTGATGTACAAAGACTTGCTCACCCATGAACAAGTGAAAAAGCCGGCGCTTTTGGTCAAACTGCTTCAGGCGCTGGCACTGCAAACGGGAAGCGAAGTGGTGTACAATGAGGTCGCCCAACTCATCGGAGCCGACCCGGTAACGGTGGAGAAATATGTGGACTTGCTGGAACAATCCTTTGTGCTGTTCCGGCTACCGTCGCTCAGCCGAAACGCCCGGAACGAAATCAAAAAAGGACGCAAAATCTATTTCTACGACAACGGCATTCGCAACGCCATCCTGAAAAACTTCTCACCCTTGACCTTGCGCGCCGACACGGGAGCGTTGTGGGAAAATTTCCTGATTGCCGAGCGCAAAAAGCGAAACACCTACTCCGATTACCTGTGCAATACCTACTTCTGGCGCACCACTACCCAACAGGAAATTGACTATGTGGAGGAAGCCAACGGGAAACTGTACGCCTTCGAATTCAAGTGGCAGGCGCTGCAAAAACCGCCGCGCTTCCCAAACGCTTTTCTGGAAGCGTACCCGGGCAGCGAAACCGTGCGGATAGATCGAAGTAACTTTGATGCGTTTGTGGGGATAGATCCTTAGGCATCCCCTCATGACCGGCTATTCGTCGCCATGTTGGTCAAAAACTGCATCAGCGCAGTAGCGCTCATCAGCGCCGGGTTGGCCATCGGGTCGTTGAACAACACCTGAATCGGGCCTTCGCCAAAATACAACCCGTCGGACACTAAGAACGAAAGCCGTACCATGTCCTTGGTGGGAGCAGGCCGGCGCGGATTGTCCCAGGGGCCGATCTTGCTCACGATTTCCCGGCTTTTGGCAAACAGGTCGTCAATCAATGGGCCGGCGGTCGCGTCGTTCTGGTTGTCCCAAATGACCATGCTGCCGGTGTAGTTGATATAGCGGGCCGTGTGGTCGCTGTACGCAGCCAGGGTATCCAGACCGCCTTCCATTCCGACCTCGACGATGACGCCCAGCAAAACCTTGTCGGCGGGTTTGTGGCCCCGGGCCATTTGCAGGTTATACGCCAGCATTTTGGCGCGGGCTTCGGTGGTGCCGTCGTCAATGACCCGTTGCAGGTCTGCGATGCCGGCGGTTTCCGACAGCAGAATGTCGAACGGGTACGGGCGAGGTTCTGTCATATTGCTGCCGAACAGCGCAGCATCGTCGCAAAAAAGCAACTGGTAAATCAGGTTGGTGGCTTCGTCGCGGTAGGGGCCGGAGGGCGGTGGCGGCGTTTTTTTGAAAAGATTGAAGAGGGACATGTGGGTGTTTTGTTATCTATTGTGCGTGAGAAATGTCCGGCATTCTGGAGAGCGCAAATAGTTGTGATTACATGATTGCAGATTACATGATTGTTGATTTTTGAAGTGTGTTATGTTGACCGCTTCGCACTTGGCTAAACAAACGCGGTGTACGTCAAGAGGGCACTTCAAAAATCAACAATCATGTAATCTGCAATCATGTAATTTTTAAAAAACTCAATTTTCATTTGTCTGTACTAAATGACTCACCCATCCACCCCCGTCGGCCACTGCGCGCCGTACTGCTCCACGAGCACATTGTCGTAGTAGTCGGCTTTTTCGAACAGGCGCTGCAGAGCTTGCATGCCGGTTTCTTCGTTCAGGTAGCGGTCGTAGATGATGAGGGAGAGCAGGATGTCCTGTTCGTGTACGGAAAGGGTGAGCGCCTCGGTACTAAAATTTTCCCGAAGGAGGTACTCGTACAGCGGCTTGATGTTTTCTTTGGGCAACTGGCACAGTACGGCGTCGGCGGCCATGAGGCCGGATTTGTCGTGGTAGGTGATGTTGATTTTGGCGCTGCCCTGCTGGATTTCCCAGCAGTTGGGGCCACTGCGGCTAAGGTTTACGTCGTGGCCGGTTTTGGTGATGAGCGCCTCGATGGTGCGCGGCACGCCGGTAGGCAGGTACTCGTCCACGGAGCCAGGCAGTTGCACGCGGTTGCCACAGAAGGAGCAGAAGCCCTTGTCCACGGTTTTTTCCGACACCACGTTGGAGCAGGCCGAGCAGCGGCAAGCATTGTCCGCCGAGGTTTTGAGGAAATCTTCCAGCGAATCGCTCAGAAAATGCACCGGCAGGGAGAAGCCGATGTTGTCGCCGTTCTGGATGATGAACGTGTTGACGCCGATCACGTCGCCGTCGTTGTCCACCAGGGGGCCGCCGGAATTGCCGGGGTTGAGCGCGGCGTCAATATGCAGGTACGGGATGTTGTTCATCACCTCGCGGGCACTGGAGATGATGCCGCTTTTGACCGAAAATTTCAGCCCGAAGGGGTGCCCGATGGCCGTCACCGGGTCGCGTTCGCGCGGGGTTTTGCTCACTCCGAGTTGCACCTCCGGCAGTTCGGGGCCGTTGGCCGGGCCGTCGAGAAATGCCAGATCGTACTTGCGGTCGGCGTAGCGCACGGTGGCGAGTTGTTTTTTGAAACGCGCGCCTTCGATGACGACCTCCCGGTTGCCCTCCACGACGTGGTGGTTGGTCACGATCAGCCCGCGGTCTTTCAGAAAAAAACCCGTGCCAGTGCTGTATGGCGTGGCGATCTGGACAATGATATCGCGGTAGGTGTCTATGAAGTCGGACATGGTGCTTAGTTTTTTGCCCACGACGTTCCCTCTTTCCCGTCTTTCACGGCAATACCCACGGCGGCCAGACCGTCGCGGATTTTGTCGCTGGTACCCCAGTCCTTTTGGGTGCGGGCGTTGGCGCGGATGTCGAGGATGAGCGCCATGAGGCCGTCCACGGTACCGTCGTCGCCGGCGGCATCGCTTTCGTCCTGCAGGCCGAAAATGTCGAAAATGAAGGTGTTGAACACCGTTTTCAGGCGTTCGATTACCCAGGGCGACACGGCGGAGGCGTCGAGTTGTTTGTTGGCCAGTTTGTGCGCATAACTGCCTAATTCACTCAGGCAAGCCAGCGCAACGGCGGTATTGAAATCGTCGTCCATGCCCGCGTAGGCATCCTCGATGAGGGCAAGTATGGCGCGGTCATGTTCGCTTTCGGAGCCGTCGTAGGCGTTTGTGTCGGCGGGCAGCCCTTGCAGCACCTTGTTGGTTTCCATTAATTTGCGGTAGCCTTTTTCCGCAGCCAGCAACGCCTCGTCGGTGATGTCGAGTGGACTGCCGTAGTGCGCCTGAAGCATGTAAAACCGCAGCATCATGGGGGTGTAGGCCTTGCTGATGAACGGGCTGTCGCCGGTGAACATCTGCACGGGGGTAATGAAGTTGCCCTCCGATTTGCTCATTTTTTTGCCTTCGAGCAGCAGCATGTTGGTGTGCAGCCAGAAGCGGGCGGGCGCGCAGCCGCAGGCGCCGTGGTTTTGGGCGACCTCGTTTTCGTGGTGCGGAAACTTGAGGTCATTGCCGCCGCCGTGGATGTCGAAGGTTTGGCCGAGGTACTTGGTGCTCATGGCCGAGCATTCGAGGTGCCAGCCGGGGAAACCGACCGACCAGGGACTTTTCCACACCATGATGTCGCCGGGTCGGGCTTTCATCCAGATAGCGAAGTCGGCAGGATCGTCTTTTTCGTCCTGACTCTTGAGGTTATCGCGGCTTTCGATGAGCAGTTCGTCCAGCACACGGCCCGAGAGGTGGCCGTACACCCCGGGGTTTTCCTGATCGAATTTGCGCACATTGAAGTACACCGACCCGTTGCGCTCGTAGCCGTAGCCGCGGGCGATGATATCCTGCACCATTTCAATTTGCTCGGGGATATGCCCCGTGGCGCGCGGTTCGATGCTTGGCGGCAGGGTGTTGAACGCGCGCATCATGTCGTGGAAACCCACGGTGTATTTCTGCGCCACTTCCATCGGTTCGAGTTGCGCGACACGGGCGCCTTTGGCCATGCGGTCTTCACCGTCGTCGGTGAGGTGGCCCACATCGGTAATGTTGCGCACGTAGCGCACCCGATACCCGAGGTGGAGCAGGTAGCGGTACATGATATCGAAACTGACGAAAGTGCGGCAGTTGCCGAGGTGCACGTCGTAGTATACCGTGGGGCCGCACACATACATGCCGACGTGGCCTTCGTGCAAGGGTTTGAAAATTTCTTTTTTGCCGGAAAGGCTGTTGTAAAGTTTGAGGGAGCGTTCGTTGTTCATGGGTGCAAAGGTAAAAAAAGGTTGGAGGGTTTCGGGTTGGGGAGAGTCGGGTTGGAGCAGATGATTTTTTGCAAAAACCGAAAAACAATGGCATTATCAGCCCACGGATTCATCCGTGAGAAACGAGGAACAGCAGACCGGACAAAAAAATTCGGGAGCAAGCAATCGGGTTGTATCATTGTTTCACAAAATGCCCATGCCACGCCCGTGCCATGCCGGTTAACAACACCCGGTACACGCCCGGCGGGAAATGGCTGATCGTAACTGCCGCCTCACTGCCGGTCAACTCATTGCTCTGAAACACAATTTTGCCGGACAGATCAAAAATTGCCAAGCGGCTGCCCGGCGCATGCGGCAGCGCAATACGAATCGTCTCAGAAGCCGGATTCGGGCGTATTTCCAGCGCAGGTTCGGCCCCCGGCGCCGGAGCCAAACTGCTCGTATAGGAAAACACGCCGGTTCCGCTGCTCACAGGCACCTGCTGGCCGTCGCTTGTCAACGCCAGATCGTTGCGGGCAAAAATCTGAAACGAATCGGTATTTCCGGCAGCCGGCACAAACCGCAACGTTCCGATCTGTCCGGAACCGGTTGCATTGACACCGTCGGTACGGGTCATGGCTACCTGCAGAGCCGTCGGGTGTTCCAGCGTCCAGAACGACGTCCACAGGTTGTTTCCAGGCGTACCAAACCAGCCCGCCACCGGCGTGAATGTCAAACTGTCGGGCGATACCGGCGCCGGTTGAAAACCGATCGTGAGTGCGATACCGTACAGGTTTACCGGCAATCCGCCTGCATCTTCGAGATGCACATCTGCCGTAACTGCTTCGCCGGGTTTGATCACCGGCGGGATGTTTTTGAACACTAATCGCACATCGGCGCGATCTTCGATACCGGCAAAAAAGTGGATTCTGGAAAAATTTTGCACGATGGCAAGGGTATCGGCTGCTGTTATGTCGCCGCTCCCGTTGCTGTCGCTGTGTTTGGCGTTGACACCGGCAATTGCAGCCGGCCAGTTCTGGGCCAGTTTTGGCGACCAAGTGATGTTTTGGTCTGTGCGCGCAGGGCCGCCGAGTTGTTGTCCGGCACCAAGGCCCACGTACAGCCAGTCGAGGTGGTTGACGGTTTTGTCTGCGTTGGCATCGCCGGGCCACACGAAGGCGTCGGCAGGAAGGCTTCCGGCTTCGTCGGCGCCCGCGCAGGGCGCAAGCAAGTCGCGGTACCCGTAATCCACGTCGAACGGAATTTCCGGCAGGTAGTTTTGCACGCGCGGCAATAGGCTGTCCACCGGCGCCAGATGCAGGTCGTATCCGGTGCCGTCCACCTCGTATTGGTAAAGCGGGTCGGCGTAGGCGCTGTTCAGGTCAAAACCGGTGGAATCCTGCCAGGCGTTCAGGCTCATCGGTACAGTCAGACCGAATTTGGGCAGATGCAGCCCCGAATTGTCAAAACGGTTAAAATCAATCGTTTCGGCTACCATACCGGGGCCAAAGTTGTATGCATTTCTCAGGTTGGAAAACAGGTTGTTCTGGATGTTCAGCCCGGTGGTATTATCCGACTGCATTCCACTTGTGGAGTAATGCGCCGAAAGCACCGGTTGGGCTGAGAAAAAGGTGTTGTGCCACACCCGTATCCATTGCGAATTAAAAATTGCCAGCATGGTGGTTGCCATCGGATCGGTGCTGTTGCTGAAGATGTTATTGACAATCCAGACAGGCTCCTGTTCTGTCCCGGCAAACTGGCCGTCAATAGCTGCGACATTGATGTCCTGAAACCAGTTGTTCAGAATCCGGCTTCCAGGGCCGAATCTGGGAATGATACCGGTTCGGAAGCCGAAGTTGTTGTTTTCCACCGCGGCTTTTTTGAACCCGGTGAACCTCAGATGTACGTAAGGGTCGGTTGTATTGTTCGGATCTTTCGGATTCTCTACGATATTGTTCCGGAAAATCAGCCGGGTATCTTGATCTGTGAGCAGCAAAAAGTTGAGCGGTTTAACCCGGCAGTACTCCAGGGCAATCGTATCGCCCGAAAAATAAGGGCCGTTCAAATTCGCCAAAGCACAGCGCTCAAAACGGATTGCTTTGTTGTTCAAAAGGTGTGCATCCAGTCTGAATGATACGTCGTTTGCTTTCAAATACGCGGGGAATATGCGCACGCCGGTTGTTCCTGCATTGAAGTTCGGCACATCATCCAGAAATACCGAATCCCGCTTCCCGGCTACGGATGTAAGCAGCAATGGATGTTGCGCTGAATTACCGGGTATGCTGTCAATTGTGCATACGGCATCGTGCCGCCCCGTCTGGAATTGTACCTCCACCGGAGCACACATGCCTGATTTACTCAAGGCTGCCGCCGCCTCGGCAAGTGTCGGAAAATTAGCGTTGTTTGCACCAATAGTGTACACGCCGCCCATCGGACGCCGCAAACCAGGCAACAATTTGGCATTGTTGGCCGGCTGCACCTCGTACCGGTGTGCCACGCTTACCTGGAGGTCTTCGCCGGCATAGTCGAAAAAATACCGCCCGATGGTAATCCAGTCGGTCGTGTCGCCGGGCGACAAAATGCCGGACCACTCGTATGGCGGTTGCGCGACGCCCTGCACCGACCAGGTGATTTGGGCTGAATAAGTGGCGGGCCGAACCGACTGCACGTTGGAGATTTTTATCCGCACCTCGGGTATTCCGTGACAGTTGCCCGAGCCATCCTGCACGGCGGCAATGGCCAGATCGCCCCTTGCGCCAAAGCACTCCGCCGCGCCGAGATCGGGCGCCGCGTCGCGCTGCTCGCCGTACACATCGTCGGGGACAAGCGACAACAGGTTCAGCCCTCCGTCGGCCAGACTTGTTTGTTCAAAACGCAGGTAATCGCTGAAAAACACAAATTCGGGATCCACAGAAACCGATGCAGTGTCCAATTTCAAGACACTCTGCCAACCGGCGCCGGGGTAGGTGTTGTTGTCGTACCAGGCAGCCGGGTTGCCGTGCGCGGCGTAGTAGTTGTTGTTCTGGGAAATCAGTGTTTTGCAATCGGCATGGAACGCCATACCGGTTCCGAGGTTGACGAAATTGTTGTTGTACGCCGTAACCGTACCAAGTGGAAACGGCCCCGTCTTCCGGATGGTCACAGCCGTTGTCGGGTATTCCTGAAAAACCGTGTTGTGGTAGAGTTCGATTTCGCTGGTGGAGTCCATCCAGATTTCAAAAAGCGGCAACTGCGAGCCGGGATCGGCGACCACGTTGTTGGCCAAAAAGGCTTTTTTTGAACTGATGGACAAGCCGACGTTTTGGGTCTGGTCGCCGGAGTAATCAATCATCCGGTTTCCGGTGAATTTCAGCGACGGCCCGCCGACGGTCAGGTAGCCTTTGATGACGTTGTTGGCCAACACAGCATTCTGCAGACTTCCCAGACTTAGTTGGGTGTTGCCGCCGCCCAGTCGTTCGAATGTACACCCCCGGATTTCCCAGCCGGAGCGGGTCGGCTCGCCCGGGTTTACGGCTGCATTTATCGCCGCGCCGGAGGCTTCCACCCGGCAATTGGTCATGGTGAAGCCATCGGCACTTTGTCCGAGGTTGATACCGGCACTGTTGATCACCCGGATGTCGCAGTGGTCAAGGTGCAGGTCATTGCAGTTTTGCAGGGAAAAAGCCGGGATTCCGTTGCTTTCCACATACAGGTTTCGAAAAGTCATCCGGTCAACATTGGACAATGAAAACCGCCCGAATACCCGGGCCTCACCCGGAACGTGCGCAGCAAAAGTGATCGGGTTTTGGGTGCCTGCGCCCGGCAGGCCACTAAACACCGACAGCGTACCGGCGTAGTAGTCACCGGGTTCCACCCAAAAGGTGACGGCGCCACAAACGCCCCACTGTTTCAGGGCATCGAAGGCTGATTTGAAATCCGGGAATCGGTCGCTGTTCGGCCCCAGCGCGTATTCCCCGCTCAGGCCCTGCCAGATTTGGAGGCCTGTTCGGGTAAAAGCCTCTGCCGGAACAGATTCGCCGTTGGCCTCCAGAAGTTCCAGAATGACATCGTTCACCGCAGCAGGCACCGGTATTTTTTCCAGAACAATGGTTTGAGCCGGGAAGGGCGCCAGCACCAACGGGCCTTTCCAAACGATGTTTTTGTAAAAAACCGAATTGATCGTGATGGCAATTTTCAGGGAATCCAGCGTCAGCGTGGTGGAGCCGAGGTTGTTGACATAGAGTTCAACGGCAGCGGAATCGCCGGCACAAAGCACACCGGTGCTGCTCACGATGTGAGCGCCGGAAATTCCAATGTTTGGCGCCGAGGCAGCGGCAGACCAAAACGGTGCGGTAAAAATGAAAAGACCGGCGAGGCCGGTACGGAAGACGGGCAAATGGCGGAGTAAAAACATATCGGTTATGGTGATTGAGTTTCAAAAGAAAATCAAAAGTAACCGGTGACGTCTGTTCATACCTGGATATTTCCGGTTTTAACCACTCCCGGACAAAAAATCCGCGTTCCTCCCACACCGGGCGAAACGCGGATTTACCAACAGCCAACGGCAAAAAGCCAACAACCCCACTTACTTCGCTTTCGGCGCAGCCGCCAGAATCTCCGGCTTGGCTTCGTCGGCAAACTTGGCGAAGTTGGATACGAACTCGTGCGCCAACTGGTTCGCTTTTGCGTCGTAGGCTGCTTTGTCGGCCCAGGTATTGCGCGGGTTGAGAATCTCGGAAGGCACATTCGGGCAGGAGGTCGGCATGGACAGTCCGAACACGTCGTGTGTCACAAACTGGGCATGGTCGAGGTCGCCGCGCAGGGCGGCGGTAATCATGGCGCGGGTGTAGCCGAGTTTGATGCGGCTGCCCACGCCGTACGAGCCACCGCTCCAGCCGGTGTTGACGAGCCACACGTTGGCTTTGCTCTTGCGCAGTTTTTTACCCAACAAGTCGGCGTATTTCGTGGGGTGTAGCGGCAGAAACGGTGCGCCGAAGCAAGCCGAGAAGGTCGTCTTCGGGTCTTTCACACCGACTTCCGTACCAGCCACTTTGGCGGTGTAGCCGCTCACGAAGTGGTACATGGCCTGCTCGGGCGTGAGTCTGCTGATGGGCGGAAGCACGCCGAAGGCGTCGCAGGTGAGGAAGAAAATATTTTTCGGATTGCCGGGCGCATTGCTCGTGGGCACGGCATTGCTGATGAAATGGATCGGGTACGACACGCGGGTATTTTCCGTGATGCTGCGGTCGGCATAGTTCACCTCGCGGGTGCCTTCGTTGAACGCGATGTTTTCCAGAATGGCGCCGTGGCGGATAGCGCGGAAAATGTCCGGCTCTTTTTCCTCGGTCAGGTCAATCGTTTTGGCGTAGCAGCCACCTTCGAAGTTGAACACCTCGGTGTCGCTCCAGGCGTGCTCGTCGTCGCCGATGAGCGGGCGGTGCGGGTCGGCGCTGAGCGTCGTTTTACCCGTGCCGGAAAGACCGAAGAAAAGGGCGATGTCGCCGTTTTCGCCCACGTTGGCCGAGCAGTGCATGGGCAGGGCGTTGGTCTTGGTAGGCAACACGAAGTTGATGACCGAGAAAATACCTTTTTTGATTTCGCCGGTATAGCCGGTGCCGCCGATGAGCAGGCGTTTTTTCTTCACGTTGATGATGGCAAAGTTGTGCTGACGGGTGCCATCCACAGCCGGATCGGCCTTGAAACCGGGCGCGCAGAGGACGGTCCAGTTCGGGTCGAACGTGAGCAGGTCTTCCTTGCCCGGGCGGCGGAACATGTTGTAGGCAAACTGGTTGCTCCAGGGATATTCGGTGATAACCCGGATCTTGAGGTGGTACAGCGGATCAGCGCTGGCGTTGGCTGTCACATCGCGCACATACAGGTCTTTTTTGCGCAGGTACGAGCAGGCTTTGCGCCAGAGTTGGTCAAATTTTTTCGCGTCGAAGGCTTTGTTGACCTTGCCCCAGTGGACCTTGTTTTTGGTTATGCTGTCCATCACGATGAAGCGGTCTTCCGGCGAGCGTCCGGTGAATTCGCCGGTGTTGATGACCAGCGCGCCGCTGTCGGCCAGTTTGCCCATTCCTTTGGCGATGGTGTGTTCGATGAGTTCTTCCGGGGAAAAATTCCAGTGCGCGGTTTTGTAGCCCTTCAGCCCGACGGATTCGAGCGAAGCGGCTGGGTTGCGAAGTCCAACTTCTTGCATGGGTGCTGTTTTAGATTGGTTAGGCAATGTTTTGCGATGTTGTGGTGGTGGCGGCGCAAGGTATTTCTCCGTTTTCAGACACGGGAAAGCCGTGTCGCCAACGCGGGGCGAAGATACGGTTCGAGAGGAAAAAGCATCGGGTTGATTTTTTTCAGAATCAAGCCATTTGCTGTTAATCGGGTGTGGCGCAAGCGCTACCTTTCGCCCATGCAACGTTTCAGATTTCTACTTTTCATAGCGCTTTCGTTCGACCTGGCAGCACAAACCGGCTCGGTCACCGTCCGGGCTACCGAGTATTGTTTCGATCCTGCCGGAACGCCGTTGGCAAATTTCAACGCTCGCGTAGAGGTGAAACCGGTTGACGGCAGCCCGTACACCATCGAAAAGGCATGTGCCGGCACCTGCGTATTCGACAACCTGCCGGTGGGCAGCACGCTGGTTTTTACGGCCACAAAACATGACGAAATCAAGTACGCCGTAAACACGAACGACCTGGTTTTGCTGAGCAAGCATCACAACGGCGTCGAGCCGCTGACCCATCCGGCGTTGCTCATCGCCGCCGACGCCAACTGCGACGGCAAGGCCGACACCAAGGATAT
>CAYMQY010000125.1:0-7064 GCA_964392655.1 uncultured Saprospiraceae bacterium
ATATTTTTCATAAAAAATTGAATTTTAAACTATTGAAAAAAATAACGCCCCCGTCTGTACGAACTTGTTCGTCTGACGGGGCAGGTTTGATCAAGCCTTTTTTTCGTCAGTCGAACAAGTTCGTACAGACAAACAAGTTCGTACAGACGAAAAATCGGGCTGACGCAGCATCAAGCGCCAATCTTTGGCGGCTGCCAAATAGGAAGGTAAACGGCCTCCGGGATGTGTTCCGCGAAGTAAAACGCCTGCCGGTTCGTGTATCCGGCATCACAATGCGAAGGCAAAACGGCAGGGGACTCTGCTGGCAGGCCACCTCCCATGCCGGTCGAAACAACTCCGCAACCAGGGCAATGGCAACTGCCGCAGCCGTCGTCGTCAGGAGGGCAGGGCAGACCGGGGTGGCTGTCGTCGCAGGCATCCGCAGTTTCGGAACAATGCGAAGCCTCCTGTGTGTCTGCGCCGGTACAGATGGAACTGGATACGGATTTTTCGTGAAATTTTGTCGTAAGTCCGGCATCGTCGCCGGCACACGCCCGGACTGTGTTCGGCGATACTGTGGCGAACACGGCAATGAGGAAAAAGAATATGCCGATGCGGAATTTCATGCGAAAGGCTGCAAAGGTAAGCACGTTTACTTACCGCCACAACGCTTCGCTGCCGGCTTCGCGGAGTTGCACTTCGAGGATGTTTGGGAAATAGTCCTTCAGGCTTTCGATGTGCGACACGATGTATATCTGCCGGAACTGTTCCTGCAGGTAGTTGAGGGCGTACATTATTTCGAGGCGGCGCTCCTCGTCCTGGCTGCCGAAAATTTCGTCGAAGGCGAGGAATCCGATGCCCTGTTCGGCGCCGCTCAGGTCGGTGATGGCCTTGGTAATGGCGATGCGCAGGCAGAAATTGGCCAGGTCCACTTCGCCGCCCGAAAAGCGTTCGATGGGGTAAAACACGCCGCCATCGGCAATGGTAAAGTCGAAGTTCTCGTCCACGCGGATGCTTTCGTACTTGCCTTTGGTGATGCGGGTGAACAACTCGCTGGCCTCGCGGGAAATGCCCGGACTGACTTTTTCCAGAATTTCGGTTTTGAACAACCCGAGCATATCGGCGAGTTTGCGCAACAGTTCAGCCTCGTCCAACTGGTCGCTGATGCGGCTTTTGATGCGTTCGTCGGCAGCCAGTTTTTCGCGGGCCTGCTCGATGCGGTTGCTCCGTTCGAGGCCGGTTTTTTCGAGGCTTCGTACCGTTTCCGACTGGGTGTTGAGCGTATCGGCAAAGGCCGTCAGAGCCTGTTTGGCTGCCGTGTATGCCGTCTCGTCGTAGCCTGCGGCGCTGCGTTCGGCCGTTTTGGCGGCAAGGTTTTTTTCCACTTCGATCAGGCTTGCTTCGGCGGTTTGCAAGGCAGAAACTGCGGCGGGAAGTTCGCGAGCCACATAGTTTTCTTCCTTGGAAAATTCGAGGTAGCGCGGCTCTGCGGCGGCTACTTTGGCCCGAAGCGCCGTGTAGGCGGCTTCGTCAAAGGGCACATCACCGATTTCCCGCAGGATGGCCTCGTCGGCGAGCAGGCGTTTTTCCAACTGTTGCAACTGCGCCTCGGCGGCAGATTTCTGGCGGGCCAGTTCGGTCAGCCGGGTCTGTTCACGCAGCAGGGTGTCGGCTTCGGCGCGCACCTCGTCTTGCCGCTTGCGGAGCGACTGGCCAGCGTCGGCCACGGCATTTTGCTCTAGTTCGAGTGCGCGGAGTCGGTCGTTTTGCAGCCCGTTAATTTCCTGTTCGAGTTCGGCGAGGGTGCGCTCGTAGCCTTCCAGCAGGGGTTGCAGGCAAGTCGGGCAGGTGCCTTCGCGCCCCAACGCGCGCAGGCTTTGCAACTTTTCGGAGCGCTCGCGAATGCCGGTTTGAATGCCGGCGATTTGTTCTTTCAGCGCGATGAGTTCGTTGCGTTTGGCCTGGAGCGCGGCTTCAAATTCGGACACGAGCAGTTGTTTTTCGGCCAGCGCTGTATCGGTGGCAATGCGTGTGGCCAGTTGTTTGACCATGTCGGCAATGGCCGCCTGAATGCCTTCGATTTCCTGCCGTGTCTCGCCGATTTTGGTGAGGCGCGCCTGCCGGTTGGTGTGTTTCGCGCGTGCATCCGTCTGGGCGTCGAGCAGTTGTTTGTCGGACAAGTAGGTGGCGAATGTGCCGCGCTGTGCTTCCAGGTTTTCCTGTTGCAGGCGCAAGTCGCGGATTTTTTGCTCCAGCCCTGTTTTTTGTGCGGCGAGGCCGTCGCGGCGTTCGCGCAATTGGCTGAGGTCGCGGCTCAGGGCGTTATGGCGGGCCAGCCGCTGTTCGGCTTCCTCGAATTTTTGTTTTTCCAGCCGGTATTGCTCCTCGACGGCTTTGAGCCGGGCGGCCTCTTTTTCCAGGGTCGCCTGGTTTTGCAGCAGCACTTGTTCGCTTTCGGCGATATCCGTCAGCAGGTTTTGGGCCGCATCGTCGGGCAGCAGGTTTTGTTCCTGGCCGGCCACGCGGAGTTTGATTTCGCGAATGTCCGCGTTGATTTTGGCCTGAATGTCGTCGAGCCGGTCGAGGCCGAGCATACGACGCACGATGCGGCGGCGGTCTTCCTTTCCGGCATTGGTGAGTTCGTCCAGTTCTTTTTGGCCCGAAAACACGGAGCGTTTGAACGCGTCGCGCTCGATGTGCAGCACGCGCACGAGTTCGTCGTTGACGGCCGACACGCCCTTGGCTACCAGCAAGTCGTTTTTGAACAATTCGGCGCCCACGGCCAGGGCTTTGCCCCGGAATTCGCGGCGCACGCGATACAGGGCTTCGCCGATGGAAAAATCCAGTTCGAGCAGCACATTGGCTTTGGGATCGGCGAAGGCGGAACGCACAAGCGCCTTGTTGCTCTCGTCGCGTCCGAACAGGCAGTACAGGACGGCCTCGAAAAGTGTGGATTTGCCCGCGCCGTTTTTGCCGATAATACCGACGAGGCCTTCGCGGAAGTCGAGCGCGAGGTCGGTGTATTGCTTGTAGTTCTGGAGGCGCAGGTGGTGGAGGATCATGGGCGGTGTGTACTACATTGCACGAATGCGGGAAGTACCGGGTTGTACTACAATGAAGTGGTCGGCCAGGAGATTCGTGTTGGCGTAAATAAAATTTAGCACCAGTTTTGCACGCGCCATAGAACTCAATCCCTCAGCACGCACAAGAATTATTCCGGCATGCACCATTTTCAAGCGCCAAACCAATTCACCAAAATCTTTGTCGCGGGTGATCAGAATACGCCCTTCCTTATTGGCAACCTCAAGGATAACCTCATCATCCGTACCCTGGTCAAATTCTGCAAAATAGGAAACATCAAAGCCAGCATCCCGGAGCAGGATTACAAGAGAGCCATCAACGCCTTCATCAGCAACAAATTTCATGCTGCTTCAGGGGTCGAGATAAGCAATTCACCGCGGAGAGAACCTGCTGCGAAGGCAAGAGCAGCATGTATGTGTTCTTTTCTCAAGCGCGGGTGCTCGTTCAAAATCTCTTCAAAAGACTCCCCGTTAGCAAGTTTTTCCAATATTAGTTCCACCGTGATCCTTGTACCCCGAATTACAGGTTTTCCAAGCATCACTTTGGGATTTACCTCAATGAAATTTGCGAAGTCCGTTTGCATTCCCCATTCTTTTCAACAAAGATACAACACAAAGTTCAAGTAAGGAATTTTGCAATTTCTGAATGCCATAAATCCCCCAAAAAGCAATTATCCGCCAAACGTCACCTCGTCGGGCATTGCTGCTAATTGCTACCTTTGTTCGCCTTTGTGCGCCCCGCAACCTGCATCCGGTCAATTTTTTACCAAATCAATCCATCTCCATGCGTTTTCGCTTGCTCCCGTTATTTGTTCTGCTCCTGTTTTTCCTGCCTGCTTCCGCTCAGAAATACCTCGACATGATCGAGGCCGGCACCTACACCCTCGATGCTATCCGGCAGGAAGCCGAGGCGTATTTCAACACCGCAGGCCGCGGCCGCGGCACCGGATACAAACAATTCAAACGCTGGGAATATGTGGCCCAGATGGAACTGGACGAGTCGGGCGTCAAAATCGCCAACTACGACCTGAGCCGCCTCGCCCGCGACTACCGCCGCGCCGAACGCCTGCGCCAGGCCGAATCCGGCAATTTCAGCGGCGATTGGAAAGAACTCGGTCCCAGTTACAAAAACGCTACGTCCAGTTGGAATCCCGGCGTAGGGCGCATTACCTCTATTGGAATTGATGCTACCAACAACAAGCACCTCATTGTAGGCAGCCCTACCGGCGGCGTATGGAAAACACTAAACGGCGGCAATACATGGGTAAACCTCACCGACGATTATTCCACCGTGGACGTGTATGCCCTCGAAATTTCTCCCTGGAACAACAACCATTACCTCTGGGGCAGCACCTCGGGACGCGTTTTCCGATCCACCGACGGCGGCGTCACCTGGAACGCTACCGGCAACGTCGGCGGCAGCGGGCGCGTGAGCCGCATCCAGTACCACCCCACCGATCCCAACACGGTGTACGCCGTGTCCGAATCCAACGGCCTGTACCGATCCACCAACGGCGGCGCTTCCTGGAGCGCCGTTTCCGGCGCAAGCAGCACCTCCGGCTACGATGTGGAGTTCAAACCCGGCGACCCGAACACGATCTATTTTTCCGGAAGAAACGTGTATCGCTCTACCAACGGCGGCGCCTCGTTTACCCAAATCAGCGGCTTCGGCACCGCCACCAACAACTACAAACGAATGGGCGTGTCGCCCGCCGACCCCAACGTCGTGTATGTGCTGGAATCGAACGGCGGCGTTTTCGGCGCATTTTACAAATCCACCAACAGCGGCGCCTCCTTCACCAAACTCCAGGACGGCGCCGACATCAACTACTTCGGGTACAGCGCTACCGGCGACGACGACCGCGGTCAGGCACCCCGTAACATGGACGTAGCCGTCAGCCCGCTCGACGCCGAAGATGTACATATCGGCGGTATTCATACCTGGAGGTCAATAGACGGCGGCTTGTTCTTTTTCCTGACCTCGTACTGGGTGCCAAGCACGGCAGCATCGCTCGGCGTAGGCTACAACCACGCCGACATCGGCATTATCAAGTTTACCGGCGACACCATGTTCGTCAGTACCGACGGCGGTATTTACCACAGCCTCGACGGCGCCGCCTCGTTCATAGACCGCACGCCGGGTCTCGGCATCCGGGAATTTTACAAAATCGGCGTATCCAAAACCAATCCGAATGTGGTATCCGGCGGCGCACAGGACAACGGCACCAGCGTCATGCGCGGCGCCAACCGCGCCTGGTCGGACTGGCTCGGCGCCGACGGCATGGAATCGTTCGTGGACTGGAACAACGCCAACATCCTGTACGGTACTTCCCAAAACGGCTCCATGTACCGTTCCAGCAATCAGGGCAACTCCTATACCTCCATTTCCAAACCGCCGGATGTGGAAGACGGCGCCTGGATTACGCCTTTTGAACAAGACCCGCAGTTTGCCCCCACGATCTACGCCGCCTTCGCCGATGTGTGGAAAACCAGCAACAACGGCGGCACCTGGACGAAAATCTCCGACTTCGGGAGCACAGAGAATATAAACCACATGAAACTCGCGCCTTCCGACAACAAGCGCATTTATGTGGCACGCGGTTCCTCGCTGTTCACCACCGCCAACGGCGGAACCAACTGGACTACCATCACATCCGCCTGGGGCACCAACAGCATCAGTTTCATTGCCGTACACCCGCAGGACCCGCAGCGTCTGCTCATCGTCACCGCCTCCAACGTGTACCACAGCACCAATGCCGGCAGTACCTGGACGAACATCAGCAGCGGCCTGCCTTCCGGCACGAAGTACTGCGCTACCTGGGAAAACAAAGGCAAAAACGGCATCTATGTCGGCGGCTTCGGGTTTGTGTCGTACACCAACGACGACCTCGGCGGCCAGTGGGTCGGATTCTTCGAGGGCCTGCCCAATGCGCGGGTATACGAACTGGAAATCAACTATGTGTCCAACACCATTTTCGCCTGCACTTACGGACGTGGCCTGTGGGAATCGCCGCTGTACCAACTGACCCCGCCCGACGTGGCGTTTGAAGCCGACAAGCGCGTGGGCTGCCGGGAAATGACCGTGCAGTTTTCCGATAAATCCACCAACAACCCCAACGCCTGGAACTGGACCTTCGAGGGCGGCACTCCGGCTACCTCTACCCTGCAAAATCCTGTGGTTACCTTCAGCGGAAAAGGCGCGTACACCGTGCGCCTCACCGCTACCAACAACGCCGGCGGGAATACGCACGAAGAAGTCGGCTACATCACGCTGGAAGGCCCCGCCGCACCTGTCGTGACGGCCGGCGAGCGCTGCGGACCCGGCCCGGTGTCTGTGCAGGCCACGGCTGCAGCGGGTGAACAAATCCGCTGGTACGCCACCGACACAGACCCCGCCCCGCTGTTCACCGGCGATGTGTTCAGCACCGATATTTCTCAAACCAGCACCTTTTTTGCGGCAGCCGGAGTCGGCACGCTGCTGGTGCAACGTGTAGGCCCCCTCTCCAACACCATCGGCGGTGGCAGCGACCACGGCGGAAACCAGTTTTTGATTTTCGACGCGACGAAGTCTTTCCGCCTGAAATCCGCCAAAGTGTACGCCGTCGGCGCCAAAAACCGCACGTTTCAAGTGCGCAATGCCGCGGGCGTCGTGCTGTTGGAAAAAACGGTATTTGTGAACGACGGGGAAAGCCGCGTTGACCTTGACCTCGACATTCCCGCCGGCGCCGACCTGCAAATCGGCTGCCCAAGCGGCGCCAACCTGTACCGCAACAACGTGGGCGTGACGTACCCGTACAGCATTTCCGGCCTGGTTTCGATCAAATCCTCCACCGCCGGCCTGGAATACTACTACTACCTGTACGATATTGAGGTGGAGCGCAACGACCTGTGCGAGAGCGACCGCGTACCGGTGACCGCCACCGTACACCTGCCGCCCGATGCGCCGACGCTTTCCGCCGCCGGCGCCACCGCGCTTTGCCCCGGCGCCTCGGTGGTACTGACGGC
>CAYMQY010000125.1:7164-12959 GCA_964392655.1 uncultured Saprospiraceae bacterium
TTTCCGCCGCCGGCGCCACCGCGCTTTGCCCCGGCGCCTCGGTGGTACTGACGGCGGAAAATGTGTGCCCCGGCTGTACGGTGCAGTGGTCGAACGGCGAAACCGGCCCGAGCATCACCGTTTCCGCCGAAGGCGCCTACTCGGCAATCGTCAGCAACAACGCGGGCAACGGCTGCAGCGAAAGCCCGGCTTCCGCCGAAATCAGCGTGACGGCGCTTGCCCTGCCCGATGTGCCTGGTGTTTCCGCCGCCGGAGCTACCACGCTCTGCCCCGGCGAATCGGTGGTGCTGACGGCAGGAAATATTTGCGCCGGCTGCACCGTGCAGTGGTCGAACGGCGAAACCACACCCGAAATCACGGTTTTTGCCGCAGGCGACTACTTCGCCACAGCCGGCAACACTTGCGGCACCAGCCCGGCTTCCGATGTTTTGGCGGTGGCCGCTGCTGCGCCGCCTGCCGCGCCGGCAGTTTCGGCCGCTGGAAACACAACCCTCTGTCCCGGTGAATCGGTGGTGTTGACGGCGGAGAACATTTGCGCGGGCTGCACCGTGCAGTGGTCGAACGGCGAAACCACACCCGAAATCACGGTTTTTGCCGCAGGCGACTACACCGCCGTGGTGGACGACAACAGTACCACCACCTGCAGCCAAAGCCCCGCTTCCAACAGCGTTGCCGTTGCCACCGTGCAAGCGCCCGACGCGCCTGCCGTCGTAGCCTCCGGCCCCACCTCGCTGTGCGGCGGTGAAACGGTGGTTTTGGCAGTTGATGACTTGTGCGCAGGCTGCACCGTTCTCTGGAGCACCGGCGAAACCACCGCCGCCATCACCGTGGCTACCGACGGCGCGTACACCGCCACCGTCGCCAATATGTGCGGCGAAAGCCCGGCTTCGGCAGCCATCGGAGTCACCACCGGCACCGCGCCCAACGCACCGGTGCTCAGCGCTTCGGCCACGGTGCTTTGCCCCGGAGAAACCATCGAAATCACCGCCGGCAACCTGTGCGCCGATTGCAGTGTGCTCTGGAGCACCGGCGACACCGGCCCGGCTATCACTATTTCCGCCGAAGGTGCGTACACCGCTACGGTCACCAATACCTGCGGCACCAGCCCGGCTTCCGAAGCCGTTACCGTCACCACCGGCTCGCTGCCCGAAACGCCGACGATTTTGGTTACGGGTTCCACCTTGCTTTGTCCCGGCGAGACGGTCGAATTGACGGCGGAAAACCTGTGCGCCGGCTGCACCGTCGTCTGGTCTACCGGCGAAACCACACCCGCCGTCACCGTGGATGCCGAAGGCGCCTATTTTGTCGCTGCCGCCAACGTCTGCGGCGTCAGTTCGGCTTCCGAACCGGTGGCCATTTCCACAGAAACCCTGCCCGCTGCGCCTGTTGTTTCGGCCTCGGGTTCCACGGTACTTTGCCCTGGCCAAACGTTGGTACTGACGGCTTCAGATATTTGTTCCGGCTGCTCCATCCTCTGGTCGAGTGGGGAAAATACGCCCGAAATCACAGTTTCCGCCTCAGGCACATTCAGCGCCACGGTCGCTAACGTGTGCGGCGCCGGACCGGCTTCTGCAGAAGTCATTGTTACCTCGGAAAACCTGCCAGACGCTCCGGTGCTTTCGGCGGCAGGAACCACGGTGCTCTGCCCGGGACAAACGATCATGCTGACTGCGGAAAATATTTGTGCCGGCTGCACGGTGCTTTGGAGCACCGGCGAAACCACGCCGCAGATCAATGTTTCCGCCGCAGGCGCGTACACCGCCACGGTCGGCAACGTGTGCGGCAGCAGTCCGGCCTCCATCCCGCTCGAACTGAGTGCGGAAACCCTGCCTGTGCCGCCGACGCTTACGGCCTTGGGCGCCACCGACTTGTGTCCGGGCGAGGCGGTCGTGCTGACGGCGGAAAATATCTGCGCAGGCTGCACCCTGCTTTGGTCGAATGGCGAAACCACGCCCGTCATCACCGTATCGGGCGAAGGCACGTACAGCGCGGTGGTGAGCAATGTGTGCGGCTCGAATCCGGCGCTCGAAACCATTGAGGTGACGGTGTATCCGCCGTTTTTGCCCGCGGTGCAGTTGGCCGACCTCTGCCATCTGTCGGCTCCCGAAGGCAGCGGCTACCAGTGGTACCTGAACGGAAACCCGATTCCGGGCGCCGACGAGCAGTTCTGGACGGCGCTCGTTGCCGGACAGTATTCGGTGGCGATGAACAGTCCGGAAGGCTGTCCCGGTATTTCGGGCGACATATCCGCCGAGCCTTGCGCCAGCAGCACGGCCGATCTGGCCGGTGTGCTTTCAGCAAAACTGTACCCCAACCCGGCAGTGGATCGGATATTTTTAGAAATAAACACACAGCGTGCGCTTGACCTTCGGGTTGATCTGTTCGGCGCAGACGGTCGTTTTGTGGCGACAGTGCACCGGGGCGCCCTTTTGCCCGGCGGACAAACACTGGACATCGCGTTGCCGGAACTGCCCTCGGGCGTCTACCGCTACCGCCTGGTGACGGAATCGGGTGCTGCACAAGGGAATCTGGTGGTGCTGCGGCGGTAGGGGAGAGCAGCACGACGGCGAGGTTTTGAAACCTCGCCGACGTTTGCGGGCATCTTTTCCACCCACTTGCCTACCTTCGCGCCGTTTTTTGGGAGCGGGGTGTATCTCGTGTTTTTCACCTCGCAACCTTTAAACCCACGGATAAATCCGTGGGCTGAGAATTTTTTAATTCTCCAACCAGAAACTTTCCAACCTTCCAACCAAAAACCTTCCAACCTTCCCACCCGCCATGTTCAAGAAAAAAGGCTTCAAAAACGAAACGCTGCTCCACCTGTACGAGCACTTGGTGCGCCCGCGCCTCATCGAGGAAAAAATGCTGAATCTGTTGCGGCAGGGGCGTATCAGCAAGTGGTTCAGCGGCATTGGGCAGGAGGCTATTGCCGTGGGCGCCGCCTGCGCACTGCTGCCCGACGAGATCATCTTCACCATGCACCGCAACCTCGGCGTGTTCACCGCCCGGGAGATGCCGCTCGACCGGCTGTTTTGCCAGTGGCAGGGTAAACGCCTCGGCTACACCAAGGCCCGCGACCGCTCGTTCCACTTCGGCGCGATGGAGCACCACATCGTGGGCATGATTTCGCACCTCGGGCCGCAACTGTCGCTGGCAGCCGGCGTGGCGCTGGCGCACAAAATCCGCAAGGAAGGCCGGGTTTCGCTGGCATTTACCGGCGAAGGCGCCACCAGCGAGGGCGAATTTCACGAGGCGCTCAACGTGGCCGCCGTGTGGAAACTGCCGGTTATTTTCCTCATCGAAAACAACGGCTACGGCCTCAGCACCACCACCAACGAGCAGTATGCCTGCAAAAACCTGGTGGATCGGGCCGTGGGCTACGGCATGCGCGGCGTGCAGATTGACGGCAATAACATCCTCGAAGTGTATTCCACCATCCGGAAACTTGCGGAAGAACTGCGCGAAAATCCCGAGCCGGTGCTGCTGGAGTGCATGACCTTCCGCATGCGCGGCCACGAGGAAGCCAGCGGCACCAAGTACGTGCCCCAGGAACTCATGGACGCCTGGGCAAAAAAAGACCCGCTGGAGAACTACGAAAAATGGCTGCTCAAAGAGGGTATCCTCACGGAAGAGCGGCGCAAGAGCATCCGGGAGGGCTACAAAAAAGACATCCTGCGCGCCGTGGAGGTCATGTTCAACGAACCTGAACCGGTGGCCGACACCGCCGAGGAACTGGCCGACGTGTATGCGCCCGCTCCGCCCGCCACAGCGCCCTCGGCGCCTGCCCGCGAACTGCGGTTCATTGACGCCCTCACCGACGGCCTGCGCACGGCCATGCAACGCCACCCCGAATTAGTGCTCATGGGGCAGGACATTGCCGGATACGGCGGGGTGTTCAAAATCACGCAAGGTTTTCTGGATGAATTTGGCGGCGACCGCGTGCGCAACACGCCCATTTGCGAAAGCGCCATCGTGGGTATCGGCCTCGGCATGAGCCTGAAGGGCATGAAAAGTATGGTGGAAATGCAGTTTGCCGACTTTGCCACCTGCGGGTTCAACCAGATCGTGAACAACCTCGCCAAACTGCACTGGCGCTGGGGCCAAAACGCCGACGTGGTGGTGCGTATGCCGACGGGCGCGGGCACGGGCGCGGGGCCGTTTCACAGCCAGTCGAACGAGGCCTGGTTCACCCACGTGCCCGGCCTGAAAGTGGTGTATCCGAGCACGCCAGAGGACGCCAAAGGCCTGTTGCTCGCCGCCTTCGAAGACCCGAATCCGGTCATGTTTTTCGAGCACAAAGCGCTGTACCGCAGTGAAAGCGGCCCGGTGCCGGAGGGTTTTTACACCACCGAAATCGGCAAGGCCCGGCAGGTGCGTACCGGCCACGACGTGAGCATCCTGACCTACGGCCTCGGCGTGCGCTGGGCCGAAAAAGTGGCCGACGACATGGGCCTCGACGCCGACATCGTGGACCTGCGCTCGCTGGTCCCGCTCGACTACGAGGCCATTGCCGCCAGCGTGCGCCGCACGAACCGCGTACTGATCCTGCACGAGGACACCATGTTCGGCGGCATCGGCGGGGAAATCAGTGCGTGGATCACCGAAAACCTGTTCGAGCACCTCGACGCGCCTGTGCTGCGGGCCGCCAGCCTCGACACGCCCGTGCCCTTCGCCATTCCGCTGGAGCAGAATTTTTTCCCGCTGGAGCGGATGCGGGAGCAGTTGGGGAGGTTGATGGGGTATTGAGACAATACGGCTATTCCCCGCACGCCATGCGGTGAATAGCCTGTATATTCGCCGCATAATTTCCAGTAAATGCCCTACATCCACCAACTACACGACTGGCCGAACTTCATCTGGAACCCCGAAGCAGTACTCGCTCCTTTGGGCATGGTTCGGCATTTGCAGGGCAAATTGCTCGGCAGGATGTCGGCCATAGGTTTCGTATTTCAGCAAGAGGCAGAGTTGGAGACCCTGACGTTGGATGTATTGAAATCCACCGAAATCGAAGGGGAGTTTTTGAACCCAGAGCAAGTGCGGTCATCCATTGCCCGGCGTCTGGGTATGGATATTGCAGGGCTGGTGCCTTCCGACCGGGATGTGGAAGGCGTGGTGGAAATGATGCTGGATGCTACCCGGCGCTTTGAACAGCCGCTATCTGCCGAACGCCTGTTCGATTGGCATGCGGCCTTGTTTCCTACCGGGCGGAGCGGGATGTATAAAATTGTAGTGGGCGCCTGGCGGAATGATTCCACCGGGCCGATGCAGGTGGTATCGGGTGGAATGGGTCGGGAGCGGGTGCATTTTCAGGCACCGGATGCCGGGGTAGTAGATCAGGAGATGCACACGTTTATCTCCTGGTTCAACCGGGAGTCACAGATAGATCCCGTGGTAAAAGCCGCCATCGCGCACCTGTGGTTTGTCACCATCCATCCGTTCGACGACGGCAATGGCCGGATCGCCCGAGCCATTGCGGATATGCAGTTGGCACGGGCTGACGGTAGTCCCAAGCGGTTTTACAGCATGTCTGCCCAAATCCGCTTGCAGCGAAATCGGTATTACGAAATCCTGGAGCAAACCCAAAAAGGCAATCTGGATATCACGGAATGGCTGTTGTGGTTTCTGGACTGCCTGACCGGCGCCTTGATGGCCACCGATCAATCGCTCGCCCGGGTGTTGGGTAAGGCCCAATTCTGGGAGCGACACCGGACTACTTTTTTCAATGATCGTCAGCTCCGGATGATCAATAAATTGTTCGACGGATTTGAAGGCAAACTTAACTCCTCCAAGTGGGC
>CAYMQY010000126.1:0-12957 GCA_964392655.1 uncultured Saprospiraceae bacterium
TTTGCGTTCGCCGCCTTCGCCCTGATTGCGATCTTGCCAGGGTTTGCGCTCGTAGGGGCGGTCATTCTCCCATTTTTTTTGGCCTTCAGCGTTGTTTTCCCGGTCAAAGTCAGGCTTTTTTTCATCGTCAAATCCTTCGCGAGTGTTTTCATCGCCGGGTTCTTCTGATGAGGAGCGCTCTTTCAGCGGAAACTCCTGATTTGGTTTCTGGATGCGCGGACGGCGCTTTTTCTCTTCCATTAGTTGGTACTGAATTGTGATAGGTAGGTTGTCCGATACGTGTTTGTTCGAGCGGTAAATATCGGGCAAAAGGTCGGACCGCGCCTGTTAATTTATTATTACATGAAAAATTGCCGTTTCGGAACACAGAAACGGCAGCGCGCAGGGTTTGATATTCAGAAAATTGAACCCGCGCGCTGCCGCCATATTACTCGAAATTGGTTACTCCGTTTTGAGCCATTTTGCTGTGAACGAACGGCCTTTTTGATCCAGAACCAACAGGTGGTGCAAGCCGCTCGGCAAGGATATTACCTCGATTTGCCCTTGCCACTCGGCCGGGGTCAAGGTGCGGAGCAGCCGTCCTTTGGCGTCGAACAGTTGAACAACCTGAGGCTGGATGCCTTGCATATCAAGGCGGATGAAGTGGCTGGCCGGGTTGGGAACCACGCGCAGGAACGCATCGGCATCCGGCGCCGAAGTGGACACCGAATTGTCAATGGTCACAGGAGCAAGCGCCCGGGTACAGCCGTTCTGGTCGGTGACCACGAGCGTGTAGACGCCTTTCATCAAACCGGTCAAATCGCCGGCAAAATCGGAATACGGCTGACCATCCTTCTGCCAGACGTAGTTCAGGTTTCCGACACCGCCGCTGACGGTAATCTGGATGCTGCCCAGCCCGGCGTTGCCTGCGTCGTTGGTAAACCCGTCCAGCGTGATTTCAATCGGTGGCCCTACCGTGATGGTAAACGAGCAGGTTGCCGAGTTTCCGGATGCGTCCTTTGCCTGGAATGTCTGTACGGTTTGACCGACCGGGAAAACGCTGCCGTTGGGTAGTCCGCCAACTTGTTCTACCTGAATACCGCCGAACCCGCAATTGTCCGACGGAAAAACCGGGGGGAAATTGAGTGCTACGCCGGCACATCCGGTGACAAAAAGCGGACACAGGACACTTGGGGCAATGGTGTCGCTGGATGTCACCTCGAACGATTCGAGCACGGTGCAACCATTGGCATCGGTGGCCGTGATGGTGTACGTGCCAACCGAAAGACCTTGGCCGTTGCCGCCGCCCGGGAACGTGAAGGTGTACGGGCCGGTGCCGCCGCTGATGGAAATGGCCACCGAGCCGTCGGTGCTTTGCGGGCAGGAGACCGGGGTGACTACTGTCTGTACGTCAATAGCCGGCGGTTCGGTAATTGTCGCAGTGGATACCGTCTGGCAGCCCGCTCCGTCGCTGACGGTCACGGTGTATGTGCCGGCAGTCAGGTTGGATGCTGTAGCGGTGATGGCATTGTTTGACCACAGGTAGGTGATCGGTGCTATGCCGCCGTTTTGTACTGCCGTTGCCTGGCCGGTATTTCCACCGTTGCACAGGACGTTTACGGAAGAAATGGTGGCCGCCAGGTTGCATCCGAAGGCATTGACCGTCACGGCTTGCACGGCGGTGCAGTCGTTGTCGTCGGTGACGGTGACGGTGTAGGTTCCCGGCGCAAGTCCGGTGATGGTCTGTGTGGTTGCGTTGGTGCTCCACTGGTAGGTATACGGGGTGGTGCCGCCGGCAGGCTGCGCGGTAGCGGTGCCGTTGTTCAGGCCGACACCGGATTCGTGGGTGGACGTGGCGTTGGCCAGCAGTATGGCCGGGCCGGTTATTTGCACGGTCAGTTCGGCAGGGCAACCGTTGGCGTCCTCGATTTCGACGGTATAGGTGCCGGGTGCGAGGTTGTCGGCAGTAGCCGTGTTATCGCCGTTCGACCACAGGTAAGTGGCTGGAAGCGCCGCGCCGGTGAGCACGACTGTGGCCGTGCCGTCGCCGGCGCCAAAACAGGAGACGTTGGTGGTAGTGGCACTGGCCGAAAGTGTGCAGTTGAAACTGTTGACGGTGACGATTTGCACAGCGGTGCAGCCGTTGTCATCGGTGACTACTACCGTGTAGTTTCCGGGAGCCAGATTGATGATCGTCTGCGTGGTTTCGGCGTTGCTCCAGAGGTATTCGTATCCGGGTGTTCCACCGGAAGGGTTGGCGGTTGCAGTGCCGTCGTTGGCGCCTGCGCCCGATTCGCCGGTGGCAGAAGCATTGGCGCTCAACAGAGCGGGTTGGGTAATGGTCACAGAGGTGGTTGCTGTGCAGTTTTCCGCATCGGTGAGCGTCACGAAATAGGTGCCTGCAGCGAGACTGCCTGTAGTTGCCGTGGTGTCGCCGTTCGACCACTCGTAGGTGAATGATCCGGAACCGCCGCTGCCGGAGGCTGTAGCCGAGCCGTCCTGTCCACCGTTGCAGTTCACATTCAATACATTCGACACCGAAGCGACCACCGGCGGCGATTGCACCACAGCGGCATTGTCGGTCGAGGTGCAGCCGGTAGCGGTATTGATAACCAGCAACGTATAGGTGCCGGCCGCATCCACGGTGGGGGTGAGTGTGGTGTCGCCCGACACGATGTTGCCGTCTGCGGTAGTCCACTGATAGTCAAAGTTCGGCCCTTGCGATGAGGGTGTGCCGTTCAATTGCAGGATGGTAACCAAACAATTCAGGTTGCCCGGCGTAGCAATGTCGGCTACGGGCGGTGTAGTGTTTTGGGTTACCGTGACGGAGGCGGTGTTGGTACAGCCATTTCCGCCATTTGTGATGATTACGGAGTACACGCCGATGGTGTCCACATTCGGATTTTGCGCGGTGGAACTGAATCCGCCCGGGCCTGTCCAGGAGAACGTAGCCGGGTTGGCGTTTGTGGTGGTCGTGATTTGCGCCAGCGTGTCCGCGCAGGTGAGCGTTTCAGCGACAGCCGAGGCGGTGGGCGGCGTGGTGTTTTGCGCGACGGGAACGGTTGCGGTGGTGGTACAGCCGTTTGGCCCGTTGGTGACAACTACGGTGTAGGTGCCGGCGGTGTTCACGTTCGGGTTTTGCACATTGGAACTGAACCCGCCCGGCCCGGTCCAGGCAAACGTAGCCGGGTTGGCGTTGGTTGTAGTGGTGATTTGCGCCAGCGTGTCCGCGCAAGTGAGCGTTTCGGCGACAGCCGAAGCCGTTGGCGGCGTAGTGTTTTGCGCTACCGTCACGGTTGTCGTGTTGGTGCAGCCGTTAGCGCCGTTAGTCACTACGACGGTGTATGTGCCGGCGGTGTTCACGTTCGGGTTTTGCGCAGTGGAATTGTAATTGTTCGGGCCGGACCAGGCGAACGTAGCCGGGCTGGCATTGGTTGTGGTGGTTATTTGAGCCAGCGTGTCCGCGCAAGTGAGCGTTTCGGCGACAGCCGAGGCCGTGGGCGCAGTGGTATTTTGCGTAACCGATGCCGTAGCGGAATTGGTACAGCCGTTGGCGGTATTGGTAATGACCACCGTGTAGGTGCCGGCGGTATTGGCCGAAGGGTTTTGCTGGTTGGAGGAATATCCGCCGGGGCCGGACCACGCAAAGGTCGGGTTGCTTGCGTTGGTGGCAGCCGTTAGCGTGATCGTGGTGTTGGCACAGGTCAGCACCCCGCCTGTAGCCGAAGCCGAGGGAGGTTGAATGCTGCTGCCTGCAGTGGTGATGTCTTCCGACGTGCAGCCGTTGGTGGAGTTGGTTACTACCAGCGTATAGGTGCCGGCCGCGTTTACTACAGGCGTCAGCGTATTGGCGCCCGACACGATATTGCCACCGTTGGAGGCCGTCCATTGGTAGGAGAAATTTGGCCCCGACGACGAACCGGCGCCGTTCAGGGTGGCATTGGGCTGGACACAGGTCAGCGTCACTGCCGGGCCGGCTTCGGCATTAGGCTCCACGGTATTGCTGAGCACGGTAGTCTGTGCGGTTTTGGTGCAGCCGTTGTTGTCGGTCACGGTGACGATATGGCTGCCCGGTGTGGTCAGTTGCACCGGGTTTCCGGTTTGGCCTTCCGACCATTCGAAAGTGTACGGCCCGGTGCCGCCCGATACGTTGGCGGTTGCGGTTACTGTCAGGTTGATGCAGGTGAGTACGCCTTGTACCGACACGTTGGCATTAAGTTGGGTCGGCTGAGTCACTACGGCGGTGGCGGTGGCGGTACCCGAACCGCTGGAACCGGTCACCGTGACGGTGTACGTGCCGGCGGTAAGATTATTGGCGGTCTGGCCGGTTTGGCCGTTCGACCACAGGTAGGTGTACGGAGCAGCGCCTCCGTCAGCTTCTACGGTGGCACTGCCGGTGTTGCCTCCGAAACAGGAGACGTTGTTGATGTCTGACATAAACGCCGTCACAGGAGGCAGCCCGGAGAAGGAATATGACTGAAACGCTTCGATGGCATTGTCGCCGTTGTCGCTCCCGTTTCCGTTGACGAAGTTGCCGATGCAGTACACCTTGATCGTGTTGCCGTTTGCCGAAAGTGGTGATTTCCAGTTGAATGCCCACTGGACCGTGCCGCCGGAGAAAATTTTCGAGCCACGGTGCTCCATGTACTCTCTCCCGGCAAAAAACTCGGTGCCGCTTTGGCCATTGACGGTAGTAAGATCGCCGGCGTTGGTGTTGTTGCCGTCCACAACTACGACCTGATAACCGCCACGAGCGGGATTGCCGCCGGTAGCGGTGAGCGTCATGGTAAGCGGGTAGGTGGTGTTCGGCTCAATGGTGGAGGGCAAACCATCCACGACAACTGTGCCGTTAAAACTGCCGCCGGAGTGGCAGTCGTTACAACTGCCGTCGAACGGTGCGCCGGTGCGCCCGGTAGGTGGATTGCTGGCATTGGCCAGCCAGGCTAGCACTCCAAGAAGAAGCCCGGCAATCCGGAAGAGTCGAGAATGTAGGAAGTGTTGCATGAAGATTGTAATAGTTGGTTGATGAACATGAAAAAGCAGGTGCGCAAATGTCCTTCTGTCCCGGCCGTACGCCAAGCAAAGCAGGGGGATTGATTTGGCGAATAGTAGCGATACACTGCCTTTCTTTTCAGGGGTTGGCAAATTCTCCCCGAAACCGGATAGTGACCACATTCACCAAACGTTGTGACACGCATCCCCGGCTACCGAAAATTATTCCCCGATACGGCTCTATTTTTGCGGCGTTTTGAAATCGGGTTTATGAAACATACGTATCGAACTGCGCTTTTGGTTGTGTGCCTGAGCATACTTCTCGCAGCATTTGTGCCCACAGGAAACACGCCATTGACAAGCGAAGACCTGGGGCGGCTGCTTTTCGAGGACAAAATCCTGTCTTCCGACCAAAGTATCAGTTGTGCTTCCTGCCATATCGCTGCGTTTGCTTTTGGTGATACCTCTGCGGTGAGCCTCGGAGTAGGTGGCCAAAAAGGCACGCGCAACACGCCTGCCATCACCAACATGACATACCGCTCGTCCTTTTTCTGGGACGGGCGCTCCCCTTCGCTGGAACACCAGGTGTTGCAGCCCATCGAAAACCCGGTAGAAATGAACCTGTCGCTGCCCGTCGCGCTCGAACGCCTCCGCAGCAGCGCCCGCTACCAAGGCTATTTCCGCAGTGTTTATGGCAAAGAACCCGACTCGCTCAGCCTCGCCGACGCACTCGCTTCTTTTGTCCGTACCCTCGAAACCGGCAACACGCCCTTCGACCGCTGGATGCGCGGCGACGAGGCGGCTATGAGCGCATCTGCCGTACGCGGGCGCCAGATTTTTATGAAAAAAGGCAAGTGTTTCGATTGTCATTTCGGCCCCGACTTCACCGGCGACGAGTTTCGAAATATCGGCCTGTTCGACGGTAAGGAATTGCAGGACACCGGTCGCTTTGCCATTTCCAAAGACTCCAGCGACCTCGGCCGGTTCAAGGTACCCGGCCTGCGCAATGTGGCCGTGTCCGCTCCTTACATGCACAACGGCTCCTTTCGTACCCTGCGCGAAGTGATTGACTACTACGACCAGCCCGACAAATTCGTGACGCACAGCATCAACCGCGACACGCTTTTTGCCCGCCCCCTTGGCCTGACGGAACAGGAAAAAACCGACCTCGAAGCGTTTCTGCACGCGCTGACGGATGACCGGTTTGTGAAATAGCAATGGACAAGCGAATGACCCTCGGCGGGCCTCCGCACAATTGACGTAATCCGCATTGCCGTTTTCCTGCGAGGAGGGTTAGCGCACCTCAAAACGCCAGTTCGACCGCCTCCGTCACCGCATATCCGATGCAGGTATTCACCAGCGCGCCCGGACCTTCGCGTCGGGTTTGCTCCACAAAAGCCACGTCCACTTCGCCACTTACACAACGCGCCAGACAACTCAGACACACCCCGCTCTTGCAGGTGTAGGGCAATTCGATGCCCTGCCGCAAGGCCCCGTCGAGGATGGTTTCGCCGGAAAAAACGGAAAACTCCAGCCGGCTCCTGCTCTGTTCCGTCACGGCGATGCGGTGGCTGCGGTTGCGATCCACCGTGCGGGACTGCCGCCGCGTATCGGGCACAAAGGTTTCCTGGTGGATGTTTTCATCGGCAAAATCAAGCACGCGCAGGGTCATGCGGGCCATGCGCATGAGCGCCGTCGGGGCGCACAGGAATACGTGCGTGCCCGCACGGTCGCGGGCCGTGATTTTGCCGCCGTACAAGTCGAGCAGGTATTTTTCAAATGCCCCGTTGTTCAGGTGGCCGTGCCGGGCATGCGGCACGTTTGTTTCCCGGCTGAACACGTAGGTACAGGAAAATCGTTTGGGAAAACGTGCGATCCGGCGGTCAATTTCCTGCTTGAAAATGGTGCCGGCACTGTCGCGGTTGGCGTAAATCAGGGCAACCGGCACGTCGGGCCAGGCGCCGGCGTCGAGCAGTTTTTTCAGGTGGCTCATCACCGGCGTGATACCGCTGCCGGCGGCTACGTAAATCAACCGGCGCGGTTTGTTTTTCGGCAAAAAGAATTGCCCGGCAGGGGCGGCGGCGAGCAGGCGGTCGCCGGGTTTGGTCCGCTGCACCAACCAGGTGGACATCGCTCCGTTCGGTATCCGTTTCACGGTGATGGCGGGTCGGGCATCCACGCCGGGGCAGGTGCTGAACGAATACGCCCGGCGCAGGTCTTTTTCGCCGAAGGCGCGAATCACCGGCAGGTACTGGCCGGGCAGGTACGCCACCGTTGCACCGTCTTCCGGCTCCAGTTCCAGCGTGACGGCCTCGGCCGTTTCCTGCCGTTTCTCGACAATGCGCCACCAGTGTTTTTGTTCCATGTCAGCGGGCGGCCTGATTCAGTTTTTTCAAATACGGCAAAAAATGTACCTCCACAGAATGCCGCGGATTTTTCAGAAACGTGCGTTCGGCAGCCTCCCCCTCGGCACGGGCCAGTTCGCGCCAGTTGGCAGGCAGGCTTTTTTTGCCCAAAATAACCTGCGCCACCAACCGGGACTGCGCCTCCGAAAGCGGCCAGATACAGCCCTGCGGCTGCACCAGGCCGATAAAAAACAGGTTGGCATGTTCGGGGTGAAACACCCGCAGGTACAACGGGATATTCGTGGCGTCTTCCCAACTGATGAACGCCGGATCGAAAAACGGAAAGTGAATTTTGTACCCGGTAGCCGCCACGATCACGTCATAGTCGGCGGCTGAGCCGTCGGCGAAATGCACGGTTTGGCCTGCAACGCGGGCGACGCCTGGTCGTGGGTGCACCATGCCGTGGCGGATTTTTTCCAACAATTCCGAGTTTACCGTCGGGTGCGCTTTGGTGGGCGGGAAATCAGGGTCGGGCAAGCCGTAGTCGCTGTACTTGCCCACCTGAATACGCAGGCTGAGCCGGTGCAACACATCCTGCACCGCTTGCGGCAGCCACTGCATGGAGGCGGCGAAGGTATCCGTCGGGCGGCCCATGAACAACTTGGGCACGATGTACTGCGGCCCGCGCACGCTGAGGTCCACGCGCTCGGCTACGCGGGAGGATTCCACGGCGCAGTCGCAGCCCGAGTTGCCGGCGCCCACCACCAGGACGCGTTTCCCGCCCAGGTTCCGGTTGTTTTTGAATTCGTGGGCGTGCAGGTACAGGCCCGAAAAATCGGTCTTCCAGGCCGGGTGACGGGGCACCGAGTGGTGTCCGTTGGCCACGAGCAGGTAGTCGAATTCGGCGCTCGTGCCGTCCGAAAGGTGCAGGCGCCAGCGCTCCGTTGTCATCCCGAAGGGACCCGTCCGCTCTTCGGTGCCTGTGTCGTCCGAGACGCCCCCTTGTTCGTTCGCAATTTTTTCCGCTTGCAGCACGGCTGTATTGAACCGGATATATTTTTCCAGCCCGAAATGGCGGACGTACGCCTCGAAATACGCCAGCACCTGCCGGTGGCTGGGGTAGTCGGGATAATCGGCGGGCATGGGGAAGTCGCTGTACAGCGACATTTTTTTGCTCGAAATGAGGTGTGTGGTTTCGGCTACGCTGCTGTGTCCGGCGCCGCCGGTGAACACCCAGTTGCCGCCGATGCGGTCGCTTTTTTCAAAACAAACCACGTCGTGCAGGCCGGCCTCCACGAGGCATTTGATGGCGGTGATGCCGGAACAGCCGGCGCCGATGATGGCTATTTTCATAATAATCGTACAGGCTTGGGTTAAAATTTCGGGTATGTCAAAAATAAAGGCGGCAACTCAATACCGGCTCATCGTTCATCACTCATCACTCATCGTTATTAAAACTTCCAGTATTTCATCAGCAGACCTGCTGCCTGGTGCAGGTACATCTCGTAGGTTTCCCAGATGCGCAGGCCCGAGGTGGTGGGCGTTTCGGGATGCGGGAGGGGTTCGCCGTTGACGCCGGCCACAAAATTGTACACACAACCCGGCAGTTCTTCCACGTTGTAGCCGCCTTCGAGCACGCCGAAGACTTTTCCCGGAAAGGTTTCCTGCAGGGTTTTGCCGATCCAGTGGAAAAAATTGCCCGTGGCGCGCAGTTGCAGCAGCGGGTCGAACTGGTGTGCATCGAAACCGGCGGAGGCCGCCACCACGTCGGGCTGAAATTGTATGGCGGCTGGCAGCATGTATTCCACGGCGTGGCGGAAAATATCGTCGCCGCTGCCGCCGGGCAGTGGGCAGTTGATGGTGAAGCCCCGGCCCTTGCCTTCGCCGATTTCCACGGGGGATCCGTTGCCGGGGTAGGCGGGGTACTGGTGCAGCGACCAGTACATGACCTGGTCGGTTTTGTAAAAAATGTCCATCGTACCGTCGCCGAGGTGCCCGTCGAAATCGAGGATGAGCACGCGTTTGCCTTCATTCACGGCTTTCTGGGCGGCTATGGCCACGTTGTTGAACAGGCAAAACCCGTGCGCGGCGTCGCGGTAGGCGTGGTGGCCGGGCGGGCGCACGAGCGCAAAATCGCCGCGTTCCATCGCCGTGATCGTAGCGCCTACGGCGGCGGCGGCGGCCTGGAAACTGCCGGTCGAGGTGTTCGTATCCCCGTCGAGTGCTTCGGCGGCGGCGCAGTGGCGGCGTACTGTTTCGATGTGGCTTTTCGGGTGTACGAGGTGCAAGTACGGCTCGCCGTCGGGCAGGCCGGGCGTGGGAGTCAGGTCGCCGAAGCCGAGGATGCGGCGGCGGTTTTCGGGGTGGGTGGCTCCGGTATCGTGGTCGAGTACGGAGGGGTTGTAGAGTATTTTCATGTTTTCAACCTTCAAAAATCATCAGCGCCAGCCAGGCAAACGGCAACACAAACATAAACGAATCGAAACGGTCGAGCAGGCCGCCGTGACCGGGTAGCAGCGAGCCGGAGTCTTTGATGTGGATGCTGCGTTTGAGCATGCTTTCCACCAGATCGCCGAGGGTGCCGAATACCGCCACGCAAGTAGCCAGCAGCATCCATTCCCGGAACGTGAAGTCGCCGATCCATTGCGCGAGCAGCCAGCCGGCAAAAAAGGTGAACGCGATACCGCCGAGCGTGCCTTCCCAGGTTTTTTTTGGGGAAATACGGCTGAAAAACGGACGTTTTCCGATTTTCGAGCCGACGAGGTAGGCCATGGTGTCGTTGGTCCAGGTGAGCAGCAGCAGGCCGAATACGCGCAAGGGCGCGTACTTGCTGTCAGGCCCGGTCGAGATACTGACAAGCAGGGCAAACGGCAGCCCCACATACACCAAACCCAGCAGAAAGTGGCCAATGTTAGCGAACGGGCGGTCCGAATGCAGGAACAGTTCGAGGACAAACAGCAGGAATAACAGAGCGGGGAGCGTAAGTAACAGGAAAATGAAGGCCGCGTTCCAGGCGTAGAGCGTCTCGGTATTGGCATTGATCAACCCCAGTCTGGCGCTGCCAAACACCAAAAACGGCAGCACCCCGAGCACCGTGCCCAGAACCTTGCGCAGGCGCAGGTGATTGCCTTCGGCTGCGAAAAGCAGGCCCATGAGTTCCCAAAGACTGCCCGCCGTGATGAGCGCAAACAGCAGGTAAAATGCCGTAGCGCCGCCGAAAACGCCGCCGAGCATGGCAATGACAAAAATGACGGCGGAAATAACCCGTTGCTTCATGGTGTTATATTTTTAATTGGGGCAGGGTTTGCCTTTTATGCGCGCCCAAAGTTCGGCAGCATATTGTTTGAATTTTTCCGGGCTTTGCGGGGAACGGTTGTGCTGGTACACGTCCCATTTGCCTTGCTCGTTTTTGAACAGGAGAAACGGAAATACATAATTCCGCTCCACGAGGGTATCGCCCTGCAAGCCGAAGCGCAGGTCGTTCACCTGCACGGTATCGCCGGTTTGCCCGAAGGGCACCACATCGTAGTAGCCGTCGCTGAACCAGCGCAGGAAATAGTAGGCCTTGTCGTCGTAGGGGACGTGGCCGAGCAACTGGTGGTTTTTGGGCAGGGTGGAAATTTTATCAAAGCCCGGGCGGCAGTCGTTGAATCCCGACAGGCCGTAGTAGTACGCCGTGTCGCCTTCCGCCAGGCCGTACCATACTACATTGTTGAAGATGCTGGGGCCGGTCATGTAGCGGTTGTAGCGAATTTCTTTGGCTGCAAGGGCCTGCTCAAACAGGTCGTTTGCCCGCTGTTTGTGCCAATATGTGAATGCGAGGTAGCCGCAACTCCACAAAATGCCGGCCCAGGTCAGGTATTGGCGAATGGGCTGCGTGCGCTCGAAGCGGGCGGCCAGCAGCAGGGCAATTCCGAATGGCACGGTGTAAATCGGGTCCACCACCGACACGGTGGTCCACTGTACACGCAGGTCGGAGAAGGGCTGCCAGATTTGGGTGCCGAAATTGGTGAAACAGTCGAGAATCGGGTGCGTGACGATGCTTACGAAAAACAGTGCCACCCAGGTCCGGTACGGCGCCTGCACGATGCTGAGGTCGCGCCGCCAGTAGTCCTGCCAGAGTTTCCAGGTAAACCACAGGCCGAGCAGCAGGGTAGGCAGGAAAATGTACCAACTGATCTGGCCGTTGAGCACGACGGGGATGAAATTGATGCCTGCTGCTGCGCCGAGGAAAAAGACGATCCAGATCAGCATGGCGATCAGTTTGTACCCTCGAAGCCGGTACACACCCTGGCTGTAAAACCAACGGGCGAGAAATGCCAGCAACCAGGGCGCCAGCGCAGCAAACAGCATGGAGTGCATGAAGCCCCGGTGAAACGCCATGGCGGTCATGCGGTCGGTGAACATTTCGGCCATCACGTCGAGGTCGGGGATGGTGCCGCCGATGGCGCCCCACAGCATGGCGCGGTTGCCGAGTTTGCGTCCGGCCACGGCTTCGCCGCAGGCGGCGCCGAGTACGATCTGGGTAAGTGAGTCCATGTTTTGTTCCGATGTGTCGGGTTGACTGGTTTATCCTTTCAGGCCCAGCCCGGCTTTTTCCGAAATTTCGAGCATCCGGTCAATGCAATGCACGCCCTGCTTGATCACCCAATCGGGCAGGATGATTTCCGGCTGCTCGTATTCCATGCAGAGGTAGAGTTTTTCCATGGTGTTGCGCTTCATGTGCGGACAGTCGTTGCAGGCGCAGTTGTTGTTTGGCGGCGCGGGGATGAAGGTTTTGTGCGGACTGGCCTTCTGCATCTGGTGCAGGATGCCGGCCTCGGTGGCCACGATGAATTCCTGCGCCGGGTCGTTGATGGTGAACTTGAGCAGGCCCGTGGTGCTGCCGATGTAGTCGGCCATGTCGAGAATATGCGCCTCGCACTCCGGGTGGGCGATGAATTTGGCGTTTGGGTGGCGGGCTTTCAGTTTCACGATGCGCTCGTGGCTGAAAATTTCGTGTACCATGCAGGCGCCGTTCCACAGCACCATATCGCGACCCGTTTTTTTTACGAGGTAGGCGCCGAGGTTTTTGTCGGGTGCGAAAATGATCGGCTGATCCTTCGGAATGCTCTCGATAATGGCCACGGCATTCGTGCTGGTGCAGCAAATGTCGGTCAGGGTTTTCAGTTCCGCCGTGCAGTTGATGTACGACACCACGATGTGGTCGGGATATTTTTCCTTGAACTTGCGGAACAGGTGCGGCGGGCAGGAGTCGGCCAGTGAGCAACCGGCCTTGAGGTCGGGCAGCAGCACTTTTTTGGAGGGGGAAAGCATCTTGGCGGTTTCGGCCATGAAATGCACGCCGGCGAATACGATGATGTCGGCGTCGGTTTGGGCGGCTTTTTGGGAAAGGCCGAGCGAGTCGCCGATATAGTCGGCCACGTCCTGAATCTCCGATTCCTGGTAGTAGTGGGCGAGAATGATGGCGTTTTTTTCGCGTTTGAGGCGATTTATTTCAGCCACGAGATCGAGTGAGGGATCCACGTCAAGGTCGAGGAATCCGTTTCTGTCGAGCCGTTGGCGGGCTGAGGCAAGGTCTGCGTGCGTCATGCGAGGAGCGTTTTTTGACGGAACAAAAGTAGCGGGTTCCGGTTGAATC
>CAYMQY010000127.1:0-8545 GCA_964392655.1 uncultured Saprospiraceae bacterium
GTCTATTTGGTTGTCTTGCACGATATCTCGCATATCGTCCACAGAAAAAGTCTTTTCCACGGAGCACAAGCAGCGCATTTCCCAGTAATCTGCCCACTTGTTGGGATCGTCAGTTGTTGGGAGTTCGGTTATTAGTTTTGCCATGATTAACTAAACAAGGAGGCCTCTTCCAATACTTTGGACTTTTCCGCTTCGCGGATGGCGGATGCTAAAGATTTGATTAACTGACTCAACTCTTCCAAGTATTTCTTGGCCGTAGGATCAAAAACATCCACTCGATAGGCTACCTCGTAAGCCAGTTTCAGTTGATTTAGCGAGGCGGCGACAAATGTGTTGAACTGCTCAGACGGTACTACCGTCCGCAAAGCCGCCACTTTGAGGGCCTCGCCGCTGCGAAAGGCTTCGAGCGCCTCCGGGCTGTCTACCACTTCGGCCAATACAGTAAGGTTCCTGCTGTCGCCAATCCGCGTTTGGCCTTGGTTGTTTTTTTCAAAAAGCCACTGAATCAGTTCTTCGAGATGGTTGTAGCGCAATTCGATCAGAGGATCTGTCAGCCCGAAATCAATGCCTAAAAACGACCTAATTTTTTCGTACTTGGTAGCAGCATCCGACAATTTGGAAAACTCGAGTGATTCCTCGTCCAACTCTCGAATTTTGTAAAATCCGTTGTCCCGAATGATCTGAAACAGTCTGAATGACGTGAGAAGCCGTTTCACATAGTCCATCCGACTAGCGATTTTTCGTGTGATCAGGCGGTAGATCGTTTCATCATTGGCATTTGGCATTTCTTGGCGGTACAAGTCAAGCAACCCGTATAAGTATCGCGCCTTGGCTACTGGAGACCAACTCTGTACGCCCGTGACATGTCGATAGCCAAGATAATCAACGATTTGTCGCCGTTCATCAAATACTAAAGCGGGCAGTTCTTTCGGAAATTTGTTGGGATCGGCCCCTTGTAGGATGCCTTGTATAGCAATTTTCCGCTTCCAATCCTTGTCTGGGTCGAGCAAGATTTTGCAAGCTGCTAAGCGTCGGTTGCCTTCCACCACGACGAATCGCCCGGAATCTTCAACAACCAATATCGGTTCGCCCGGAAAAAAGCCGTTGGTAGAAATAGAGATGACCAAGTCCAATAATGAGGCATCCTCCAACATCCATGAAATGATTTCTTCTTCCGGGACGGGGTCTTTTCGAGAACCGATACGCTCCGGCAGACGCGGGTTTGCCTTGTCCAAATCAAGGTTTTGAATTGGTATCCAAATTATACTATTTTTCATAAAGAGCACTACTACATTATGGTGAAATACAACAGGCTTGGCAAAGGTAGTGTAAAGGCCGGCAATTACTCAACTGAAACACCCGTACTACCCCCGCACCTCGCTCGGCGCCACCCCGAACGCATCCCGGAACGCTTTGGAAAAATACGCCGGACTGCTGAAACCCACCGCGTAGCCGATTTCGGATACGTTGCCGGCGCCTGCTTCGAGCATTTCTCTGGCGCGACTCAGGCGGAAGTTCCGGATAAATTCGACAGGCGGCTGGTCAATGAGCGCCGTGAGTTTGCGGTGCAACTGGCTGCGACTCATGCCCACAGCCGAAGCCAGTTCTTCCACGCTGAACTGGTCGTTGCCGAGGTTGTCGTCGAGGCTTTGCTGGATGCGCTGGAGGAAACGCTCGTCGGTGCTGGTCAGGGCAATTTCCTGCGGCTTGAGCACGACGGTGCGGCTGAATTGCTTGCGCAGCGTTTCCCGCTGTCGCACTAAGTTTTGTGTCCGTGCAAGCAGTTCGCGGGTGTCGAAAGGTTTGGTCAGGTAATCGTCGGCGCCGGTTTCGAGGCCCTCGATTTTGCTTTCCTGACCGGCTCGGGCGGTAAGCAATACCACCGGAATGTGGCTGGTGCGCTCGTCGGTTTTGAGTGCGGTGCAGAGTTGGTTGCCGTCCATGCCTGGCATCATCACATCGCTGATGATGAGGTCGGGGATGTGTGCGAAGGCTGTGGCCAGTCCTTCGCGCCCGTCCGAAGCAAGCACGATTCGGAAAACGCCGGCCAACTGCTCCCGGATGTAGCCCTGGAGTTCGAGGTTGTCTTCCACTACGAGGCAGAGGGGAAGCGACTCATCCGACGATTTTTCATGGCCGGACGAGTGGGCGCTGCTCTTTTTGCGTCGGATGGATTCGTCGGACGATTTTTCATCGTCCGACGAGCGTGCCGCCGCCACTGTAGCCTCGGAGCGCTCTTCGGCGGAAAAGGCTGCGCGGCTCACCGGTATTTCCACCCGGAAAACCGAGCCTTCGCCAAGGCTGCTTTCCACTGATACGGCGCCATGATGCAGGGAGCAGAGTTCGCGCACCAGGGCGAGGCCAATGCCCGTTCCGGCCCCTGCCCCCGAGGGGAGGGAAGCTGTAGAGAATACTGCGGTGTTCTCTGCGGTGTTTGCAACATCTGCTCCCTCGGGAGCCGGGGTCGGGGGGAAGACCGGAACTTGATAAAACCGTTCAAACACTTTTTCCAGCGACTCCGGGGGGATACCCGCACCGGTGTCGGCAACTTCGAGTTTAAGGCGCTCGTTTCCAACTTCAGCCCGAACGGTGACGGAACCGCCGGGCGGCGTGTGTTTGAAGGCGTTGGACAACAGGTTGGCCACTATTTTTTCTAATTTGTCGCGGTCGAACCAGGCGATTTCCTGCTTTTGGGAAATATCAATTTCGTAGCGGATGCCGCTTTGTTCGGCCATACTTTCGAAGGCATTGGCCAGAACGCGCAGGGTTTGCAGGGGATCGCCCTGTGCGACGGTCAGGTGCATGCGCCCGCTTTCGAGTTTGGACAGGTCGAGCAACTGATTGATCAGATCGAGCAGCCGGTTGGCGTTTCGACGCACGAGGTCGAGGTGGCGCAGGGGCACCTGTGTGGCCTCTTGCCCGGCAGCCCGAGCGTTTTCGAGCCACTGGTGTACAGGGCCGAGGATGAGGGTGAGTGGTGTGCGGAATTCGTGGCTGATGTTGGCGAAAAACCTGGATTTGGCGCGGTCGAGTTCGCGCAGACTTTCGGTTTCGGCGTGTTCGAGCGCAAGCGCATGCTCGGCTTCTTTTTGTTTGATGCGCTGCCGGTTGCGCACATACTGAAAAAGGCCAGCCAGCACAAGAATCACGAAAAGCGCTGAACCGAGTATCATCCGTTTCTGGCCGGTTTGTTGTTGTAGTGCCAGTTCCTGCCGGGCCAGTTCGGCTTCTTTTTGTTGGGTCAGGTAGCGCGTTTCCAGTTCCATGACGGCCTTGTTGTTGAGCCGGGCCGCGATGCTGTCGTGCACCTGGAGGTATTTTTCAAGCGTCGAAAATGCGTTTTTGAAATCCCCTTTAGCCTTGTACGCATCGGCGAGCGCGCCGACGGCCTGCTCCTGGTAGCGTTCGTTTCCGGTTTTTTCCGCCACGTCCCGGGCAAGCGAGAACTGCCGGATGGCGCCGTCGTAGTTTTTTTGGGCAAGGTAAGCCCAGCCGGTGTTGTTCAGCCCGAGAAATGTGGCGGCCTCGTCGCTCATTTTTTCTGCAAACTCATACGACTGCCGGTAGTATTCGAGTGCTTTCGGGTAATTTCCTCGGGCATAGGCCACGTTGCCAAGGTTGTTGTACACCGTAGGCTGCAGGCACAGCGTATCGGCGGAAGCGAGCAGAGCGAGTACGCTCTGGAATGTTTTTTCGGCATCGTTGAGCAGGCTCCGGTCTGTTTGTACCAATCCCATATTATTCAGATACCGTGCCTGGCCGACCGTATCCCGAAGCACTTTCGCCATACCTACGGCCTCCTGAAAGTATCGTTCCGCTTTTTCATATTCCTTTTTGTTCCAGGCGATAATGCCCATGTTGCCCGTAGTAGTGGCGATGCAGGGTTGGCAATTGTATTTTTTTGCCGCTGCAATTGCTCGCAAGTAGTATTCCAGCGCCTGATCGAAGTTGCCGTGGTTCATGTACTGCAAGCCCACGTTGTTCAGGCTGCGCGGCGTGAGAAATGGCGCATTTTTTTCGGCAAACTCCAGTCCGCGTTGTGCCCAGGCGAGGGCCGAGTCCACGTTGGTTTTGGCGTAATGTTGTGAAATGTGAAACAGATTCAGCCACTTGAGCGAATCGTTGGCAGCTCTTTGGTATTCGCGTAGCAGAGAATCTACCGGAGCCTGGGCTTGTACTTCGGAAAGCCATACGGACAAAAGGGCCGCCACAAAAAGGCCGGCAGTTTTTTTCATAGGAACGGTGCGTAAATTCGGCCTGCAAATTCCCTTTTTTTGGGGAAAAACAAAAAATGCCCGCCCCGATTTCGCAGGACGGGCATAGCACCGTTCTAAAATGCTGTTGGCTGTTAGCCTTTGGCTGTTGGCTTCCGACCAAGAGTACACCGCCATGTCTGGCATCACGCTCAGGAAGCCAACAGCCAACAACCCCTATTTCCCTTCCGGCATGGACATCACAGGCGTCTGGCTGTCGTACACGATCAACCACTTGCCATTTACCTGATGCAGCAGGGCTGTGAACTTCATTTTGCCGCCGATCTGCTGTCCGCCCTTCAATTTCATATCGGAAGTCACATCCGAAATAAGCAATGCCACATTCGGTTCGATGAACTGCACTTCCGGTTTGGTTGAAGTCCAGGTTGGTTTGCCTTCGAGCATCGTTTTGAACCCTTCGTAGCCGGCCTTGATATGCGATATACCGACGGCAATGCTTCCATCCGGATAGATTTCTGTAGCGTTTTCGGCATAGTACGACCACATTTGTGCTTCATTGCCGGAATCGTATGCCGTCCATACATCGTCCCATGCTTTCAGGATTGCTGCTTCGGAGTTTGTGGTTTGTGCCTGTGCATTCGGGTAGACGAAAAGCACCAGAAAAAAAGTTGCAGTAGCGAGATGCAATAACTTGGACATGGTTAATAAAGTTTTGGTTGTGAATGATATGTGTTTGTTATTTTGGGTTTGGGGCATCCTTGAACTTGTTGTATTTGCCCAGCAAAAGACCGACGACATACGCAATGGGCATGACGATGTATTTCACGAACCCCGGTATTTCTGGTGCGTCATATTCGCGGGCGTAGCGCAGGGTAAGGTATGCACCGTCAAACAGTTCCGGCCGCTTTCCTTCACCTCGATTCAACGCATCGTAGAGTGTGGTGAGGAAAAAAACAATATTCTCGGCCGGCTCAACCCAACCGGCGACGTGCAGTTCATCTTCTCCCGCATTCCAGAATCGGTGCGGCACTCCGCGTTTGAACTCGACGCTGTCGCCAGGGCCGGCATAGCGTGGTTCTTCTCCTGAAATTTGATAACCGATTTTGCCTTTGACAACCGTCACGCCTTCGTCCTGACGCAAGTGCGTGTGCATGACCGGTCCGGCCGTCGGTGTGCAAAACCCTTCGAGTATCAGGCGCTCGCCTTCCATGCGCAGGAAAGTAATGCGTTCGCCGTACTTGCTCTCGATGGTATGTGGAAATGGAATATTCATTGTTTTGACGGTTTGAGTGCGTTGTGTTATTTCCCTTGCGGCATCGGCGCTACGGGCGTGAGGGTTGTCAGACGGCCCTGCCACTTGCCGTTGGTGCGTTCGGCAAGAAATGAAAAAGACATTTCGCTCACCTGGTCTTGTCCGCCAAATGTATCGGTACTTTTCCAGCGAGCAGTCAGCAATACCATGTCGGCAGACAACATGGTCACCTTCCGTTCCACGTATTCGGTCGCGCTTTTTTCAGCGGCAGGAATCATTTTGAACAGTTCGGCATGTGCCGCGCGGATTTGCTCCTTGCCGTGGAGAATATTTCCGTCCGGGGCAATGAACTCTGCATTGTCGGCATAAAGATTGGCAAACCGGACAGCATCGCGGGCGTTGAAGGCATCAATGCCCTCCTGGAGCATAGCGTAAACGGCCTTGTCATCGGGGGCCTGGGCGCTCAGGTTGACGGCAACGAAGAGCAGCAGAACGGTACTTTTGAATGTGTTGAGCATGGCTTTGTTAATGATGAATGATGAATGATGAATGATGAATGATGAATGATGAATGATGAATGATGAATTTTTTAGTGCTTGACGGGCGTACGCTTCACGTTGTTTTTGATTGCCGGTACGGTTTGCAGGTAGGCCCAAAGAGCCGACACCTCTTCGTCGGATAACACAGCGAACGGTGGCATGACGTGGCTGAGCGGCTGCCCGTCGGGGCGTTTGCCGAAGCGTACGGCGTGGGAGAATTGCTCTTCGGTCCAGGCGCCGATACCGGTTTCATTGTCGGGGGTAATGTTGGCCGATGCCACAGGCGGGTTGTCTTTATCGCCTACCGGGTTGCCGCCTCCGAAGTAGCCAATGGATTTTTCCGGTTCAAGTTCGTTGTTGGTTTCAAAACTGGCGGAATGGCAGCGGAAGCATTCCCATTTGCCAGTGGCGAGGTAGCGCCCGTAGGCCACTTTGTCGGCAGGCGCCGGCGCCACGACGGGTTTGGATGGGTAATCGAAGGGCTTGGGCAGGAATAGTTTGAACACCATTTTGCCCACAAAACTGAGTTCCATTGGCCGGCTGCGGCGTTCGGAAGGCTGTACCTCGGGTGCGTCGGTGCGCAAAAAAGCAATCACCGAGTGCATGTCTTCGTCGGACAGCAGCGGAAACGTCATCCAGGGGCCGGCAAAACTGCCGTCGCGTTTGATGCCCGTGCGCAGCAGGTGGGCCAGTTCGCCGTCGGTGTAGTGGCCGATACCTGCCTCCGGGTGTCGCGTGATGTTGGCCGACCAGATTTTCCCGAAAGCCGGGTCGTCCATGAATACGTCGCCGCTCAACTTCCCGTCGGGGCCGCGGTGGCAGTGGGCGCAATCGGTGAGCACGATGCGCCGCCCCTCAGCGATTTTGGCGCTGTCGGATTCAATTTTCAGATTCGGCGCTTTGACTTCATAAGTGGGCATGGGGCCAAGTTGAATCCAGGCAGCAAAAATCAGCAGGAGCGCGAGCAGGCTGCCGAGGGTGTAGCCGATAATTTTGAATGCTTTTTTCATAATGCAGAACAGGTTGTGTTTTCGATGTGCCGATTGACGGGACAAAGGTGCCGGCAAGCCGCACCGGGGGGGTATCAAATTTGTCGCACAGGTTTTCAAATTTGTCGCATGCCGGATTTTGGACTTGAAAATTGTGCTTTTGGCGTCCTTTTGCCAAGTGTTCGGCCATGCGGTAGCGTTTGGCGTCGCCGGAAACGCTACTTTCGCGGCACATTTTTTCAAACCTTACCACCACATACCTGCTTTTCACGCCATGCGTCTGTTGACTTTGCTCTGCCTTCTGTTCGCTCCCTTGCTTTCCGGCGCCCAAACAACCGCTCCAAATTATTTCAAATCCATCCCCGAAACTGCTATCGCGCTGCCGGAACAGGCCGAACGCAAGTTGATTCCGCTGCACTACCAGACGTACCATCTGGACTATGCCGGCATCAAATCGGCCCTGCAAAGCGCTCCGCAGGAGTTTACGCCCGAAGCCGGTCAAAACCGCTGTGTGATTGCCCTGCCCATGGCCGACGGCACGCTCGAGCCGTTTTCTGTCTGGGAAATTTCCATCCTGGAACCGGAACTGGCCGCCGAGGCGCCTTACCTGCGCACTTTCGCGGGCCAGTCGCTGCTCGATCCGCTCAAAAAAGTGCGGCTTAGCCATACCCTGCGCGGCTTTCGCGCTATGGTGGTTCGGGCCGACATGGGCTTGGAGTTCATTGAACCCTACGCCTGGGGGCAGGACGAATTTTACATGGTTTACAACGCCGATGCGCTACCCGCCGACGCCTTCCCGCAGGGGCCGCGCGAGATTGTCCTGACCAAAGAATGGCTGGAAAAGAAACCGACGCACTATGTACCGCCGGTGCAGGAACGCGGCACGGAACTGGCGCCCATCACGCTCAAGCAATACAAACTCCTGATTTCCTGCACCGGTGAGTTCTCGGAAGACCACGGCGGCAACAAGCAGATGATTTTATCGGCTCTGACGGAATATGTGAATCAGATCAACGTACCCTACGAGCGCGACTTTGCCGTGCGCTTCCAGGTGGTGCAGGCTACGCTGCTGACCATCTTCCTGAATCCCGACACCGACCCGTTTTTCGGGACCGACCCCGGTACCCTGGCCGCCCAGAACCAGCAGGCTGTCGTGACGGCCGGCGTCACACCCAACGGATACGACATCGGCCACGTGTTTTCGCGCGGCGGCGGTGGTGTGGGTGGCCTCGGCGCCATCTGCGGAAACAGCAAGTGGCTCGGTTGCACCGCCGGAAGCGGCAACTACGGCGTCGGATTCATCTACGTGGCCTGTCAGGAACTCGGCCACCAGATCGGCGGCAATCACAGCTGGAACCGATGTGGCGGTTTTGCCGAAGACCAGCGGGCGCCATTTACGGCTTATGAACCCGGCAGCGGCAGCACGATCATGTCGTATGTGGGCGGCTGCGGCGGCGACAATGTGCAGGGCGCCGCCGACCTGTACTTCCACGGCGGCTCCATCAAGGAAATGCGCGTTAGCCTCGACTTCGAGTCCGGCTCCCAGTGCGG
>CAYMQY010000127.1:8645-12832 GCA_964392655.1 uncultured Saprospiraceae bacterium
GCTCCATCAAGGAAATGCGCGTTAGCCTCGACTTCGAGTCCGGCTCCCAGTGCGGGGCTGAAATTCCCACCACGAACAACCCGCCCGTCGTGACCCTGCCCTATCAGGACAACTTTTACATCCCCATCGGTACCCCGTTCGAACTGAACGGCAGCGCCACCGACCCCGACGGCGACCCGCTTACCTACTGCTGGGAGGAAATAGACCTCGGCCCCGAAACGCCGCTCGGCACCCAGGTGGCCAGTTCGCCTATTTTCCGCACCCGGCCCGCCGTGTCCGTCACCAACCGCTATTTCCCCCAACTGAGTACCATCCTGAGCAACAGCACCGACTCGCGCGAACTGCTGCCTGCCTACACCCGCGACCTGACGTTCAAACTCACTGCGCGCGACAACCGCAGCGGCGGCGGCGGTGTGGGTTCCGCCGATGTGGCCTTCCAGGCCTGGGGCGGCGCAGGGCCGTTCCGGGTGCAATTTCCCAATGCGGCGGCACACTCCTGGAACATCGGCGAGTACGCCGAAGTGCGCTGGGATGTAGCCAATTCCGACAAGGCACCGGTGAACTGCTCGCACGTGAATATCCGCCTCAGCACCGACGGCGGCCTGACCTACCCGATCTTGCTCGCCGAACACGTGAACAACGACGGCAGCCACTACGTACTCGTGCCCGATCTGGCTACTTCGTCGGCTCGCGTGCGTGTGGACGGCTACGACAACGTGTTTTTTGATATTTCAAACCAGAATTTCACGATCAAACAGCCCGTCCAGCCTTCGGCTACCATCAGCCTGAACAACGACAGCGGCATCCTGTGCCTGCCCGCCGACCAAACGGTGGAAATTTCCACGGTCGGCATACTGGGTTTCAACAACCCGATCACCCTGGAAATAGACGGTGCGCTGCCGCCCAATGTATCGGCTTCGTTCAGCGCCACCACCCTGCAACCGGGCGAGAGCGCTACGCTGACGCTCGACTTCTCGCAGGTGCAAACGGAGGAAACGTTCACCATCGTGCTGCGCGCCACCGCCGCCGGGCAGGCGCCCATCCTGCGGCCCATCGTGCTGACCACCCTGCGCAACGATTTTTCATCGCTGGTACTGATGACGCCCGCCAACGGCGCTACCGAGCAACCGCTCATTCAGACCCTGTACTGGAACAAAGCCCTTGACGCGCTGAGTTACGACGTACAGTTTGCCACCAGTCCGTCCTTTGCCCCCGGCACTATTCTCGCCTCGGTGAACAGCACCACGCTCGACAGTTTCAAACTGCCCATCTTTCTGGCCAAAGGCACGCCCTACTACTGGCGCGTGCGGCCCAAAAACGAGTGCGGCAGCCATGACTGGACGGAGCCGTTTTTCTTTTCCACGTTCGCGGAAAAATGTTTCCAGTGGGCGGCAGGCGATTTGCCCAAAGGCATGACCGCCAATGGCACGCCCACGATTGAATCCAAAATAAACGTGCTGGCCGGCGGCCCCATCAAAAACATGGAGGTGCGGCAGTTGAAAGGTTACCACGAGTTTTTCAAAGACCTGGATGTGCGCCTCATCAGTCCGACGGGTACCGAAGTGGTGCTCTGGACGGCTCGTTGCGGGAATTTCAACGGCTTTTTCAACCTGCGTCTGACCGACGAGGCGCCCAATCCATTTCCTTGTCCTCCGCCGAATACCGGCCTTGCCTACCGTCCACAAGACCCGCTGGGCGCATTCACCGGACAAAATTCCAACGGCCTCTGGACGCTCCGGATCAAGGACACCCAGATCGGCGGCGGCGGTACTTTCGAGGCGTTCCAGTTGGAATTTTGCTCCGAAGTGCAGCTCAATCCACCTTATTTGGTGAACAACAACACGATGATCGTGGACCCGGGCAACAACCGGGTGGTGACGCCCGACTTGCTGCTGGTGGAAGATGCGAACAACACGCACAGCCAACTGCTTTTCACCCTGCTCACGGTGCCGGCTAACGGACACCTGGCCAAAAACTGGGGCGCCCCGCTGCAGCCCGGCGACCAGTTCACCCAGACCGACCTCGACAACGGCTCCATCCGCTTCTTCGACTACGGCGGCACCTATACCGCCGATGGCTTCCGGTTCACGGTGACCGACGGCGAGGGCGGGTACTTCGGCACGCCGCGCTTCAATATTCAGCACACGCCAGTGGGCGCCGGCGAACCGGATCAGGCCGCGTTTGATTTCCGCCTGTTTCCCAACCCGGCCCTCGATCAGGTATGGGTGGCTACCGATGCTCCGGCCCGCGAGCAGGTGCGGGTGGCCTTGCTGAACAGTGCGGGACAGTTGGTGCAGGAGACTTTCCTGCCCGCCGGCGCCGACAGGCTCCTGCTGCACACCGGCGCGCTGCCGCGCGGCATGTACTTCGTACAGGTAGGGGCTGCGGTGCGGAAGGTGGTGCTGCGAGGATAGGTGTCAAAGAGGTTTTACCCTCGTAGCGTGAAGTGTCACAGAGGCTCACAGAGTTTTGGAGGGCACAGAGGTTTCTTTGTCATTCCGAAGGAATCCGTTCGCGCTGCGGCGGAGTACACAGAGGGGAGAGGCCCGCAGAGGTTGTTGAAAAACGCCGCTGCGGGCCTCCGCTTTTTATTCTTACCGCCGCTTTCCCTTCTTGTAATTCTCCAGCACAAATGACCCTAACCCTTGCAGCGAGGAGTAAAATGCCTTGCCGTTGTTGGCCTGCGTGAATGATTCCACGAACCGCACGAGGTAGGGGTCGCGGGCGATCATGAACGTGGTGATCGGCACGTCGAGTTTTCGGCAGCGCAGGGCCAGATTGAGGCAGCGGTTCACGATCTTGCGATCGAGGCCGAAGGAGTTTTTGTAGTAGTTTTTACCGACTTTGATGCAGGTGGGTTTGCCGTCGGTTACCATAAAAATCTGCTTGTTGGGATTGCGGCGGCGCTTGAGCAGGTCCATGGCCAGTTCCAGGCCGGCCACTGTGTTGGTGTGGTAGGGGCCGACTTGCAGGTAGGGAATGTCTTTGAGTTCGATAGGCCAGGCGTCGTCGCCGAACACGATGATGTCGAGCGTGTCCTTGGGGTAGCGGGTCTGGATAAACTCGGCCAGGGCAAGCGCCACTTTTTTTGCCGGCGTGATGCGGTCTTCGCCGTACAGGATCATGGAGTGCGAAATGTCAATCATCAGTACCGACGACATCTGGCTCTGGTAGTACGTTTCGTGCATTTCGAGGTCGTCCTGCGTGAGGCGGAACTCGTCAATGCCGTGGTTGATATAGGCGTTGCGGAGGGAGTTGGTGACGGCGAGGTTGTCGAGCGCGTCGCCGAATTCGTAGGGTTTCACATCGGAGGTAAACTCATCGCCGGTACCGATGAAGCCGGTGTTGTGGTTGCCGCTTTTGGCTTTTTTGAGGTCGCCGAAAATATCGTCGAGGCTTTTTTGCCGCAGGCTGATTTCGAGTTTGGCGGTCGGGCCCATGTTGCCCTCCCCGTCGCCGTCGCGTCGGATGTAGCCGCGCTCTTCGAGTTCGCGGATGAAGTCGCCCATGCCGTAGTCGGGCGTGGTGAGGTTGTATTCCTTGTCCAGTTCCGTCAGCCAGGCCAGCGACTCTCCCACGTTGCCGGAGGTGTAGAGCATCAGTTCCTGAAAAATCTTGAACAGCCGGTCGAAGGTGGACTGGTTGGGGTCGGGTTTGTAGTCGGAAAAACGGAAGCCGAGCATGGGATGGGTGCGAACTTATGCAGTTACAGCTGCCGGTTTTGCCAGCAAGGAGTCAACATACTCTAAAAGAGCATCAAGCAGATGCTTGCGTTCAGTTTCGTTCAAGGTTGGGTACAAATCTGAAAATGCTTTGACGAAGGCTTCTTTGCTTGCAGGCATGGAGCCATTTTGCTGGAGCAAGGCAAGCACTTCTTGCGGTGTAGGGATACGGTGAATAGTCATAGCGTGCATGGTTCAGTTTTTGTCGCGAAGTTCGTGTCGAAGTTGATTGATGCGATCCAGAATGGCATCTACGATTTTGAAAATTTCGTTCTCCGACTTTCCAAATTCTCGCTCGGTTTCAATTACGATTGGAATTATCTTCAAAAGGTCTTCCAGTAATTTTTCTTTAATGCGGCGTTCTTTCTCGGTCATATTTCAGGCTTTAGGTGAAAATTTCGAGGCGACAAAAATAATCAAAGCCACGAAACAACAGATCAAAACCATTAGTTGAGGGGGCATCTG
>CAYMQY010000128.1:0-12830 GCA_964392655.1 uncultured Saprospiraceae bacterium
GGGTTTGCGGGTTTAACGGGTTGAGCGGGTTATCCTGAAAGCCACGAAGGGGCGCCATACACGAAGGCAGGGCAGCGCCCTGCCGGATGGAGCCGGATGGGGAATAAGCCCTGAAAGGGCGATATAGCATGCGCAGTCTGGCTCGTAGAGGTTATGTCGCCCTTTCAGGGCTTATCTCCACCCGGGCGTCTTTATGCAGGGCGCTGCCCTGCCTTCGTGTATGGCGCCCCTTCGGGGCTTTCAGGATAACCCGCTGCACCCGTTCAACCCGTTCAACCCGCAAACCCGTTCAACCCGCCAAAACCAAAAAAAGATTTTGCCCCACTTTTTCACTCAGCGTACGTTCGGCTCCGTCGGGTGTGCGTATGCGTACGGACTGGTCGAAGGGGATGCGTTCGAGCAGTTCGAGCCGCACACCGAGTGCGATTCCCAACTGGTCGAGGTACTGCAAAAATGCGGCGCTGTGGTCGTTCACTCCGGTTACAGCGCCGGCGTCGCCGGGCTGCATCTGGCTTAGCAGCACCTGAGGGCGAAATGCCCAGCGGCCCTGCGCATCGGGGATGGGGTCGCCGTGCGGATCGAATCGGGGGTAGCCGAGAAATGCATCGAGGCGCTCGATAAGACTGTCGCCCTGAACGTGTTCGAGTTGTTCGGCGAGTTCATGCACTTCATCCCAGGCAAACCCGAGTTTTTCCATCAGAAAAACCTCCCAGAGGCGGTGCTTTCGGATCAGTGCGGTGGCAACACGTCCGCCCTCCTCCGTCAGTTGCACGCCCCGGTATTTTTCGTAGTCAATCAGGTTTTTCTCAGCCAGCCGCCTGAGCATATCGGTGACCGACGCCGCCGTGGTTTGCATTTCGGAGGCGATGGCATTGGTGCTGGCCGCTTTGCCTTCTTTTTCCGAAATCTTGAAAATTGCCTTGAGGTAGTTTTCTTCTGCGTGTGAGAGCATGGTATCGAATAGATCGCGTTACAGGGGGCAAAGTTTCAGAAAATTAAAAACAAATTTTTAGATTAGACTAAAAATATTTTTTTAAATTACATTTCCTTGCTCAAACCGTGCGCACAAACCTGTCGCGGCAAACTGCCGAGTCTGTATGTTTGCACCTTCTTTGCCATGATAAAACGTATCGTAAAAATGACATTTCGCCCCGACGGGCGCGCACCTTTTGTCGAGGAGGTGTTCGAGCAAAGCAAGGCACGCATCCGGGCTTTTCCCGGTTGCCGACACATGGAATTGCTTCAACACACCGAAAACCCGAACGTGCTGTTCACCTTAAGTATCTGGGACGACGAGGCTTCGCTGGAGCACTATCGGCAATCGGAACTTTTTCAGAGCACCTGGGCCAAAACCAGGGCGCTGTTTGCTGAAAAAGCCGAGGCATGGTCGGTAATCGTGCTGGATGAACCGGGGTAGGCTTCAAGGTTTCAGGTTGGAAAAGCCGACAAGTTGTTTGAATTTTGTTAATTCATTGAAAAACAAAAACTTGGTATGGAGAATCACATCACGGCGGCGCGTATCGCCGACATGCTGACCGGCAAAGGCATTGCGTTTGAGCGCAAGCGCATGTTCGGTGGCGACTGTTTCATGGTAGCGGACAAGATGCTTGCCGGCACGTACAAGGGCGGCATCATGGCACGGGTTGATCCTGCCGAGGAGGACGAGTTGACCCAACGCCCGGGCGCTTCGGCCATGATCCACGGCGGCAGGGCCATGCCGGGATTTTTGATGATTGGACCGGAAGGTTATGAATCCGACCGCGATCTTGGCTTTTGGCTGGAAAAATGCCTCGAGTTTAACCCGAAGGCGAAAGCAAGCAAAAAGAAGTAAGGGCGCAATTTTTTCCAGGCGCGTACCTTTCGGAAAAAACAGACCGATGCGAAACGTGATTTTTTCAGGCTGCCTCTTCTTTTTGACCCTGTCGGCAACCATGCCGACGGTCAATATTGTTGACGGCGAAGCGGTCTGCGACGTCCGTGCCGGAGCGTCATTGTGTGGTATCCGGAAACATGGTGCACGTGCAAACCTTCCAGGTTTTGAAAACCTGAACGATTTAACACCACTCTGGGGATTTTTCGCCCACCGCCGAATCAACCGCCTCGCTGTACTGACGCTGCCGCCGGAAATGATGGTGTTTTTCAAACCGCACATTGACTGGATTTCCGACCACGCTACCGACCCCGACATGCGGCGCTACGCCACGCCTTGGGAAGGTCCACGGCATTTTATTGACCTCGACGAGCACGGTGTGCCGCCCTTCGAGGGGCTGCCGCGCACGTTCACTGAGGCCTTGTTGCAGTACACGGATATTTGGGGCGTGACGGCCGGCGGCGATACCGTTCTGCTTTTTGGCGGCGAACGCGCACAACCGTACACGCCGGACGAACACTGGCGCGGGTATTTCGCCCGGCACGTTTTGCCCCTGTTTACCGATCCCGAAAAACTACTGAACCCGGACACGCTGGCCGTTCACCTGCGCCTTGATGGGCAGGAAACGCCCTCCCTGCGGACAGCCTTTTTTCAGGAAAGCCTCTCAGCGCACGGAATACTCCCCTGGCATCTGCAAAAAATGCAACGCGACCTTACCGGCGCTTTCCGTCGCCGCGATGTCAAACGCATCCTGCGCCTGTGCGCCGATATGGGCCACTACATCGGCGACGCGCACGTACCGCTGCACACCACCAGCAATTACAACGGCCAGAAAACTGGCCAGACCGGTATCCACGGCTTCTGGGAAAGCCGCATCCCCGAACTCTTTGCCGACGAGCAGTACGACTACTTCGTGGGAAAACCCGAATACATCGCCCGCACCACAGACTACTTCTGGGACATGGTGCTGACCAGCAACAGCATGGTAGACAGCGTGCTCGGCATCGAACGCCAAATGCGGGCGACCTTCCCCCAGGATCGGCAAATGTGCCCTGATATGCGCGGGAAAGCCGTCGTCATCACCCAGTGCCGCGACTTTGCCGATGCTTACCAGTCGGCGCTCGACGGCATGGTGGAGCGGCAACTTCGCGGCGCCATCCACGCCGTTGCCTGTGCTTGGTACACCGCTTGGGTGGATGCCGGACAGCCGGATTTGTCAAATCTGGAACAGCCGGTTGCCACCGAGGAGGAACGAAAAGAGGAGGAGGAATTGAAAAAGAAATACGGCGAAGGGCGAATTTTGGGACGGACGGAGGAACATTGACAGTTTTGAGTTTTAGGTTTTGAGCCGGGTGGGGCCTTTTAGGACAATTCACTTGCTAAAATTTATATCATGACAAAAACGATGCTTGTGTTGTTTTGGGTGCTTTGGCTGCTCGACGTGGCGGCTGCCCTGTACGGCCACCGGGAATTTCTCATGGGTGTTTTCGGACAGTACGCCGCACCGTCTACCAGTTATGTGCTGATGTGGACGGCGCTGCTGTTGGCTATTCTGGCCATCCTGTTCGGGAGTGTGTACCTCAAAAACCACGGACATCCCACAGTGGCGCTGATCGTGGCGGCAGTACCTGCGGTACTGGCCTTGCCATTTTTGCTATACATGCTGGCCATTGTGATCGCGCGTCCGGACTGGCGCTGAATGTTTCTTTCTTCACACATCAAAACGAGCAACTTATGTCGCACATCAACTTTGTGTACATGTGTCTGATCATCGGCGTTTACTTGTACTACCACACTACGGGGGCACCGTTCCCTGAACATTTGCGCAGCCTGAACACCTGGGTTTCTTGGGGCTTCCTTGCCTGGGGCGGTTTTTACGCCGGACGGGTGATTGTGGATTGCATCCTGTCGGGCGCGCAGGGACAGATGCAGCCCGAGCATGTCCGTAACGGTATCCTGCTGGCCCTGGTGAGTTATTTGCCCACCGTATTCATGTCGGTGTTTTTATTGCGGGAAGGGTTTATGGAGCGCTGACCTTTTGCCCATATGTCCAGTCTTTCTCGGTGTCGGGCGTGAACGTGTTTAGGTGCAAGCAACCCAAACGTACACGCTTTTTAGTTTTTAACTATATTTAAATGGCCCAGCAAACCCAAAATTTTTCACGAACCATTGGTAAAAAACAGTACAATAAACGCCATCTTTGCCGTCTTAAAAGTTTCAGTTCGTTTTTTTTATGACTGAAATGGTTTTTTGTTTTTAATCCTTTCTTGCGTTGGTTTCCGAGGAAATAAAGTCAGAAACCAAAGCGGTTTAGTCGCCAGTCTTATGAAAAAGTCACCTCACCAGTTAAAGGGGATGGGGCATTCTGCCGTTATATCTCCTTTCAAGTTGGAATGTCCCCCTGTTTCAGGGCAAGCACCAACAAGTTGCTCTGCCACCGGCAAGCGCAAAGTTTTCAAATTCTACTTCCCGACAGCAATTGATCAGCCCGAATCGTGCCACTCGCCCGGCCGACTCGCAGGCGATCCCTATACTCCTTCTACGCTTCAATCCAATCGTTATCAACAAATCTCGCCCAGCATGCAACATTTTACAAATTCCAAATCAAGCGCGTACACCCTGTCTTTCGCTGCTTTGAGGCCTTTGATCCTCGGCCTTACAGCAACCATTTTGCTTGTCGGGTCAAGTGTACAAGCGCAGGTAACCAACATCAATACCTCCATGAATTTCACCACAATTCAGGCTGCGATTGATGATGCAGGGACTTTGGCTGGTCATACGATTGAAGTTGATCCCGGCACTTATAACGAAAACGTGACGATAAACAAGTCCAACCTGACTTTACGTTCTACCGGTGGTAGAGCGGTGACTACCATTCAGGGGTCAACAGGGTTGGGCACAATCCTCATTCAGGCTGATGGCGCTACAATTGGCGGTACCGGGAAGGGATTTACTATCAAAGGGTACGATAGCCCAAGCCCGGGGCAAGAATATGCCGCAATTTACATAGATGATGTGCGCAGTAACATCACCATTCGCGGTAATGAAATATTTGCCGATGGTGAAGCCGGCTTGCTCACTGAATTTGGAAATGCTGTGAGTAATCTGATAGTGGGCGGCAACATCTTCTCCGGAAAGACATTTGTGGGCGCAGAAGCAGGCGATTGTGGATTTACCAACCAGTTTGCCGCTTCAAATGTGCCACGCCAGTTAGTGAACATTGCAACCGGTTCAGGTATCTACTTCACCAGTAACGAGATCACCGGTACGGCAGGTAGTGCCAGTTCATTTTCCGGATGTGAAACATTTGGCCAGGGCAATACCCTGGTCACCATTGACGCCAACAACGCCACCATACGTGGCAACACGTTTGCCGGGACGACTACGCGTTTCGGTCACTCGCTGCGTGTGCGAGGTACCGGCGCCAATGTATCCTGTAACACATTCGATAATACTGGTCTCGGACTTGCTTGCGTGCATATCTTTTTCAATGCCTCGGCTATCAGCGGACTTGGCACCCCCAACACTCTGGCGGGCGTAGCCGACGCCAACACGTTCACCAATGAAGGAGCATACTTCACAGGTGCGACGCAAATTTACCGCAGCAGTGCACAGGTAGCGGCTTTGCCACAAACACCAATCGCCGCTAACTCTACAGCATTTCCAATAGTCACCAATATCAGCACTGACGAAAAGTACTGTTCAATTCAGTCGGCAATTGACGATGCCCAAACTCAGAATGGCCACACCATCACCGTAGCCGCCGACACTTACTACGAAACCCTGGTCGTCAACAAATCCCTCACCATTCTCGGCCCGAAAGCCGGCACAAGCGGCTGCGACGGCGCGCGCGGAACCGGCGAGGCCATCATCATGGCCCCCGCAGGCTCTACGGCAACTACCGCCGGGACCGGAACCACCCTCGTAGAAATTACCGCTCCTGATGTGACATTGGACGGCTTCACGTTCGATGGCGACAATACGGCGGTGACCAACCCCTACACGGCATTCGGAACCAATCCCGATGCTGATTATGGTATCTACGTCAACAACGTCGGCGGAGCCGTCATTCAAAACAACATCGTCCAGAATATCTTCAATTTTGGAATATTGGGAGGCTGTACCGGCTCGTCGGCCAAACATGGCGATATCAAAAACAACAAGATCACCCGTATTCCCTACTGGGCGGCCGTGCTCATCTACGACGACTACTATGCAGCCATCGAAAATAACTGCATCTCGGATGCCTGGCGCGGGGTTCAAACCAATAACTTCTACCAGGCATCGCCCAACCCTGCTGAAGCTGTCATCAACAACAACATATTCAACCTGCAAAAGGTGAGTATCGCCGGTGATGCCGACTACGATGATGTGTCGGGTATTTTGGTCAATCTGCACTACAACAGTGCGACCACCATGGAGGTCAAGGGCAATACGATTTCCAACACATCGCCCACAGCCGATCGCGTCGGTTCCTCCGGTATCGAATTCTGGAGTATCCAAATCGCCGTGGGCGTGGATGTGGAAAACAACAACATCACCGGGTTCCAAAGCGGCGTGCAGTTCTGGAACTGCCCCACCTCGAATACCGTGACCGTCGAAGGCGGTACCATCACGGGAGCCGACTACGGCGTTTTTGCCAACAACTACGACGGTTACAACTCCAATGCCACGTCCAGCACGGTCGCCATCAGCGGCGTGACCATATCCGGCTCCACCGTAGCGGGTGTGTATGTCAAGGACAACCCCTCCAACAGCAACAACGCCACGATCACCCTGCAAGTCAAGGACGATTGCGACATTCAGGGCAGCGGCCAACTGCTGACCGGCGTGTTGGTGGAGGGCGCCGACGCGTCGGCTACCATCCAGAACAACGACGCTTCCATCCACGGCTTTGCCGTCGGCATTGACGTGAATGCCGGTTCCGCCACCATTGACAACAACCACATCTTCGACAACGGCATCGGCATCCGATTCACCAACGGCGGCACAGGTACCGTGACCAACAACGATTTCAGCGGCACGACGGCCAACGGCACCGACCTGCGCCTCGATGCTACCGCAGGCGTAGTCAGCGCTGACGGCGGCAACCATTTCGCCGGTACCAACTTCGGTGTGGACAACCAGACCGCCGCCGTCGTGGATGCCGAAAACAACTACTGGAACGATGCCGCAGGCCCCGGGATGTTTCCCCAGGCATATGGCGCTGGCGCCAAACTCAGCACGAACGTGGACTACTGCCCGTTCTACGGCATACCCGCCGGCCCGGCACTGCCGCTGACGGCTTGCGTTTGCGGGTCGGTGTGCGCCGGCACGATTACGGCTCCGACTACAAATGTCATCCTCAGCACCCAGGCGGAAGTTGATGCCTTCAAAAATGCCTCCGGCTGCAAATACACCAAAATCACCGGCTCTTTGACGATCAACGGCAATGACCCTACCGACCCGATAACCAACCTCTGCAACCTGTCGGAACTGGTTTCTACTGGCGGTACGGTCACCATTCGCCGCTTTACCAACGCCCTCAATCCCACCAACCTGGACGATCTGGCCAATCTGACCACTATCGGCGACGGTACCGGAAACGATAACCTCGTTATCGGCGGCAGTGCGGGCGACCAGAACACGGTATTAACGGAAATCAAACTTCCGGGGCTTCAGACTGTGGGCAACGGCTCCGTCACGATCAACAACAACCCCGGCGTGGTGGAAATCGAGATGGTGGCCTTGCAACTTGTGGGCAATACCACCTCCCACAACCTGACCATCGGCACCAACGGCACAGGGGTTGGAACGATCTCGTTGCCGGTGCTGACCGACATCGGTGGTAGCCTTACGATGAATAACAACATCGCCAACACTACGGCTGCCGACATTGACCTGAGCATGTTGAGTACCATCGGCGGTAACGCCAATTTCACCCGCACCGCCAAATCTTTGACGGCGCCGTTGTTTACAACACTCGGCGCAAGCGGCGACCTGACGTTTTCCAGCAATGCCTTGTCGCCTGCAAGCAGTCTTTCCCTGCCAATGCTCGCCAACGTCCCAGGCACCCTTGTCATTGACAACAATACCGGACTGACAGGTGTCAATATCCCGACCACGTTCAGCAATCCGACTACCTCGGTCAGCATTGACGGCAACTCAGGTCTGCAAAGCGTAGTGTTGGGGGTGAAATCTACTACTACTGACCTGAGTGTCCAGACCAACGGCAACGCCTTGTCCACCCTGAACCTGAGCAATCTGGAGAGTGTAGGTCGCCACCTCGACATGAACAACACCAATGTAGCCAACGACGTAAGCGGAACCGCGAATGTGAACCTTTCTAACCTGGAGAGCACCGGCGGGCGTTTCCGCCTGGTACGCGCCGCCAATACCCTGACGATCCCCAAGCTCAAGGACGTGGGTACAGACGGACTTCAAACGGCAGCCAACCGCGCCTTTACTTTCCAGCGCAATGCTATCGTGGATCTGGATGCCACCTTCTCGGGCTTACTCACCGTAGGCGGCAACCTGAATGTGACCAACAACACGAACCTGAATCAGTGCTGCATCATCCCCTGCAAATTAACTATTGGCGGAACAACGACCGTAGCCGGCAACACCGGTAACTGCGCCACGCTGGCCATAGCAACGGCTGCCTGCATACCCACCGTATCCGACCAGGCTACTTCGGTTTGCTCCGCGGTAGCCCTGAATTACAGCCTCGATGCACTGGTTCCCGGCAGCGGCGACACCTATATCTATACGGTAGTTTCGTCCGACCAGCCGAATGTGCCGGCCGGCCCGGATCGCGCCGTGTACAGTGACGCCAACATCACCGATACCTACACCAACAACACGGGCTCGGCCGTAACGATCACCTATACGGTCACGCCGAAAAATTTTGACGGTTGCACCGGTACGCCGTTCGATGTGGTCGTCACTGTCAACCCCAAACCGACCGTGACGCTCAACCTGATTGACGACCATTGCTATGTAACTGGAACCACCTATCTGACCAATAGCGGCATGGCGCAGTACAGCGGCAACTATTCCACCGGTACATACAGCGGCCCCGGCGTGTCCATGTCCGGCGCCGACTGGATTTTCGATGCCACGGCAACCAGCGGTGTGGCCGGTTCGCCGTACACCATTACCTACATGTACACCGACGGCAACGGCTGCACCAATACGGCAACCGATCAAATGACCGTGTACGATACCGATGCCGAACTTTATGTGGACGGCCCCTCGCCGGTGGAATGCATGACAAACGCGACCTTTGAAATCAAGGTGGACAACTTCACCGACCTCATCGCGCTCGGCACGTTCCGGGTTACCTGGGACATTAACAAATGGCAGTATGTCTCGGCAACCGCAGCCACCATTCCCGGCGGCACAGCCGACCTGAATACCATGAATTCGGCCTCCGGCTATGTCACCTACGATTTCAATTCGATGATTGACGGCATTACGCTTGCGGACGGCTCGACGCTCCTGACGCTTGTACTGAAAGCCACGGCTTGCGGTTCAGGCACCGATATTACGTTGGGCGCCGTACCCGCAGGCCCGGTGTTTGATGCAAACACCGACGAGATGGAGGCTATCAACGTAAGTACCACGAAAAAAACCGTCACTTTGCAGGATACACAAGACCCCACGCCCTCCTGCCCGGGACCAATAACCGTCAACAGCAGCGCCGGCGACGATGCTGTAGCCGGCGACTGCGGCGCCAAAGTGAGCTTCTCGGCTACTGCCATGGACGTTTGTGATGCCACTCCCACCCTCAGTTACAGCCCGATGCCGGGTACGTTCTTCCCGGTCGGCGTCACCACGGTGACCGTGACCGCTACGGACGACTGCTCGAACGATTCGGACTGCCAGTTCACGGTAACGGTGGTGGACAACGAATCCGTAGCCGCACCTGCTACCCTGACCCTGTGCTCCACCACAGCCGGCGGCACCACCGCCGATTTCGACCTGACTGCCGCCGATGCCACCGTACGTGCGGGCAACGGCTGGCCGACAACCGTCACCTATCACCTCACCCTGGCTGAGGCAATTGCCGGCAGCAATGACCTTTCCAGTCCCTACACCAGTGCCAGCGGCACGGTGTATGCCCGTGTGGAAAATTCGGCGTCTGCCTTGTGCTTTGCCACTTCAGCCGTCACGCTGGTGGTCAACCCGACACCAAGTGCAGGTTCCATCACCAGCGGCAACCGCCTGATCTGTGTGGGTGGCGACCCATCCGCTTTTACGGCCACTAATGTTGCCGGTGTCACCTACCAATGGCAGTACAGCCAAAACAACGGTGTGACCTGGTCCCCTGCTATTGGCAGTATTACGAGCCAGAACTACAACATCCCCGGCGGCGGCGTGCCCGACCCGGAAATCAATACGATGTATCGCCGCCAGGTGACATCCACCGGCAACGGCTGCACCAATGCGTCCAATACCGTGACAGTGTATGTCAATACCGTTGACCTCGGCACCATTTCCAGCGGTACCCCGCAAACAATCTGTGTAGGCGATGTGATCGCTATGATTGATGCGACTATGCCGGCGACCACCTCCGGTGTAATGACCACTGTGTCCTATCAATGGCAACAGTCCGCTAACGGCACCAGCGGCTGGACGGATATTTCGGGCGCTACCAGCGAAGACTACACCCCGACCGGACTTACTGCGACGCGGTACTTCCGCCGAATTGTGACGGTGGATGCCGACGGTACCGCCCTGTCCACCACGCCGGCGACGGTTTCCTGTTCTTCAACGCCTGCTACCTGGCAAGCCGTGGTGTATGTAAACGCCATCACCCCCGGCACGATCAATCTGGCTACTGCCGCCAACCAGCAGACCATCTGCGAAGGCGGCGACGCAGCCGTTTTTGTCGCTCCCGCCGCAACGGCTCCTGCCGGCGCCGTGATCACATACCTGTGGGAATTCCGCGCCAAAGGCAGCAGTGATCCCTGGGTGGCTGCTCCGGGCGGCGCCGGCGTAAACGACCTGGAAGACTACAACGCGCCTGCAGGAAGCATTACTTTTGATGCGGAATTCCGCCGCGTGGTCACTTCCGTCCTGAATTCCGTGACGTGCACGTCCGTGACGACCAACAGCCCGACCATTGACATCAACGAGATCACAGACCCGGGTATGATTACGTACGGTGACGACCCTGACTTCACGGTGTGCAGCGGCACGAACCCGGCAGGCTTTACCGGCGACCTCGGCTTAGCCGACGGCACCATCACCTACCAGTGGCGCTCGTCCACCTCCATCCATGTCGATCCTTTATCGAATAATGTCGGCGGCGGAACAGGCCAAAACCTGCCGACGCCCCCCGCACTCACCGCCGACATCTGGTACGGCCGAAGGCTGACTTCCACGCTCAACGGAGTGGCCTGTACGGATTTCTCCAACATCATCGGCCTGACCGAAGACCCCTTGCCGGCGAACCCGACCGTCACACCCGGCGGCGTACAAAGTTTCTGTAGTAACTCGGCCGAGAATGTCACATACACGATTACCCTGAACGTCGACGATGACGAAGTGGAATGGTCGTTCGATGACTTTGCCACGGCTCCTGCCGGTAGCACAAATGCTCCAGGCCCACAAACGATTACGGTGCCGGCTCCCACGCCCAATCCGCCGTCGTTTGTAACAACAACCGTCACTTTCCGCAGCAAACATGCGGGAACAGAATGCGTGAGCACGGGCGTAAACCGCAGCGTGCGCTTCTACCCGCCTGCCACGGTGGATGCCGGCACGGTAAACAACATTTGCTACAATGCCACCACCGCAGCGCTCGGCGGTGTTATCGGCGGCGGCGCCACTTCGGCAACCTGGACCAGCGTTCCTGTCGGTACTTTTTTGCCCAATGCCACCACCCTCAACGCCACCTGGACCCCGCCGCTGAATTACAGCGGCCCGGTTACCCTGACCCTGACCACCAACGATCCGGCGGGGCCTTGTACGGCAGTCAGTGACGATGTCACGTTCACGGTGTATGGACCGTTGGAAACCAGCATTTCCGGCGCATCGAATGTGTGTCTGGACGGAGACATCCTCCTGACCGGCAGCGTGACGGGCGGTTCGGGTAACGGACTGACGCACATCTGGACGGTCACCCCCGGCACCGGCAATGCGACGCTTGCCGATGAAACGACCAGCACACCGACCCTGACCGGCACTGCCGCCGGCACGGTCACGGTGAAATACGAAGTAACCGACGATGCCGGTTGCGCCATGATGACTACCGACATGCACAACGTTACGGTGGATGCGCCGCCGACCCTGACGGCCTGCCTCGGTGACCTCAACAAAAACACCGACCCCGGCGAATGCGAGGCCGATTTCATGTGGACGCATCCCAATGTAGTCGGCCTGGCGCCTTCCTGCGCCCCGGCTACCCTCGAAGTGGACTACGACCTCGGCGGCGGTTTCGTGGTCATCACGCCGGCCACCTCGGCTATGGCGACCTTCCCGCTCGGCCCCCACACGATTAAGTACCGCCTGAAAGATGTCAATGGGAATGTCGTGGATGACTGCGAATGGACACTGACGGTGGTGGATAATCAAACGCCGGTCATTTCGAAATGTCCGGTTACGCGAAATATCACCGGCTGCTCCACCAGCGCCATCACCGGCCCGGCTTTCTCCGCTTCCGGCACGTCTACCTACGCTGAATTTTCGGATGCCACCAACCAGGGTATTGCTACGGACAACTGCCCGACGGCAAATTTTGTGGTGACGTATGAAGATGCAGCTTCTGGTACTTGCCCGATCGTGGTGACCCGTACCTGGAAAATCAAGGATGTGGGGAATAATACGACGAGCTGTGAGCAGACGATAAATGTCAACGACAACACCGCTCCGAGCCTGACCGGTGCTGCCTACGCACAGTCCGGCACGATAAACGGCTGCAAGCCGACACAATCTGCCGCCGAGGCGATGTTCGACAACGCAAAAGCAATCATGG
>CAYMQY010000129.1:0-4489 GCA_964392655.1 uncultured Saprospiraceae bacterium
ATGGCATAAAAAATCCAGGTGAGCGGCGCGTACATGCCGAGGTTGAACTGGGAAAAAACGGCCTGCAAGGTGAACGCAGCCACCGCCGGGTTGTCGGTAGTGGCCGCATGATCGTCCATGCCGGTAAGCGGGTTGTGGAGGCCGGTCAGGAAAAGTACCACGGCGGCGATTACCGGCAAATAACCGTACCACTGTTTGTCAGGCGTTGCGGACGGCTGCCGGAAAGGCTTTGCCGTACTTGTTTTTCGTTTGCTCATAGTCAAAAGTCGCTTCACTTGCAGTTTTCTACGAGCGCTTTCAGGGTTTCGGCAATTTGTTTGGCCTCGGGGATACCCGGCGCCAGGAACACCACTTTGTCCACATACGACGGCTTGGCATCTTTGTAAAAATTGACAAGTTTTTCCTTGCGCGCGGTCGGCATTTCCACTTCGACGGTTTTGCCGGAAACCTTGATTTCGATTTTGCCGGCGTCCATGTCCTTCAGCGCGAATTCATACAATTCGACCACTTCTTTTTTGCCGGAAGTGGTCACGCGCAGGCTGAGTTTGCAATTGCCGCCGGCTTGCTGGCGGGAAAGTTCCTGTGTGACAAAGGGATGGTCTTGCTTGACATTCAGCAGTTGGGGAATGAGCCACTCAATGTCTTTGGGCGCTACTTTTTGGCGGCACTCCTTGATGGCGTATTCCAGTTGCGGGCCTAATTGACGGGCGGTTTCGATGTCCGGTACAGCAAAAGAGACTTCGTTGGAATAGTTTTGCAAAACCCCGTCTTTCATCACCCGGACGTATTTGTTTTTGTGGGCCGTTTTGGCTTCAATGAACAGCTCCTGTCCTTTGACGCTCAGTTCAATTTCGCGTTCGTCCAGATCGCCCAGGTCAAAGGCATAGTCATACTGCTGGTTCTTTTTTTCTTCGCTCAGCGTCACGCGCATGGTGGCCGTGCAGGTTCCGTCGAATGCTTGTCCGGTTTCTCTTTTGTTCGTTGCGACGGCTTTGACGTTGGATTTGAGCAGCCCGAAAGCATCCGATTTGGAACTCGGGGTTTTGATGATTTTGCCGACACTCTCGGTTGCAAGCGGGATGGCTTTGCGCAATACCAGCATGATACGTTTGGCTTCATCGGGGTCGGTACAGTAAAAAGAAAGGCTGTTTTCGTAGTTTTTCTGGACGTCGTTTTCCCGTACGTGGATCATTTTTTTATCCATGCGCGTATCGGCGGTGAGCAGGACCTTATCGCCCGAAATTTTGTAGAGCACGCGTTGTTCCATGATATCGGCCAGGCTGAAGCGGAACTGTTCGGTTTTGCTCCCGTTTTTGGTTTCCGTTTTGATTTCGAGTAGCATGAGGTCGTCCCTGCTTTCTTTGGAAAGCGTTTGCACGTAGCGCACATCGCCGACGGCAACGGTTTTGATTTCCTGTCCCAGCCACTTGACCAGGGCGGGCAGGTCTTTGAAATCTATCTGCACGCTTTTTTCCCACTGGGCCTCGGCCAGCGGGATGGCTTCGCGCAGGAGTTTTTCGACGGCATCCATGTTTTCGCTGTCTTTGCAGCGGATGGTCAGTTCGTCCTGATAATTTTTCTGGGTACCGTCTTCAAAATATTTGATGGCGTTCAGGCTATTGCGGGTTTTACCGGCTATCCCCAGCATCTTGGAGCTGGTGACACGGCGGACGAGGTTTTTGTCGAGGTCGGCCAGATTGACTTCGTAGCGTTCTTCTTTTTCTTTTCCGTCTTTTTGGGAAACGGTAATCATACGGTATGTGAGGCGGTAGGGTTTATCGGCCTCAAATGTGATTTGCTGGCGGTAGGTGTTTTTGTCGTCGGAAATTTCCACGACGGCGTCGGCGAGGTTTTTCAGGACGGATTCGAGGCTTTGCGCCGGGAGGATGCCGATAGCGGCGCAGCAGAGCAGCGCGACGAAGAAGGTACGTTGAATCATGATCGGATTGGATTTAGTGGGGCAAAGTAAATACTTTTTGGCCCACAAATCTGCGGCTCAACCGATGACAAAACACGGAAGTATGCCCGGAATATCAGGGCGCCGCCTCGGGGTCGTGGGGCATGGGCAGCGTTTCGGCGGGGAACCAGCACAGGCGGTCGAGCATTTGCGGGGTACCGCGGAACAAGTTGAGATCCACCTGTTGGGAAATGCCCTGCACGCAGCCTTTTTCGGTATATTGCCAGAAGTGCCAGAAGTTGCCGTTGCGCAAGGTTGGCTCGTTTTCGGAGTATCGGGCAATCCAGAGCGGGTAGTTATCGAAAACGCCGGCGAGGTAAGTCTCGTAGAAGTGCAAGTTAGTGTAAATGATGGGCCGCACATTGAGGCTGCGCTCTACAGTTTCCAGCCAGATGCGGGCCTCTTCCAGCATGATCTCGACGGGCATTTTGTCGGTGGTTTCCAGGTCAAGCACCGGAGCCAGATCGCCGGGCGAAAGTTCCACCGTTTGCAGGAAGTGCAGGGCCTGATCGTGCCCGCAGCCGTATGAGCGGAAGTAGTGGTATGCCCCGCGGCGGATTCCGGCTTGTTGCAGCATATCCCAGTTGGTGCAAAACAGGCTGTCCTTGTGGTCGCTGCCTTCGGTGGCTTTGACGAATGCGAAATGGAGGTCGTTTTTTTGTGCTACAGTTTCCCAGTCAATGCGTTGTTGGTGGTGCGACACGTCCACCCCCCAGAGGTTTTCCACGGGAGGGGCTTCGATCTTTCCGATCATTTTATTGCCCCAGAGCGGGGCCATCAAAAAAAGCACAGAGTAGAGCAGACGCATTGCGACAGTTGTTTTTGCATAAACCGGATGGATAGCGCAATCGGTCGGTGCCCGTCGAGCAGCAGCGGGCGAAAATCGGCAGCGAAAATAGTGCCTTATTTGTGTGCGGTTCCGAATTGTGCGGACGGTTTCGTCAAAAAGCGACAAAAAATTGTCCCCTGCCCGGCATTTCAGCCAGGCAGGGGACAGTGCTTTGCAATACAAAAAAATAACAATCAGCGATTTATAGACTCCAGGAACTCTTCGTTGCTGGTGGAGTGCATCATTTGTTTTTTCATAAACTCCATGGCCTCTTCCGGTTTCATGTCGGCGAGGTGGTTGCGAATGATGAACATGCGCTGGAGCGTGTCTTTGTCCAGCAGGAGTTCTTCGCGGCGCGTGCTTGACTTGGTGAGGTCAATGCTCGGGTAGAGGCGGCGGTTGGCCAGGTTGCGGTCGAGTTGCAATTCCATGTTGCCGGTGCCCTTGAATTCTTCGAAGATCACCTGGTCCATTTTGGAGCCGGTGTCAATGAGCGCTGTAGCGAGGATGGTGAGCGAGCCGCCGTTTTCAATGGCCCGGGCTGCGCCGAAAAACTTCTTGGGTTTTTGCAGGGCGGTGGCTTCCACACCGCCGGAGAGCACTTTGCCGGAAGCGGGCGCTACGGTGTTGTACGCGCGGGCCATACGGGTGATGGAGTCGAGCAGGATAACTACGTGATGTCCGCATTCGACCATCCGTTTGGATTTTTCCAGCACAATGTTGGCCAGTCGCACGTGGTTGTCGGCGGCCTCGTCGAAGGTGGATGCCACCACTTCGGCTTTCACGCTGCGGCGCATATCGGTTACCTCTTCCGGGCGTTCGTCAATGAGCAAAACAATGACGTAGCACTCCGGGTGGTTTTTGGTGATGGCGTTGGCAATGTCCTTGAGCAGGAAAGTTTTACCGGTTTTGGGTTGCGCCACGATCAGGCCGCGCTGGCCTTTGCCCAGGGGGGTGAACAGCTCGATGATCCGGTTGCCGAAGTCGCGTCCGGTAGGACTGGTCAGCAGGTTGAATTTTTGCGTCGGGAATAGGGGCGTGAGGTAGTCGAACGGCACGCGGTCGCGCACATCTTTGGGGTCGAAGCCGTTGATGCGGCTCACTTTGAGCAGGGCGAAGTATTTTTCGCCTTCCTTGGGCGGGCGGATAGCGCCTTGCACCGTATCGCCGGTACGCAAGCCGAAGAGTTTGACTTGAGAGGGCGACACGTAGATGTCGTCGGGGCTGGTGGCGTAGTTGTAGTCGGGCGAACGCAGAAATCCGTAGCCGTCGGGCATCATTTCCAGTGTGCCTTCGCCTTCGATAATGCCGTCCAGTTCCACATCAAAGCGCTCGATGTTCGGCATGACCACCTGTTCTTCCTGGCGTTGGCTGCTGCGGGCTTCCTGATTGCCGGGAGCCGGGGCCACCGGACGGGTCACGATCATTTCCTCTTCATCTTCGCCGGCGGGGGTTACGATAAAATCTTCGTCTTCAGCGGTATTCAGTTTGGCGGCATCCGGATCAACGAGGGCCGGGCTTCCGGGGCGCTGTCGGTCGCGGAAATCGCGGCGATTGCGCTGGTCGCGGTTGTCACGGCGGTCGTCTCGGTTACGAAGGTCACGGCGTTCCTCCGGGTTGCGGGCTTGCTGGTCGCGGTCGTCGCGGTTTTGAGCCGGCTGTTCGCGGTTGGGATTTTGGCGGTCGCGGTCGTCGCGGTTTTG
>CAYMQY010000129.1:4589-12526 GCA_964392655.1 uncultured Saprospiraceae bacterium
GGCGGTCGCGGTCGTCGCGGTTTTGGTTTTGCCGATCCCGGTCGTCGCGGTTACGGGTCTGCTGATCGCGGTTTTGGTTGGGGCGCTCGTTGCGGTTGCGGGCTTGCTGATCGCGGTTTTGGTTGGGGCGCTCGTCGCGGTTTCGGGTTTGCTGATCGCGGTTTTCTCGGGCAGGGGTATCTTTTTGTACCGTACCAAGCGTAGGGGGAGGTGGCGGCGCCGGCACTTCGACGGTTTTTCGCGCCCGGCGGGTGCGCTGGTCGGCGGTGGATTTTTCCGCCTCTTTCGGGGCTTCTTTTTTGGCGGCCGGCTCGGGCCGGACTACGATTTTACGCCCCGGGGCGGGTTCTTCGACAACCGGAACCTTGTCGCCTCCGGATTTTTTGAGGGCGAGCGCCTGCTCGTCCAGGATTTTATAGATGATGTCTTGTTTGGTGTACTTGTGGTATCCTTTGATACCGAGCTTGGCTGCGACCTCTTTGAGTTCGGTGACCAGCATATCATTGAGCTGCAAAATATCGTACATGATGGCAGGAATAAGGGAAATGGGAGATGAAGGTGAAAAATACAGGTTTTAGAATGTCAGGCGGCGCCGGCTGTGCCGGACGGAGATGCCGGGATCGGTGTGGACAGGCAGGAACGGTTCAGGATGATCAAGAACGTTTTCAGAGTGTAAAATCATACGGCAGATGCCAAACCCAACGCCAGGGGGCTGTTTACCGGACATAACATTGTTGTGAAAGATGGCGTAACGGGATCATGTCCTCGAACAAACTGACCGTCCCTTGTCGCAAGTTGCCAATAATCAGACCAAAACAAAGAGGGAAAAGTCGTGGGGGCGTGCCGACAAAGGGACGTGAAGACACAGACCGTTTGGAAATGAACGCGGCAAAGGTAAGTGTATTTTGAAATTCGCGCTATCTTGCGCCCAAGAAAAAATCTTGCCTGAAAATGCTCCAAGTAAAAAATATTCGCGAGGACAAAAAGCGCATTGTCAACGGATTGCGCAAACGGAACTGGTCGGCCCAACAAATCAGGGTGGTAGACAACATCCTTCGGGCCGACGATGAACGCCGTTCCACCCAAAAAAAATTAGATGACCTGCTGGCCGAAAACAAACGCCTGTCGGCCCAGATCGGCCAGCTCATGGGGCAGGGGAAAAAGGAGGAAGCCGAAGCGCTCAAAGCGCAGGTGACCGCACTCAAGGACCAGACCAGGCAACTGGAAGACCAGTTCGATGCGGCCAAAAAAGCCCTCGACGACCTGCTCTATTCCGTGCCCAACTGCCCGCACAAGTCGGTACCCAAAGGCGTCGGCGCCGATGACAACAAGGTGCATCGCGCCTGGGACAAACCGTTCCCGACGCTGCCTGCCGACGCGCTGCCGCACTGGGACCTGATCAAAAAGTACAACCTGATTGATTTCGACCTCGGCGTGAAGCTCACCGGCGCCGGCTTTCCGGTGTACCGCGGGCAGGGCGCAAAACTCCAGCGCGCGCTCATTCAGTTTTTTCTGGATGAAAACATCAAGGCCGGGTACGAGGAGATTTTGCCCCCGCTGCTCGTCAACGAAGACACCGCCCGCGGCACCGGCCAGTTGCCCGACAAGGAGGCGCAGATGTATACCTGCGAACGCGACAACCTGTACCTCATCCCCACCGCCGAGGTGCCGGTGACTAATATCCTGCGCGACGCCATCATTCCCGAAAAAGAACTGCCCATCCGCATGACGGCCTATACGCCCTGTTTCCGCCGGGAGGCCGGGGCTTGGGGCGCACACGTGCGCGGCCTCAACCGGGTACACCAGTTCGACAAGGTGGAAATTGTACAAGTCGAACATCCCGAGCGCTCCTACCCGGCGCTTATGCAGATGCTCCGCCACGTGCAGCGTCTGATGACCAAACTCGAACTACCCTACCGCATCCTGCTCCTGTGCGGCGGCGATATGGGGTTTTCTTCTGCCAAAACCTTCGACTTCGAGGTGTGGTCGGGCGCACAGCAGCGCTGGTTGGAGGTGAGTTCGGTGTCCAACTTCGAGACGTTCCAGAGCAACCGCATGCAATTGCGCTACCGCGACGCCGACAACCGCATTCAGTTGGCACACACCCTGAACGGCTCCTCGCTCGCACTCCCGCGCATCGTGGCGGCTTTGCTGGAAAACAACCAGACGCCGGAAGGGATTCGCATTCCGAAGGCACTGCAGAAGTACACCGGGTTTAAAATGATCGGATAGTCCGTTCCCAAACTTTTTTTGAAACCATTCGTTTTATCCGACGTCTTTCAAGGCAACTCAAAACTCAAAACTTTTAAAAATGGGTATCATAATTATCAGCGTACTTTTCACCGTCATCGGGATGATCCTGAGCGGGACATTACGCAGCAAATTCAACAAATACAGTCAGGTGCCGCTTACCAACGGCATGAGCGGCGCCGAGGTGGCTGCCACCATGCTGCGCCACTACGGCATCCACGATGTGGAAATTATTTCGGTCGAAGGTCAACTGACCGACCACTACAACCCCGCCAACAAAACCGTAAACCTCAGCCACGATGTGTACCACGGCCGCAATGTAGCCGCTGCCGCAGTGGCGGCCCACGAATGCGGACACGCCGTGCAACACGCTACATCGTACAGCATGCTTCAGATGCGTTCGGCGCTGGTGCCGATCGTGAATATTGCCGCTTCCATTCAGCAGTATCTGTTCATGTTTGCCTTAGTCAGTATTTCCATGCTGAAAAACCCGATTGTGATGGTGGTGGTATTAATTGCCTTCGGCATCACCTGTCTGTTCAGTTTGGTGACCTTGCCGGTGGAATTTGACGCCAGCCGCCGCGCTTTGGCCTGGCTTGACAACAGCGGTGTGGCACGCGGTGAACAATACACCGGCGCCAAAGACGCCCTGTTCTGGGCAGCCATGACCTACGTTTCGGCAGCCCTGGCGGCGCTTTTGCAGTTCCTGTACCTGCTGCTGCGGTTTATGGGCAGCCGGGACTAATAAAAAACAAACGCCGGTCCGGCAAAAGCCGCCGCATCTGGTCAGGTGCGGCGGCTTTTTTTGAATATACTGCCCCCCCTACTCCATTCGGCTCACATTGGCCACAAACTTGAACGCTTTCAAAGCCAGCATCGCCTGGTTCAGTTGGTGGGTATTGGCCACCACCAGCGAGATGCGCCCCTCGAAGTAGCCGCCTTCGCCTGTGATGGAAAATGAACGGATATTGATTCCAAGGCCGGAAATTCGGTCGGTGATTTGCTGGATAACGCCCGGGCCGGCGTCAATACCGGTTACGAGGATGGCCGCAATAAAATCGGCTTTCACAGTGGCGCCCCACTCGGCTTTCATCACGCGGTATTCGTAGTTAGCCAAAAGAAACGGTGCGTTCGGACAGGTGGTGCGGTGGATTTTTACCCCTTCTTTGTTGGCGGTGACATACGCAAAGATCGGGTCGCCTTGAACGGGATTGCAGCAGGTGGCGAAGGAATAGGCAAAGTAGGTGCCCGGCTCGCCGTTGATGAACACATCTGCTTTATTGACCTGTTGTTTCAGTGGCTTGGCCGGGAGGTTGCCGTCGGCGGGTTTCGGTTCGTTTTCGTGCGGAATCGGCGCTTTTTCACCTTCAATTTCGACGAGGCGCTGGCCATCGGGGCGGAACGATTTCAATCCCGACATATCCACCTGCTCCAGCGCAATGGCACTGAAAAACTCCAGCCGGTTGTGGTAGCCGTACCAACGGGCAAGCATGTCGGCGTTTTCCTCCACCGGGCATTTGTGCATGTTGTTCAACTTGCGCTCCAGGATTTCGCGGCCCAGAGCAGCCAGTTGACGTTTCTCCTCTTTCAGGGCGGAACGAATGCGGTTTCTGGCCTTTGAAGTGATGACGAAGTTCAGCCAGTCCTCATTGGGGCGCTGGTTTTTGTCTGTGACGACTTGAATCTGGTCGCCGTTTTTCAGGACGTAACTGATGCGCTCAATGCGGTTGTTCACCCGTACGGCCCGGCAGGTGCAACCCACATCGGAGTGGATGCTGAAGGCGAAATCGAGCGCCGTAGCGCCTTCCGGCAGGATGCGCATTTCGCCTTTGGGGGTAAACACGTGGACTTCATCGGAGAACAGGTCGCTCTGCAGGTTGATCAAAACCTCCACGGCATTCGCGGCGCCGACGTTTTCGAGCGTGTCGCGCACCTGGTTCAGCCAGTTGTCGAACACGTCGGTATCGTTGCGCAGGCGTCGGATTCCCTTGTATTTCCAGTGGGCGGCAAAACCGCGCTCGGCGATTTCATCCATGCGTTCGGTGCGGATCTGCACCTCCACATAGCGGCCCTGCGGCCCCATGACCGAGGTGTGCAGCGAGGTGTAGCCGTTGGCTTTCGGGTTGGTGATCCAGTCCTTGAGCCGTTCGGGAATGGGGGTGTAAAAATCGGTCACGACGGCGTAGGCTTGCCAGCAGACCATTTTTTCCCGCTCGGGCGGCACGTCGAGGATGATGCGAATGGCAAACAGGTCGTAGATGTCCTCGAAGTCCACCTGCTTGGTTCGGATCTTGTTCCAGATAGAGTGGATGCTTTTGGGGCGCCCGATAATGCGCACGCCGGAGCCGAGTTGCTCCTCAAGGGCTTTCTGCAGGGGCTGTTTGAACGTTTCGATGTACTGCTCGCGGGCGCGTTTGGTTTGGGCTAGTTTTTCTGCAATGTCGTGGTATTCGTCGGGGTGGGAAATTTTCAGGCATATGTCCTGAAACTCGGTTTTGATTTTGTACAAACCCAGCCGGTGCGCAAGGGGCGCGTAAATGGTGCTCGTTTCGGCAGCAATCTTGATCTGCTTCTGATACGACATGCTCTTGATCGTGCGCAGGTTGTGCAGCCGGTCGGCCATTTTGATGAGCACCACCCGCACGTCGGACAACATGGTACGGAGCACCTTGGTGAGGTTTTCCGCTTGCGGGCTTTCGGAGTCGTGCAGGCTGTCGAGTTTGGTGAGGCCGTCCACAATGAGCGCGACGCGTTCGCCAAATTGCTTGTGAATTTCCTTGAGCGTCACGTCGGTGTCCTCCACCACATCGTGCAGCAGGGCGCACACGACGGCAGTTGGTCCGAGGCCGATTTCCTCCACACAAATCCTGGCGACCTCAATGGGATGGAGGATGTAGGGTTCGCCCGACTTGCGGCGCTGTAGTTGATGCGCCTTTGCGGCCAGTTCGAAGGCTGCACGAATGTTGTGTTTGTCCTCCTTGTTCAAAGGCCCGGGCATGCACTTGAGCAAATTGCGGTACGCCCGCTGAATGAGCGCGGTGTCTTGCCCGACTTCATGCACCGCCGAAATTTCCTGCGCCATAGTATTCTCCTGCTGTTTTGTTTGTTACAAAATTACCGCTGCCGTCCGGATGGCCAAATACGTTTAAGTCTTGTTAACTGTTTTCCAAAAAACCTCCCTTGCGATATGGTGGAAAGGATTACTTTTGCGCTCCTTTTCAAAAAACCCTCCTTTTTGCGGGCGTGGCGAAATTGGTAGACGTACCAGACTTAGGATCTGGCGCCGAGAGGCATGGGGGTTCGAGTCCCTCCGCCCGCACTTTTTTCAAAGGTTGAACGGGTTGAGCGGGTTGAACGGATTGAGCGGGTTTAACGGGCTGAGCGGGTTTAACGGGGTTAAAAAAAACACCCGACCCACGACTTGCCAAACCCGCTCAACCCGTTAAACCCGCTCAACCCGCTCAACCCGTTAAACCTCCTTTTTTTCATGCCCAGCGTTCAACGAAAAGATATTGACAATACCTCCGCTTTAGTCACGGTTATCCTGACCAAAGACGATCTTCAGCCCAAAATCAATGCCGAACTGAAGCGCATCAAAAATAAAGCCACGATCAAGGGCTTCCGGCCCGGTCATGCGCCTGCAGAGTACATCAAGCGCATGTACGGATCCTCCATTTTTGGCGATGTGCTCGGGGAAATGCTCTCGGAGCACCTGACCAATTTCCTGCGCGAAAGCAAACTCGACGTACTGGGACAACCCCTGCCCACCGAAAACCAGCAGCGCTATTCCTTCAAAGTTGACTCGATGGAGGATGAGTACGCCGTGGAATACGAAGTCGGATTTGTGCCGGAGTTCGATATTCAGGGACTGGGTAAAGACCAGACCTTCGAGCGCCTGACCGTGTCCAATCTTGACGAACTGGCCCAGCAAGACCTGGAGTATGCCCGCAAACGTATGGGCAAACGCTCGGATGCGGAAAACGATATCATCGAGACCGACATGGTCAAAATTGCGGCCCGCGAACTTGACGGCGACCAGATCAAGGATGGCGGCTGGGAAACCACGGTATCGTTTTTGGTCAACTCCGTGACCGACGAAGACCTGAAAAAAGAAATCCTGTCGAAGAAAAAAGGGGACACCCTGCGCTTCAATGCCCGCCTGCTGGAGTCGGGCCACGACGAAGAAAAATACCGAAAATTCATCCTCAACATTCCTGCCGATGACGACCGCGCCGTGGGCGACTGGTTCGAGGGCCCCATCGAGTCCGTATCGCGCCTGGAGCCTGCCGACCTGGATCAGGAGTTTTTCAACAACTACTTTGGCGGCGGCGTAAACACTCCGGAAGAGGCGATTGAACAATTGAAAACCCGCATCCGCGGTTTTTACGACGTGCGTTCCAATGCCCTGCTCATGCGCGAGTTTCAGACCCGTCTGCTTGATCAAAACCGCTTCGACCTGCCCGATTCCTTCCTCAAGCGCTGGCTCCAGTACAACAACGAAAGCCTGCAACCCGAGCAGATTGATGCCGAATACCCGGCATTTGCCGAAAACCTGCGCTGGTCGCTCCTGCGCGACCGCCTGAAAGAGCGCTTCGGTATCGAGGTTTCAGACGAAGACCTCCGCGCCGAATATGCCGCCCGGGTGCGCAATTACTTCCAGGCCGAAATCCCCGAGCACATCATCACCAGCAGCGTGGAGCGCCTGATGCAGGATGAGAAAGACGTGTCGGAAACCGAGCGGCAACTGGAAACCGACAAAATTTTCGAGGCCATTCGCGCCGAAATTTCCATAACTGAAAAGGCAGTGCACTCCGATGATCTGCACCGCATTCTGGATGAAATCACCAAAAAAGCCCAACAGGAGCAGGAGGCCGACGCTTCGCTGCGCGAAACAATCGAGTAACGGCGGATAACCATTCCATGAAATCCTTGTTATCATTGCCGCAAAAAATAAACGACTATGTTCAACAAAAATGAGTTCCAGAAGTACGCTTCCAAGCACCTCGGCATGAGCAGCATGCACCTTGAAAAGTACATCAACGCCACCACTCCGGTGACCGTGCCCGACATTCGCGCCTTTACCCCTGCCGTCATCGAAGAGCGGCAAATGAACGTGGTAGCCATGGACGTGTTCAGCCGCCTGATGATGGACCGCATCATTTTCATGGGCGTGCCGGTAAACGACTATGTGGCCAATGTCATCCAGGCGCAGTTGCTTTTCCTCGAATCCAGCGACCCCAAGCGCGACATCCAGTTGTTCATCAACAGCCCCGGCGGATCGGTCATTGACGGACTCGGCATCTACGACACCATGCAGTACGTAGCGCCCGATGTGGCCACCATTTGCACCGGCCTTGCCGCCTCCATGAGCGCCGTGCTGCTTGCTGCCGGCACCAAGGGCAAACGCAGTTGCCTGTACCACAGCCACGTCATGATCCACCAGCCGATGGGCGGTGCACAGGGCCAGGTGTCGGACATCGAAATCACGTACAAACTCATCAAAAAGATGCAAAAGTCCCTGTACGACGTACTCGCTCACCACACCGGCCAGCCCTACGAAAAAATTCAGGAAGACTGCGACCGCGACAACTGGATGAGCGGCGAAGAAGCCAAAGCCTACGGCCTCGTGGACGAAGTGCTGGAACGCAACAATACGAGGAAAAAAGAGAATTAATGGATTGATTAGA
>CAYMQY010000130.1:0-12446 GCA_964392655.1 uncultured Saprospiraceae bacterium
GGGGAGAGGAACAGGGCGAGAGCAAACAGGAGGTAGCGCATGAGCAGAAATGAATTGCCGGTTCTTGGGGCGGGGCAATGTTACGGAAGGTTTGGGGCACTCATTTGCAGCCCGCCGGCCGCTCCTGCGTCAGGTACAAATCCACCTGTTCGCCCACGCGCATGGTGCCTTCGGGGTCGAACTGCGGCGTCTGGCGCCAGACGTAGGCGGTGAGTTGGTCCACCACCGTGCCGTCGTGAATGACGGCCCCGACGTTCAGGTTGCTGCTGCTGAGCAGGAAACGGGCGGCGTCGTAGGTCTGGCACACGCAGTCGGGGATTTCGACGGTGAGCGCTACCTGCTCGGACACGATGAAATCAATGGTGGCGCCCATTTCTACCCGATAGCCGTTGCGGATTTCCTCGGTGATCGTGTCGCCCTGAAACAGCACGGCGACAATGGTATTGGGCGAAAGTTTCGGGTCGGCGATTCGAGCCAGTACCTGGGGTTTGAGGCCGAGGCGGATACACTTGCGGCTGTACAGATCGTAGTCGTCGCTGCCCACGAGGTCGGGCATTTTGATGATGTCGGGGTTGTTTTTGGCTACGGTGAAATAGAGCGTGCGCCCTTCCTTCACGCGGCTACCGGGCGTCGGGTTTTGCGCCAGTATTTGTCCGGCAGGTTTGCCGGGCACGTAGATCGAGTCGTTGACCACCACGTCGAAATCGCTCGACATGGCCATGGCACTCGCCGCCCGGTAGCCCATGCCGACAAAGTTGGGTACCTCCTGACTTTCGCCGTGGTTGGTATAGCATTTCAGCCACCAGAAGGTGAGCAGGAACAGGCCGCTGAAAAAGCCGATCAGGCCTAAGCAGTTGCGGACGACAAACGGCGCGGTGAGAAAACTGTACACCTCGAAGCCGGCTTGCCGAATCGCCAACCAAATTTTATTTAACATGTTTCGTAGCAACGGGCAGTTGGGGGCGGTTTGTGTCGCTTTCCCGCAGGCAAAGGTATTTTGAAGATTTTAAACGGAACGTTCCGAGTTTTAGGATTTACCCAAACAGCCCGCCTACCTTTGCGCCCGACCAAAGTACTGACGACCTTGAGCACAAAAACGATACTTCAGCCCGCCAAATCCAGCAACGGCGCTCGCAAAACCGCGCCGGCTCCTGTACCAACATCCGTTCTGGAACGCGCGTTCCGCCTTATGGCTACCGCCAAGGCCATGACGGAAATTTATGAGGCCAACTCCAAGTTTGTCTCCAAATACGTACACGCCACTTCGCGCGGACACGAAGCGATTCAGTTGGCGGTGGCCATGCAGTTGCTGCCGCAGGACTATATTTTCCCGTACTACCGCGACGACAGCATCCTGCTCGGCATCGGTATGCGGCCCTACGACTGCATGCTGCAACTGATGGCCAAACGCGACGACCCGTTTTCCGGCGGGCGCTCGTACTACTGCCACCCCAGTCTGCGCGATGCCGACAAACCCAAAATTCCGCACCAGAGCAGCGCCACAGGCATGCAGGCCATTCCCGCCACCGGCGCGGCCATGGGCTTTTGGTACCAGGAGAAACTCAAAACTCAAAATTCAAAATTCAAAATTCAAAACCCGCTGGTGGTTTGTTCGTTGGGCGACGCATCTGTCACGGAAGGCGAGGTGAGCGAGGCGTTTCAGATGGCCGTTTTGAAAAAACTGCCCATCCTGTACCTCGTGCAGGACAACGGCTGGGATATTTCCGCCAATGCCGCCGAAACCCGCGTAGCCAATGCCGCCGAATACGCCAAAGGTTTCCCCGGACTGGAGGCGGTGAGCATCGAAGGCAACGATTTTGTGCAGTGCTGGAATACCGTGCAGACTGTTCTGGAAAAAATACGCACCGAACGCCGTCCCTTCCTGCTGCACGCCCGTGTGCCGCTGCTGAACCACCACACGTCGGGTGTGCGCAAGGAGTGGTACCGCGACGACCTGCCCGAGCACGAGCAGCGCGATCCGTACCCGATTCTGCGCAAAACCCTGCTCGAAAACGGTTTTTCCGAAAAACAGGTCCGGCAGTTCGAGCAAGAGGCCGCCGACCTCGTGGCCGCTGATTTTGAACAAAGCAAAAATGCCGAAGACCCGCGCCCGGAGGATTTATACACCCACGATTTCGCGCCGACGCCGGTCACCGAAGAGCGCGGCGAACGCAGTCCGGCAGGCCGCGAACCCAAAGTGATGGTGGACTGTGCCTTGTTTGCCGTGGAAGAACTCATGCGTGCACACCCCGAATGCCTGCTGTACGGGCAGGATGTGGGCCGCCGGCTCGGCGGGGTGTTCCGCGAGGCTGCTACCCTGGCGGAAAAATTCGGCGACCACCGCGTGTTCAATACGCCCATTCAAGAAGCCTTCATCATCGGCAGCACGGTGGGCATGAGCGCTGTGGGCTTGAAACCCATCGTGGAAGTGCAGTTTGCCGACTATATCTGGCCGGCGCTGAACCAGTTGTTCACCGAAGTGAGCCGCTCCTGCTACCTCACCAACGGCAAGTGGCCGGTCAGTTGCATCCTGCGCGTACCCATCGGCGCGTATGGCAGCGGCGGACCGTACCACAGCAGCAGCGTGGAAAGTGTGGTGGCCAACATCCGCGGCATCAAAATCGCCTACCCGAGCAACGGCGCCGACCTCAAAGGTCTGATGAAAGCCGCCTACCACGACCCCAATCCGGTCGTCATTTTTGAGCACAAAGGCTTGTACTGGAGTAAAGTACGCGGCACCGAAGCCGCCCGAATCGTGGAACCCTCGGAGGATTACATCATACCATTCGGCAAAGCACGCGTTGCGCTGGAGGTGGAGCCTGATTTCCTGAAAAAAGGCGATACACTCGGCATCGTCACCTACGGCATGGGCGTCCACTGGTCGCTCAATGCCGCCCAACAGTTTCGGGGCAGGGTAGAGGTGCTCGATCTGCGCACGTTGTATCCGCTGGATGAGCAGGCGATGTTTGACCTGGCCCGCCGCCACGGAAAGGTGCTGGTGGTGACGGAAGAACAGGTGCACAGTTCTTTTGCCCAGAGCCTTGCGGCGCGCATTTCCGAACACTGTTTTGAGCATCTGGACGCGCCGGTACGTACCCTCGGCGCGGCGAATATGCCGGCGGTGCCGCTCAATTCGGTGCTGGAACAGGAAATGATCCCGAGCATCGAGAAGGTGGCGGCGGCGGTAGGGGGACTATTAAATTATTGATTCTGTTCAATGGAAATTCGCGGAAAACTCCTCGCCGGCATCATCGGCATGGTAGCGCTCGACCTGCTTGGGGTGCCGCTCGGAGCGCTGTGGGGTTTTATGATCGGCTCGGCGCTCGGACACTTTTTTTACGACCGTCGGCGCGACTTTGATGCCTCCGAACGCGTGTTCCGCGAATACCAGCGCCGGCAAGGGGCTTTCATCTACCACGTATTTACCCTGTGTGCCAAAGTGGCCAAAGCCGACGGGGCGGTGAACCGCAGCGAGGTCAATTTCATGGAGCGGCTTATGCGCCAGCAGTTTCGGCTCACCGACCGGGCCAGGCAGGATGTGATCCGTGTGTGGAAAGCCGCCAAGGATTCGGATGTGCCGTTCGAGCAGTATGCGCGGCAGTTTTACAGCGAGTTCGCGCAGGAAAGACACCAGGTGCTCAACATGCTGGACCTGCTTTTTGCCACTGCTGCCGCCGACGGAGGGCTGCATCCGCGTGAAGAGGAAATATTGCTGCGGGCGGCAGGATTGTTTCACATCAGCCGCTTGCAGTACGACCGGGTCAAGTTCCGGTACTACCAGGCGCCGCCAAACCGGGAACAACCCCGATGGTCGCCGCTCGACCCGTATTACACCATCCTGGGCGCCACGCCGGCTGATTCGCTGGATGCGGTCAAACAAAAATTCCGGAAACTTGCGATGCAGTGGCACCCCGACAAACTGCTCGCCAAAGGCGCTTCTCCGGAGGCGATCCGCCATGCCAAGGAAAAATTTCAGCAGATCAACGAAGCCTACGAAAAGATACTGGAAGCCCGGAAGTGAATGATGAATGATGAATGATGAGCACACTACGGGATTCATCATTCATCATTCATCATTCATTTAGTTTATTGATCAATTCCGCCGCTTGTTCGTGCCGCCCGTTGTCAGGTGAAATTTGTTTCAAAATGCGGGTGCAATCGTCGCGTTTGCCCTGTCGCAGGTAGGTGAGTGCCAGAAACCAGGTCGCTTCGTCGGCCCACACATTCGGGCTTTTGCCAATTTCTGTGAAAACGGCGGTGGCTTGGTCGTACTGTTTGAGTTCGAGATGGCAAAGTCCTGCGTGCAGGCGGGCTTGTGTATCTTCAGGGTGGCCTGCGAGGTAAGCCTGCAACAGCCGGAGCGCTTCGATGTAATCTTTCCCGTTGAAAGCCGCTTCTGCAGCGGAAAGGTCGTTCGTGCCTGGAGCATCGCCGCGCACGGTGAAGTCTGCTTCCGGAAATGCGCCGTATTGGGCGAACAGACGCTCGTGCGCGGGCGGACGCAGGAAGAGCCAGGCCGCCACGACAGTAGCCGCCAAAGCCGCTGCTGCCGCCCACCAGGCAGGAGCCAGCCGAAATAGGCGTCCGCCGCCGGATTGACCGGAGGAATTTTCCGACTTGAAATGTTCCGAGCCAATCTGTTGCAACGTGTTCAGCAGGGCCGAATCGGCGGGTTCATTGGCCCATTGGGCAATCAGGCGTTGGCGGGCTTCCCGAACGACGGACAGTTGACGGGCAAGCGCCGGATCTGATCGGACTTCGGCTTCAAAAGCCAGCCGCTGCTGATCGTCCAGCGCATCGTCCAGATAGTCTTCAATTCTTGTGTAAAGTTCAGTAGCCATTGGCGGGCTATTTTAACGATGAATATTCGGGTGATGCCTGAATCCATTCGGTCAGTTGGGCGATACATTCCGACTTTCGTTTGCGGGCGTAGCCGTATGTCACGCCCAGATTATCGCTGACCTCCTGCATGGACAGGTTGGTCCAGGACAGTTTCAGCAAGTTGCGGCATCCTTCAGACAATTTGTCGAAAAACAAGCGGAACAACTTGTTCCGGGCATCCTCCACGAGTACCGTGTCTGCCAGTGCGTCTGCTTGTTCTGTGTCATTAAATCGCTCGGTATCGGAAATTGTTACCGCCGAGCGTTTTCGCCGCTTGAGTTCATTGAACCATTTGCCCCGGCAAACGAGGTACAAATACGCCTCGAACGGACAGGTCAGGGCAAATCCGGGTTTCCGGGCCTGTTGGGCTATAGCCAAAAGTGCTTCCTGAAATACGTCGCGGGCATCGTCGGCGGAGCCGCTGTTGGCGCACACAAACCGCTCGATACGCGCAGAAAAACGGGCGTATATGCCGGAAATACCCTGATTGTCGTTGTCGAGCAGCGCCTGAATGTAGCGGGAATCTGGATGTAGCGGGACGCTCATGCGGTCGTTTTTTCGTTTGCGCCAAAGGTAGCGGGGGCGCCGGGAAATTTTTACAAGAAAAAACAGACAGGCATCGGTTCGTTAGCGCCCGGGAAACAGGTCGTCCTTCCAGTGCATACGGCCCCGAAGTTTTTCAATCTTGTCCGACACACGACCCCATTCGCCCCAGCGAATCAACCCAACTCCTGCCTTCAGCAACCGGTCGGGCGGGGCCGCGATTGGTTTGGCAATTTTGGCCACACCGTTGTCCACTTCGTCAATCACCTGGGGGTGCAACTCCTGGTCGAGGCCGGCAATAGTGGTGGCTACCGTCCACGCGCCGGTGCGCCCGAGGCCGATCAGGTGATTGGCAAAATGCTCGTCGCGTTTGCCGAAGAATCTGTCTACCACCCAAAGCAGGGGAAAAATTTGAGTCAAACGCACCTGCATCGGGTCCACCAGGCCGGCAATGACGGTGTTGATTTTATTAAAATCCTGTTCCAGATCGCGAATTTGTTCCCCGGGACAAACCTGTCCGGCTGCAATACCGAGGTCCAGTTCGATATGCGCATTGATGCCCAGCAGGATATGTTGCAGGACGATAAGCCTGTCGTTTTGTGCGGCTTCAAATGCCGTTTTCCAGGCCTGTGTGGTAGGTTTCCCTGCATGCCAGGCATCGAAAGCCTCGAAATAGCGCTTGGCAAACACCACGTCGAGATGTTCCATCCGTTCGCCGTCGTCGAAAGCGCCCGTCCGGATTCCGTGCTGTACCGCTTCGGTCATCAGGTGGTACACCACCGGGAAATACCCCATGGGCGAGTTGTTGGCTTTTGCCCACTCGATAATGTCTTCGAGGCGTGCAAGGACATCGGAAATGGTAGTCATAGCGCCTTACAGCCAGCCGAGGAACGGCTCTTCCAGAATTGCCTTTAGTTGTTGCAAAAAGCGCGCGGCATCGGCGCCATTGATCACCCGGTGATCCCAGCCGATGGTCATGGGCATCATCAGGCGCGGCTCGAAGGCTGTGCCGTTCCACACCGGCTCGTGGTGCGCGGCGGTGATGCTCAGGATGGCCACTTCCGGCCAGTTGACGATGGAAATCATGTTGGTGCCGCCGATCCCGCCGATATTTGAAATGCTGAACGTGCCGCCCTCGAGGTCTTCGAGTTTGTTTTTGCCGTCGCGGGTGCGGGTGCTGAGTTCGGTCAGTTCGACCTATATTTCCGTCAGGCTTTTTTGATCCAAATTTCGGAGGACGGGCACCAGCAGTCCGCGCGGGGTGTCCACGGCGATACCAATGTTGTAGAATTTTTTAAAAATAACCTCGCGTTTCTCGGGGTCGTAACTGGCATTGAACTGCGGCATTTTGCGCAGCACAGCCGCTACGGCTTTGGTCAGGATGGCCGTGGTGGTAAGGCTGCCACCGGCTGCTTTCACCTGATCTTTATATTGCTGACGAAGTTGCTCCAGCCGCGTGATGTCGGCTTTTTCCGAAATCCAGGCGTGCGGGATGGCGTTGAACGCGTACACCATGTTGTCGGCGGTGACTACACCAATGCGGCTTTGGGCCTGGCGCTCCGTGGCGCCGAACTTGTCGAAATTGGGCAGGGCTTTGTGGGCCGGTGCAGCGCCCGGGACTGCGGAGCCGCCGGCGGTGTCCATTTTGCGTTTCACAAAATCCACCACGTCCTTGTACGAAATGCGGTCGCTGCCGTTGGGCGGGCGCACATCGGCCAGGTCAATACCCAGTTCCTTGGCGCGTTTGCGGGCCAGCGGGCTGGTGCGCAGCGGGCCGGAAGCAGCCGACTGCACCGCAACAACCGGCGCCGGAGCGCTCGGAGCAGAGGCGGATTTGGGTTCTGCCGGGGTGGGTTGAGCGGGCGTCGCTTCGGGAGCCGGGGCTTTGGGCGCCTCGGCGGCTGCGGCGGCGGATTTCAGGCGCAGGATCGGCGTGCCTTCGCCTACGTCGTCGCCGACTTTCACAAGGATTTCCTCCACCGTCCCGTCGGCGTCTATGGGCATTTCGGCGTCCACCTTGTCGGTGCCGACAATCACCACGATTTGTTCTTTGCTGACCGTATCGCCGGGCTGAACGAGGATTTCCGTGATTTTTCCGGTCACACCGTCGCCAAGTGCGGGTAGTTTGTATTCGTACGTCATGGATATCTAACTTTTTTCAGGCCGGCAAAGATGGGGCAAATGATTGATTCGGTTGGTTCGATTGGTTCGATTAATTCGAGTACAGCGCAAACAGGTTTTGCTGGAAAAAGCCCTAACATTGCCGGGCGCTTTTGGTTGAATGTACAAGCCAACGGCCCAAACCGACAATCTGCCATGCATCAACTCCACTACCGCGTCCTCATTTTTTTGATCGTGTACGGCGCGCTCCGCTTTTTCGGAGGCAGCATCGGCGCCACGATCTTGTACCCGGTGACCCTGCTCGTCACGTTCCTGCACGAGATGGGCCACGCACTCGGCGCCCTGCTCACGGGCGGTTCGGTGGAGGGCATGCAAATCAACCCCGACGGCAGCGGATTTACCGTCACCCGGGGCGGCAACCGGGGCGTGACGCTCATCGGCGGCTACCTCGGCAGCGCCGTGCTGGGGAATCTGCTTTTCCGCATCGGCGCCCGGCACCGCTCGCTCACGCACCACACGCTGCTGGTGCTGGCCGGACTGATGATTCTGGCTGCCGTACTTTGGTTTCAGTCGCTGAACAGCACGGCTCTGTTGCTGGTATTCGCGCTGCTGTTGGGCTTCATCGCCCTGAAAACCACCTGGGATCAGGATGTGCTGATGTTTCTGGGACTGGCGGCGGTGCTGTATATCATCCAGGATTTCGACACCGGCCCGAAAAGCGACCTGATGCAGTATGAAAAGGTGGTGGGGCTTTTTCCGTACCAAATCTGGATGTACCTCTGGTTAGGACTCGCCGCCCTGCTGTTTTTGTGGAACCTGAACGAAATTTTCCGAAAATGAGCCATCCCAAATCCTCGCTCCAACTGCTCACCTCCTTTGTCCTGGCCTACATGGTGCTGGCTTTCGCGTGGTGGGCCGTGCAGTTGTGGCGCGAAAACGACCGCCTGTTTGCTGTGTCGTACGAGTTGCTCGAAACCCGGCACGGCGGTTCAAAACGCGGCGTGAACCTGACCGAACTGATGCATACCGCCGAGTATCAGGCCCTGGAGCAGCGCCGCCAAAAGCACAAGCGCATGATTCTGGCCGAAGGGGTGTTTTTTACCCTCTGCCTCGGGTTCGGCCTTTACGTCATCAGCCGCTCGGCCCGGCGGGAGGTGGATCTGGCCCGGCAGCGGCGCAACTTCATGCTCAGCATTACGCACGAACTGAAGTCGCCCATAGCGGCCATGCGGCTGGCACTGGAAACCATTGCAAAACGCGAATTGCAACGCGAGCAACTCGAAAAACTCAGTACCAACGGCCTGCGCGACGCCGCCCGCCTGCAAACCCTTGTGGAAGACCTGCTGCTCGCCGCCCGACTCGAAGACAACTGGCGCCCGACTCCGGAGGCGCTCGATGTGCGCGCCATCGCGCAGGATTGTGTTGCTAACCTGCTGGTGCGATTCCCCGCGGCAAACATCCTGCTGGATATTCCCGCAGATTTCCCATCTGCCCGCGCCGACAAGTCCGGCCTGACCGCCGTCGTGCAGAACCTGCTGGAAAACGCCGTGAAATACGCGCCCGAAGGCACCCCCGTACAGTTCAGCGCCGAACAAACAGACAGCGGCAGGTTTCGTCTGCGCGTCGCCGACCAGGGCATGGGTATCCCCGACTCGGAAAAGGCGGCTGTTTTTGAAAAATTTTACCGCGTCGGCAACGAAGAAACCCGCCGAACTACCGGCACGGGATTAGGTTTGTACATCGTCCGGCAGGTGGTGCGGGCGCACGGCGGCACCATTTCGGTGCTGGATAACAAGCCAAAAGGGACGGTTTTTGTGGTGGAAATGTAGTTTTTGGCTCTTTCGGAGTCTATCCGCGCCGAAGTCTGTGCGAGGGTCGCTGTGTGCTCGTGAGGTCTTTGATCCGATACGAGCCGTCTGCCGGTACTGACCGGCGAAGCAAAAAAACATGCGCAGTACACTGTGTGCGGCTACAAACGTAAAGAAGAACGGTCGGAACGGCCAACGGCAAGCAAAACTTTCTTTGTTGGGCCTCGATACCAGTTCATCTTCCTATCATTGCTCCCGATAAAAACTGAGCAATATGCGGCACCTGCTTCTCCTTTTCTGCGCCTTTCTTTTCGCCTGTACGACCATGCAGCCGGCGCTTACCACACCACCGGCGTCCAAGCCCAAAACCATTGCCGAAAGGGTAAAAAACATGCAGCGGTACGAAGGCCTGTTCAACTTTTACTGGGATGAAAAAGAAGGCAAAATCTGGCTCGAAGTGGATCGGTTCGACACCGAATTTCTGTACGTGGAGTCGCTCCAGGCGGGTGTCGGCTCCAACGATATCGGCCTCGACCGGGGGCAACTGGGCATGGAGCGTGTGGTAAAATTTTCCCGCATTGGCGACAAAGTCTTGCTCACGCATCTGAACTACGGCTACCGGGCGACCAGCGACAACCCCGAAGAGCGGCGGGCCGTCGAGGAGGCTTTTGCTCAATCGGTGTTGTGGGGCTTTAAGGTGGAGGCCGAGGAACACGGCAAAGTGCTGGCAGATGCAACGCTGTTTCTGTTGCGGGATGCCCACAATATCGTTTTAACCCTGAAAAACAAAAAACAAGGCACGTACAAACTCGATGAAAGCCGTTCGGCCATTTACCTCCCCCGGACGAAAAATTTTCCGAAAAACACGGAATTTGAAGCCACCCTCACGTATGCGGGGACGCCCGAAGGCGACTGGATTCGCACCGTGACGCCTACCCCGGAACTGGTTACCGTGCGCCAGCATCATTCATTCATAGCGCTGCCCGACGGCGATTTTGAGCCGCGGCCATTCGATCCGCGCTCCGGTTATTCCGAGATGCGTTACTACGACTACTCCACGCCGATTGATCAACCCGTTGTGAAACGATTTATTACCCGGCACCGGCTGAAAAAACAGGATCCTTCGGCGGCGGTCAGTGCCCCCGTAGCCCCTATTGTTTATTACCTGGACCCCGGTACGCCGGAACCGATCCGATCCGCTCTGCTGGAGGGAGCCGGCTGGTGGAACCAGGCCTTTGAAGCGGCCGGCTATCGCGATGCTTTCCAGGTAAAAATGCTCCCGCCCGACGCCGACCCGATGGACGTGCGGTATAACCTCATCCAATGGGTACACCGTTCGACAAGGGGCTGGTCGTACGGCGGCGGGGTCACCGATCCGCGGACGGGCGAAATTATCAAGGGGAAAGTGACGCTCGGCTCGCTCCGGGTCCGGCAGGATTTTTTGATTGCGCAAGGCCTTCTGGCGGCCTACGAAAAAGGCGACACAGCGGACCCCCGCCTGCTCGAAATGGCTTTGGCCCGGCTCCGCCAACTTTCCGCCCATGAAGTCGGGCATACGCTCGGGCTGGCGCACAATTTCGCTGCCAGCACCAACGACCGCGCTTCTGTCATGGATTATCCGCATCCGTACATCGCGTTGGATGAAAACGGCAATCCCGATTTTTCAAAGGCGTATGACGATAAAATCGGCGAATGGGACAAACGCAGCATCCTGTACGGCTACCAGGATTTCCGGAAGGGAACCAACGTGGCACAGGCGCTGGACGATATCCTGAAAGAAAACCACCGCATGGGCCTGCGCTACCTTTCCGACCAGGACGCCAGGCCGGAAAACGGCGCCGCCCCCCTGGCGCACCTCTGGGACAATGGCACATCCGCCACCGATGAACTCCGGCGGCTGGCGAAGTTGCGCGAAACAGCCCTGAAGCACTTCAGCCTCCACAATATTCCCAATAAAACCCCTTTGGCCGAACTGGAGCGTATTCTTGTGCCCTTGTACCTCGCCCATCGGTACCAGGTGGAAGCGGTCTCGAAACTCATCGGCGGCGTGCATTACACCTATACCGTGAAAGGATTTGAAACCAGCCTGAACGAAGACTGGAAAGTGACTCCCGTGGCCGATCAAATGCAACAGGACGCCCTGCAGGCCCTGCTCGAAACGATAAACCCCCGCTTCCTTGAAATCCCGGCGTCCATCCGGGCGCTGATACCGCCGCCACCGATCGGCTTCAACCGCGACCGGGAGACCTTTAGCAGCGACATGGGACTCGTATTCGATCCCTTTGCCGCCGCAGAAAGCGCTGCGGACAATACCCTCCGCTTCCTGCTGAACCCCCAGCGGCTCGCCCGGCTGATCGAACAAAAAGCAGCCGACCCCGGGCGAAGAATGTCGGTTCGGTACGTTTTCGGGCAATTACGGCAGCAAGCCTTTACCACACCCCGGGAGACGGCCTACCGGGAGGAGATTGCCTGGATGGTGGAAAAACTGTTCCTCAAGCACCTCATAGCCCTTGCCGCCGACAAGTCCGACAACCAGCAGGTCACCGCGCTCGCCCTGTACGAACTGGACCAACTGGCGCGCAGCCTGGTGCAGGAACTGGAATCGGAACAAGTGGAAAACCGGCGGGCACACCTCGTTTATCTGCTGAACGAAATCAGCCAGTTCCGGCAACGCCCCAAAGACTATCAGCCCCCTAAGTCACCGGGAATACCAGATGGCGCGCCAATCGGGTGCGAGGAGTACTGACGGTTGCACTCACGCATACCGCTGCCTGCGTTGGGCTTGCGGGTTGGGCTTGGCGGCGGTTGGCGTTGAGTGCTTTGTTAGTTGCCTTTTATATCATCGGGTAAGATTTGGTGCAAAAAGTCCCAAATCTTAATTCCTTTTTCATCAATTGGCTGTTCACGATAAAAATAATAGTCAATCATCTTTGAGAATGCCTCATCAATTTCATTTTGAAGGCTATTCAAATCTGACAAACTAATGTTTACGTCCAAATCTTTAATATTTGCAACAAACACACCTTCATGTTCATTAAATCTTACTTGACAATCAATCTCTTTTTTCAATACTATTAACTTTTCTCTGTAAGT
>CAYMQY010000131.1:0-12438 GCA_964392655.1 uncultured Saprospiraceae bacterium
TTAACGGGTTGAGCGGGTTTGATGCCGTTAAACCCGCTCAACCTAAGTTACCGCATTTTGGGCTGACGCCGTTTTCCGCCGCCGGCACGGAAGCCGCCGCGCCCCATCATGCCCAGCATGCTGGGGTTCATAGCCTGGCCCATCTGCTTGAGTTGTTTTTCCAGTTCTTTCACCTGGTCTTTCAACATGGTTTCCGTGATGTTGAGTTTTTTGATGTCGTTCAACTGGTTCTGGGCTGCCACCTTGTTGTTCTTCGAAGCGGCAATCATAGCCAATTGAAGCATGGCGGCGCCGCGCTCGTTGTCGGAAGGCAAGCCGGCTTCAAGTGCCTGTTTCAACCACTTTTCACCGGTTGCAAAGTCTTTTTTCTGCAAAGCCAGTGCCCCGTGGGTCATCAGGTACACGCCCTTGTAGCCTACGAGCAGAATTTTCGGAAAAAATGTGAGTTTAAGCCGCTCCTCTGCTTCCTGAAACCGGCTCTGGCTGAGCAACATATTCGTGGACATAATGGTACCAAGCATCAGGTAACCTGCCAGCATGAATACGCCGATCAGCAAAAAAGGGAAACCGTACCAAAACCCGAAAAACGACCACAGCGCGATACCGCCGAGTATCCCACCGACGATTAGCGCAAAACGCAAATAGATATTTATTGTGAACATAGTTGTGCTGTTTCTAAAAAGCCCGCAAAAGTATGCAAGATTCGCTATTGGCTGGTAGCCGTTGGCGTTTGGCTGTTGGCTATTGGCTGTTGGCTTCCGAGCATGATGCCCGACTGTTGGCTTGGTGAGCGCTATGTACAATGCATGCGGTGTACTCTTATTCGGAAGCCACCGGCCAATTGCCAACAGCCTCATGGGTTGTGCAGTACGATGAGGCCGTAAAATGTACCTGGTCGGAACTCTACCGTGATTTTCGGGTGGCCCTGATCGGTTTGTACTTCCAGGTTGAAATTAATGTTGGTGCCGTTATCGTAGCGAAGTGCCGACCGGCTTTCACCGATCGGGCGCAAATAATCGGGCCTCGACAGGCAATACGGAAAATTGGCGCCCGTGAACACCTCCACGTCGCCGTTCGGCATCGGGCGCAGGTACAGATTGGCCCGCGCATTGTCGCGCTCGGCGGTCAGCCAGGTGACGCCGGGCAGCAAATAAAAATATCGCCGGTTGGTGTTGATTTTTTCCGCATTCACCAGCACATTTTGCTCGAAGGGAGCAAAGCACCAGTTGGTTTCCGGCGACTTCCCTTCGGGCGGACGGGCCGAACTGAACCGAAATGCCGGGCCGGACGATGAGGCGACCGACCCGGTGTTTTCTCCCGGATTCCCGCCACCACAACCGGGAAACAAGCCGATTGCAAACAAAAGCAGGACAAGGTATTTGTTTTCAATACGCTGCATGACTCGTTTACATTTTCCAGTCCAACCGCAGGGTGTAGTTGCGCGGCCCTTCGAGCAGTGCCGGGCGCAGGGAATACGCCTCGTTGAGCAGGTTGCCCACGATAGCGCTGACCTTCAGGTGCTTGCCGATTTTGCGTGAAGCGCGCAGGTCGAGTACCGCGAACCCGTTGTTGTTGTTTGCACGGAACGACTGCACACCGGGAATAAACGCCTCGAACACTGCATCCACGGCCTCCATGTGGCTGTTGTACTGCACCGCCGCGCCGAACGACCAGGCCGAAACAGCGTATTCAGCGTCGAACTTGAACATGTTCCGGAAGCGATACTTCAGTACGTTTTTGTTGATGGAGGTTTTGTAGGTAGCCTGATCAAAAACCTCGCCCTCCGCGAGCCGATAGATCGGATCAATGGTGGTCAGGCCGGTCAGCAGGTACAGCGTGCCCGGGCCGATCTGCCCCTGTCCCATCACCGATACCTCGAATCCGCTGACACGGGTGTTTCCGATGTTTTTGGACTTGAACACAATGGTCGGGAATACCCGGTCCAGATCGAACTCCATCATGTCGGTATATTCCGAAATAAAGCCGGTCAGGTCCACAAAACCCTGGAATTTGCCCAACGCAAAGCCTTGCTTCACACCCACTTCCGCTGTCCAGCCGGTTTCGGAAATGAGGCGCGGATTTGGCGCCACGCGACCGATACCGAAACCGGTGTCAATGAATTTTTCGGCAATGGTGGGATAACGGTACCCCTGCCCCCACGACGCCCGGAAAAACGTGCCTTTGCCCACCTGGTAATTTGCCCCGATGCGGTACACCGGCTTGCCTTCGCGGGTCACGCCGCCGGGTATGGTGTCGAACTCCGTCGGGCTGACCTGAATGACTTCCGGGCTGGTCAGGATGTTACGCTCGTAGCGCACCCCGCCGGAGAGGTTAAGCCGGTCGAAGGCTTTCCAGTCCAGTTGCAGGTAACCCGCGTAGTTCTGGGTGTTGTAATCGCCCCGGTACAATTCGGCGGAAATAGTTGTGTAAATTGCTACCAATCCGGCGGTTGCCACCAGGCCGATATTCTCCATCGGGCGCTGGTACTGGTATTCGCCGTAGAGCATGCGGCTGTCGTTGCCTTGGTCGCCGCTGTTGTTGTTGTGCACGTAGTAGTAGCGGCCCAGAAATTTGTGGCGGTTTCCGCCGCGGTCGAAGTATTGCACCGTGGGGTCCACATTGAACCGCAGGCGGCCCAGACTGGCGCTCGACGAGCCGCTTCCGGGCAGGAAAATACCCGTGGAGTCGTTGGCCCAGGTAAAAAACGACCCGCTTCGACCGAAGTTGAAATTGGAATTCAGGCCGATAGACAACCGGTCGTTGACGCGAAAACGGATATTGGGCGTGATGCGACCGTAGCGGGCATAGGTGTCTTTGTTGTAACTGTCGCGGTACAGGCCGTAAGCGCCGAGCACAAAATCCCACTTGCCCTCCTTGCGGCGGTGGGCAAAACTGAAGCCTGTTTCGATGGGCATGCGGATGTAGCCCGTGTCGGGATCACCCCACCATTTCATCCGTTCGTCTTTAGGGGCGCCCCAAACCTGACTGAAAAGTGCGACATCGGTTTCCGGTTTGTCGCCGGCAAACCGCGTGCGGATGTTGATGATGCCGTTCATGGCCGAGGAGCCGTACAGGGCGGAGGCAGCGCCTTTGAGCACTTCAATCTGGCTAATGTTTTCTACAGGGAAGTCGGCCCAGTTCGGAAAACCGGCATCCACCTGGAGGGCCGGAATATCGTCCACCAGCATAAGTACGCGGGTTCCGGCGCCGTACGAAAACCCTGCGCCGCCGCGGATGCTGGCTTGGCCGTCGAGCACGCTCACGCCGGGGATTTTGATCAAAGACTCGTCTACCTGCGAGGAGTTGACGTTTTCGAGCAGGCGGGGACGCAGCACATCGAGTGATACGGTGACCTCGCCCAAGGGTTTTTCAAACTTGCCGGCCGTAACGGTAGCCTGCTGCAGCAGGTTGTCGGCATCGCTGAGTTGCATATCGAGCGTGGCGGGCTGCCCGTCCGTGAGGCGGACGATATGCTTGCGGCCCTCGAAGCCGGTGTAGGTAAACGTGACCTCGTAACTTCCGGGCGGCAACTGGATTTTGTACTGCCCGTTGAGGTTGGTAGCGGCGCCGATTCCGCCGGCGCGGACGGTGACGCCCGGGAGCGCTTCACCCGAAGCGGCATCGGTAACGGTTCCCTGGAGCGTGGAGGTTTGGCTGAAAAGCGCGAAGGAAAAGAAGGAAAAGAACAGGGTAAGGAGGTGGCGCATACAATTCGGTGTACGGTTTGGTGAATGTAATGCCGAGCGCGAGGGATTAGAATTTCAAAGCGGGCGTAAAAGTACGTTTTTTTGCCACGGCGGCAATTCGTTGTTCAAATTGCCCAATCCGGAAAGGAGCCTGGAAAAAAAGTGAAAAAACACCCGAAAACACGCACCTTACGCCCGGAATTTGGCAGACAAAAGACGAGACACAACTTTTTTTGATGGTCAAACAATTCGAACCCAACAACGACTGGCGCAAAACCGCCGCCGCGATTTACCGAAAACCCGTGGATTCCAAAATTTTCGGCACCGTGGACCTCGACGTCACCGAACTTGAGGCATTTGTGCTGGAAAAACGGAAGCAAGGCTTGCGCATCACCCTCATGCACCCGCTGATTCTGTTCATGGCGCGCGGCATCAAAAACGAAGTGCCGGAACTGAACTGCTTTGTCCGACGGGGCACCATCATCGCCCGCGAACACGTGGACGTGTCGGTGAGCGTGCTGGTAAAAGGCGGCACCCAAATGGGCGTGGTGCTGGTACCCGCTGCCGAAACCTTGTCGCTCCTGGAACTGGCCGACCTGCTGGCACGCGAAGTACCGCTGGCGCGAAAAGGCAACACCGGAAAAGCAGCCGACCCGACCAAATTGGTGGCCTCCATCCCCTGGCCGTTCCGCACCTGGGTTGTCGGCCTGGCTAAATGGCTGTCCATTGACATGGGGGTTTCACTTCCGGGTCTGGGACTAACGCCGGACAAGTTCGGCACCTTCGTATTTTCCAATCTGGGAAGTATCGGGCTGGATGTGGGCTACCCTGCCCTTTTCCCCGCCTCCAATGTGGGCATGGTGCTCAACATGGGCAATGTTATTTCCAAGCCGATGGTGGTTGACGACCAGATCGTACCGCGCCGCATGCTCAGCCTCAGCGCCGCACTGGATCACCGGATTGTGGACGCCGCACATGTCGGGGTTATGTTCCGGTACATCAAGGAGGCTATCAAGGGGCCGTTTGATCTTTGACTTCTATTCGGAAATTAGCCCTTCCAGGTTTCTAAAACCTGGAAGGGCTGGGAATCGTAATTAACCAGAAACCCTCCAACTTTCCAACCAGCAACCTTTTCAAACCAGTTCCATCTCGATCTGCCGGCGGGACAAATCCACCGACGTCACCCGCACCCGCACTTTGTCGCCCATTTTAATCACGTGGCCGGAGCGGCGGCTTCTTGCCCGGAGGTTGCCTTCTTCGATGAAGTAGGTTTCCGACAGGTTCCGGAATTCCACGAGGCCTTCAGCCAATGAGCCGGGAAGTTCCACAAAAAATCCCCGGTCAATCATGCCGCTCACATAGCCCTCGAATACTTCGCCGAGGTGGCGACGCAGCAGTTCGGCCTGCTTGTACTTGATGCTTTCGCGTTCGGCATCGGCGGCTTTTTTTTCCTGCGTGCTGATGTGTTTGCACTGTTCTTCCAGTTTGGACTTGTCCATGCGGAAATTGCGCCCGTCCAGGTTTCGTTCCAGCAGCCGGTGTGCCAACACGTCGGCGTAGCGCCGGATGGGAGAGGTAAAGTGCGTGTAGTGCGAATAGCCCAGCCCGTAGTGGCCGATATTGTTGGCGGAGTAAACAGCCTTGGCCATCGTCCGGATGGCAAGCGGTTCCAGCACTTTCAGGCGGTCGTCTTTTTGGGCTGCGCGCATAAGGGCGTTGTACGATTCGGCAATTTGTTTGGGCGTACTCACCTTCATCGGATGGCCCATTTCGTAAGCGAATCGCGCAAATTCGGCCACTTTTTCCATGTTCGGCAGGTCGTGTACCCGGTACACAAACGGAAATTCCTGTTGCGCCTCGCCTTTTTTGTCCATGTAGAGGGCGACTTCCTTGTTGGCCAGCAGCATGAAATCTTCGATAAGCAGGTGCGCATCCTTGCGCTCCTTCACGTAGGCTTCGATGGGGCTTCCGTCTTCATCCAGCCGGAAGCGCACCTCTTCGGTATCGAACCCGATGGCTCCGTTGCGTTCGCGCTCCTTGCGCATGGCTTTGGCGAGGCGGTCGAGCGTTTTCACCGCCCATTCGAGTTGCGGGTAAATGGTCAGTTGGCGCAGGCCCTCCGCCGGCTGACCGTCGAGAATGGTTTGGGCTTCCTCATAGGCGAAGCGTTTGGCGGAATGGATCACCGTTTTGCCGAACCAGCGCGACACGATTTTATTTTTGGAATCAAACACAAACACCGCCGAAAAGGTAAGCCGGTCGGCAAACGGCACGAGGGAGCACAGGTTGTTCGAGAGTTTTTCCGGCAGCATCGGGTTCACCCGGTCTACGAGATACACCGAAGTGCTGCGGCGGAAAGCCTCCTGATCCAGCGGCGTGCCGGGCTTGAGGTAGTGCGTGACATCGGCAATGTGGACGCCGATTTCGAGGTTTCCGTTTTCTAACTGTTGGATGCTGAGCGCATCGTCGAAGTCTCGTGCGTCTTCCGGGTCAATGGTGAACGTGAGCACGTCGCGGAAATCGCGACGGCGCTCGATTTCCTGGGGCGAAATGGCGTCCGGAATGGCTTCGGCTTCGGCCATGGCTTCTTCGGAATGCACCAGTTCAAATCCGGCGTTGATCAGGATTTTTTTCATCTCGAAATCATTCCCGCCGGCTTCGCCGAGGGTTTGTGTCACTTTGCCGATTGGAACCCGGCCCTTGCCTTCCTGCCAGTCAGTGATGCGGACAACTACTTTTTCGCCGTCGCGGGCATCGGCGCAGGCCTCAAGCGGCACGTAAATGTCCACCGGCATATTCGGGTTGTCGGGCAGCACAAGGGCATACTTGCGGCTTTTGCGCAGGGTGCCGATGAAAAATTCGTTGGCGCGCTTGAGCACCCGGAGCACTTCGCCTTCGGGCTTGCGCTCGGGGCGGTCGCGGCGTCGGGGCTGGGGTGGAAAAAGGAGCACGCTCACGGTGTCGCCGTTCAGGGCTCCGTTGACATACTTCGGAGCAATGTACACGTCGGTGTCCAGTGTGTCCGAAATCACGTAGGCAGCGCCGGTGCGGGTCATGTCTACCCGGCCTTCGATCACTTTTTGCTGGGTTGCAGCGGAGCGTCGCAGCGGAACGTTCTTCTTTTCGGATTGTGGCGCAGGTGTCTTTTTCGGTTCGGGTTCCGACATGGTCAGGCGCTCGAGCGCGATGCCGAATTTTCCGTCTTTGTATTCCTTCACGGAACCGGCGAGGGTCAACTGGTACAGCGCATGTTCGATGGAATCCCGGTTGTTTTCAAGTTGCAGGATACCCGCCAGTTGCATGGGGGCGTATTGCTTTTTCGGTTGGGTGAGCAGGTACTTGAGGAGTTCGATTTGCAGGTTTTTGGCGGTCAACTTTTTGCCGCCATTCTTTTTCTTTTTGGTCATACATTAAAAAAATTGGCTCCTGTGTAGAGCGGGGTAAGGTGTTGGTTTGTTTTGCAATGCCGATAAAACGCGGTGTGTTAGGAAAAAGTTGCCGGACGTACATTTGCGAATCCTTAACCAGAGCAGGACAACCTGAACGCACAAGTTGTCGTTTGTGGCCATATCCAGACACTCAAGCACTCAAATTTAATGAAAAACCTGCTGTTTTTTTTCGTTTCGATCGCCGTTTCCCTCGGGGCAAATGCCCAAACCGCCGCTGCACCCGAAAAGCCCGACCCGGAGGCTAAAAAAGTGCTCGACCGCGTGCGCAAAAAATACGAGGGCTACAAAACGCTCGAAGCCGCGTTTTCCATCACCAGCGAAGTTCCGGGGCAAGCGAAAGACGTGCAGAAGGGCACTGTAGCACAGGCAGGCGACAAAAAATTCCGGCTTGAAATGGATCAGCAGGTCATTGCAAGCGACGGCAAAACGACCTGGGTGTACCTCAAAGGCAACAAGGAAATCCAGATCACCGATACCGAACCCAACGGGGAGAGCGGTTTTTTGACCCCGCGCGACTTGCTGAAACGTTACCAAAAAGGGGATTTTCTATATGCGATCACCGACAAGGTATCGGAAAAAAACCGCGTGCTGACCCAGATCGAGTTCAAGCCGACCGACAAAAAGTCGGAGTATTCAAAACTCCGCATCAGTGTGGACGAAAAAACCTCGGCTATCGAAAGTATTCGCGCTTTTGCCAAGGACGGCTCCCGGTACCATTTTGAAATCACCCGCCTGACGCCGGGCAAAAAATTCCCGGACACCCACTTCCAGTTGGACGCCAAAAACTACCCCGGCGTGCATGTGGAAGATTTGCGGATGTGATCTACTTCGGAATGATCTCCGTTTTTTCGCCGAAGTAGTGCGCGAATTTGGCCAGTTCTTCGGCCATATCCTTGTTTTGCGTGGCACGCAGGTAGGTCTGGCTCAGCGAACGCAGAATCTGGTACATAAACCGATCCATCTCCTGCACCTGCATTTCCTTGGTCCACAGGTCAATGCGCAGTGTGTCGCGGTGTTCCTTGTCGAACAGCGCTACCGCCATGGCTTTGCATTCGTCCATCTTGCCGCCCTGGTGCATATCGGTGGCCGACCATTCGATCCGGGTGGGCACCCGTTCCTTGTCGAGGCTCACGCGGATGGTGATGTCGCTTGTTTTTTCGATTTCGTTCGATTCCATGCTTGCAGAAATTCTGTGTACGACTTTGGGTGGCAAAAGTAGGTTGTCGTTTCGGGAAAGAAAAAAACGGCGTTCGGCAAGACGCCAAACGCCGTTTGTAAGCAGTTGCGCCTGTGCTTAGTTGAGCAGTGCTTCAATTTTGTTCTGAAGTGTTTGCTTCGTTTGCGCCCCGACAATCTTTTCTTTCAACTCTCCATTTTTGAAGAGCAGGAAAGTAGGAATGCCGCGTACATTGTACTCGGTGGGTACTTCCGGGTTGTCGTCTACGTTAAGTTTGCCGATTACCGCACGGCCGTTGTATTCAGTGGAAAGTTCTTCCACAATCGGCGTCATCATGCGGCAGGGACCGCACCATTCCGCCCAGAGATCAATCAAGGTCACTTTGTCGTTTTGGAGCACTTCCTGCTGGAAGTTGGCATCCGTGAATTCATGAGCCATCGCTGCTGAAGTAATTTATGAAGGAATGAAGAATCAGGTTTTTTAAAAGTGGCAGATGAAACAGCCTGCCGTAAATTTGGTTGCAAAGTTAAGGCGCTTTGTTTCGTCGTGCCTGCCGGAGTGGTAAAAATGTCCGGATGAAAACATCAGGAAAGCAGGCTGCCGAGCCAGGCGGTTAATTCATCAAAAAACGCGAGCAGCAGCAGGGGTTTGAAAACAACCGGAAAAACAAACCCGAATACAGCCCCGTAAAAATGCGCCACGTGGTCAATTCCGTCGCCGCCGCGCGCGGCCTCGCGGGACGAGTACCAGAGGTAAAATATCCCGTAGATGAACCCCGGAATGTCTATTGGGATAAACATAAAATTTAAATTCATAGTCGGTTGCAGTAGAATGGCGGCAAACAACACCGCCGATACAGCACCTGAGGCACCGATACTGGCAAAACTTTGCACGTTCCGATACCGGTAGTAGGTAGCCAGCGATGCCGCTACAATGGCCAGCAGGTAAAAAAACAGGTAAAAAAATGCGCCTACGCCCGGGAACAATACGCCAAACCACTGCTCCACTACCCCACCGAAGAAGTACAACGTGAGCATGTTGAACAGCAAGTGCATGTAGTCGCCGTGCAAAAAGCCGCCGGTAAGCCAGCGGTAGTATTCACCGCTGCGGGCTTCGGCGTAAGGCCAGTGCTTGCATTTGTAAAACAGGTCGGAATTATTGAATGCCGAAAGCGAGAACAGCACCGTGAAGCCGATAATCAGGAAGGTTATAGTCATTATTCGTTGTGGTATGGTTCGTTACGCAGGATCGTCATGGCACGGTACAGTTGCTCCAGAAAAAACAGCCGCACCATTTGGTGCGAAAAGGTAAGGCGACTCAAAGAAATCTGCGCGTTGGCCCGGGCGTAAATCTCTTGAGAAAATCCGAATGCCCCACCGATGAGAAACACCAGGCGCCGGCCGGGTGCGCTCAAGCGCTGCTCGATCCAGCGTGCAAGTTCGACGGAACTGTGCTGGTGGCCGCGCTCGTCGAGGAGTACGAGGTAGTCGTCCGGCCCCAGTTTGGCCAGCACCATTTTCCCCTCTTCCTGCTTCAACAAATTCCCGTCGGTGGATTTCAGCCGGGCATTCGGCAGAAGCACCCAGGTGAAAGGCAGGTAGTTTTTCAGCCGTTTTTCAAAAATTCCGATCCCGGTATCGAGATATGGTTCCGAGGTTTTGCCGATGGCCCAGACTTCAACTTTCATGTGCAAAGCATTTACACCTCGCCCGGCACGGGCAAAGCGGGAGTTCTTTTGGGTTTGGGGAAAATTTCAGCCAGTTCGGCAGGTAGAGTCGTGCGGTCGGGAAAACGCCCGATCAGGCCCGAGACAATTGTTTTGGCCAATTCGGCCTGGCCCTTGTACACCAAACCGATGAGTTGTTCGCGAACATGGCCGGAAGCCTGTTTTCCGAAATGATCGGCCAGATACGTTGTCAGGTTGTCGAGGTACATATCCCGCACAAAACCGGCGTGCGCAGGCCCGAACAGGTGTTCGTACTGCCGGAGCGCATCGAGATCGCCCCGTTTTTTCAACACATCGGCCAAGGCGTTGAGGTCGCCCTCAACAGCCAACACCTGCGCGATTTTGATTTCTTCGCCAGCCTCGCGCAATTCAGTCAGCAATCGCCCGACCTCTACCGGCCATTCCGGCCCTGCCACTATTTTCAGACGCTGAAGCACCGCCTCCAGCCCGTGTTGCCGGTACCGTTGCCGCAAGTACGCGGTATGCCGGGGTCGGTCACCGGCTTTATCCGCAGCCTGGAGCAGTATTTCTTCCAGTTCGCGACGCTGACCGGGGCCGAACAGATTGTTTTCCAGAAAATACTCGCCGGCCACAAGCGCCGCCTCCCAGTAGTGCAGCCGGTACAAAGCCGCGACAGCATCTTTGACCTGCGCCGGCCAGGCCACATATTCCCGAAGCACCCGAAGTGTCGCTTCCGGCAATTTCCGCTGTGCGAGGGCTGCAAGAAAAAGGTGCAGTACGTGTGGCGGAGCAGGGGTATCGGTCCGATCGAACAGGGTTTTAATTTCGTTGAAAAATGCATTTTCTGTGGCCTCGGAGGCTAAAAACGGCAAAATGAGGTCTTCAGCCCAAGTCGCCGCCGGCTCCGGCTGGAGGAAGTAATCAAGCAGTTTGGTCCGGCGATTTTCACGTAGTTCGGGCGACAGGTATTCGGCAGACAAATCGAGGAGGCGCTTCAATACCCCCCGAATATGGCGCAGCAATCGTTCCCGAGACACCCCTGTGCATTTCGGCACAATTGGCCGCGTCCGCTGCAACACCGCCGACGCGATTTGAAATACTCGGTTTGCGTTGGCCGACTCCGCAGCGGCGGTGATTTGCGAATCAAGATCGTCCAGTGTTTTCAAAAATCGCCGCATTTCCGGGGCAAGGAGCCAGCGGGTACCGAGGTGGCGGGGCAGAGCCGCGTCCAGCACAAGCAGGTACGGATTTTCGGCTTCCGGCAAATTTCCTGCAAAGTGCGTTTTCAGGGCAAGGGCAAAATCGCGGTTGTAACGGGCGTAGTTGCGGACAAAGTCCGTCAGATCGTTCGGGGAAATAGTATCCAGAAGATTTTGAACGGTGAGGCGTCCGGCTTTTTCCCGCTGTTCGGCCTCCGCTTTTGTCTGCCGATCCCGGGCTTTTTGTTCCAGAAATTGCCGCACTTTGAACAGTGCAGCGGCGATGTGGGCGCACATCATACGTCTGCCCGCCGGCCAACACTCGCAGGTAAACGCTTTGATCTGTCGGGGAGTGATGATCGTTTCAATTTCGTAGTCAAACTCGCCGTCGGCTACCCGGGCTACCCAGAAATTTTTTTCCACCTCCTGCAAATCCCGTACTGCCCCGGCCTGAATGAAGTCCTGGGCGGTATTCCAGGTGTTGGGACCAATCTGGAATTCAAAATCCTTGAGCAGGAGTTTTTGCACGGTATTGCGGTTTTGTAATTAAAAGTGACGGTCTGAAAAATTCAGCAAAATTACATGTATTCCGCTTGGTTCAACAAGCAAAAAGGCCCCTGCCGGACGAATCCGGCAGAGGCCTCTAAAATTCCGTGTCTAGATTAATTTCTGATCAAGGCGACGTCGCCTTTGTACACAATGGTTTCGCCATCAATAAACTCAATTTCAGCGTAGTATGCAAATACTGCAGGTGTTGCCTTTGTGCCTCGTACCGTGCCGTCCCAACCCAATTGCGGATCGTTGGGCTGGAAGTTGAAGCGCTCAAACACCGCGTTGCCCCAGCGGTCGAAAATCAGGAAAGACTTGACTTTGACCACCTGGCGTGGATCTGCCGAGATGTAGAGCAGAGCATCCAAATCCGGCGCTCCGGGGTCGAATGCGTTCGGGATGTACACATGGCGAGTTTTGTCCACGATCACGGTACGGCTGTCCGAAGCGCGGCAACCGTTGGAGTCAATCACGGTCAGGCGGTACCGGAACGAGGTCAGCGGCGCAAATTCCTGACCGAAAACGGTGTCGAGGTAAGCCGGATCAAGTTGCACATCCACGACGCGGTCGGGGAAGTTCACGGTATTGTCCAGTGTCAGGCTGATGGTGTGGCCGAAATTCACCGTCACATCAGGGCCAAGTTCCACGATCAGTTCTTCCGGTTCGATTACCTCGAACGTTGTGCCCCATT
>CAYMQY010000132.1:0-4170 GCA_964392655.1 uncultured Saprospiraceae bacterium
TGTTTGCTTATTTTTGAAGTACCTGTAGAGTAGCCAACAGCAGTTTGGCCAAGGGCGAAGCGGCCAACGTTACGCACTTCAAAAATCTGCAATCATGTACTCTGCAATCATGTAATCAAAATTCAAAAAATTGACATCAATGCAAAAGCACCATATCCTTCCCTTTTTCCTCAGCCTTTTTGCCCTGCAAACAGCCTTTGCCCAGCAGGAACTTCTGCTCCATCAGCAGAGCGACCTTTGGCATGCCAACGCCGTTAATCCGGCTTTTTTCCCTTCGGAAAAACGTTTCGTCATCGGCGGCCCTTCATTCGGACTTGATGCGGCGCATTCGGGCAATGTGACCTACAACGACCTGCTGCGCGAACAGGGCGACCGCACCGTCCTCGATGTGGGCAATGCCATCAGCAAACTGGAACCAAACAACGACGTGTACTTCGACCAGCGTTTCGAAATCGCTTCCGCCGGAGTACGCCTCGGCAGTATGTTTTTGCAAGCCGGCTATGCCGTGCGCGTGAACACGGCGATCAATTACCCAAAAGCGCTGGCCGAGTTGTTCTGGTACGGCAACGGCCCATTTGTCGGTCAGACGCTGGAAATCGGCCCTGCCGTCAACACCGCCAACTGGAACGAACTGTACCTCGGTCTCGGCAAACGCTTCGGCGAAAACCTGACCATCGGCGCCCGTGCCAAATTCCTGTCCGGCATCGGCGCCCTGCAAAGCGACGAAAACCGCCGGAAGATAAGCGCCCTGACCAGCAACGACATCTACCAGTTGTCGCTCAGCACCGACTACGCCTTCCACTCCTCCAGCATCGTGTCTTCGATTGATACCGCCGGCCTTGGCTTCGACCTGTCGCTCAACGAAATCAAAAACGACTTTGCCGCCAACCGGGGCTGGGCCTTCGACGTCGGGTTGCAACTCAAGGCCGGCGAACGCCTCACGCTCAGTGCCAGCGTACTCGACCTCGGCGGCAGCATCGCCTGGAAAAAGAACGCCAACTACTACCGCAGTCAGGGCACCTACGCGTACAACGGCATCGGCATTCCAGGCACCGATATTCTGAACGGCACAACCGACAGCCTCGATTTCGACGCCGCGCTCGACAGCCTGAACGACGTGCTGAATTTTCAGAAAACAGACTCGGAATTCACGACAGAATTGCCCACCCGCGTGTATGTCGGCGGCTCGTTCAAACTGACCGAACGCTGGGTACTCGGCGCCGTGCTGCACCATTTCAACAGCACGCGCCGCACGGCTACTTCCGTGGGGGTGAGCGCCCATTGGTCGCCCCTGAAGTGGCTGACTGTGGGCGGGATGTACAGCATAAACGATCGCTCTGCCGCCAACCTCGGCCTGAGCATTGTGGCCAAACCCGGCCCGCTGCAACTGTTCGTGCTTTCCGACAACGCGCTCAACGCCGTCACACCCTACGGCTCGGCAGCCGTGAATTTCCGGTTCGGCGGGGCAATCGTATTTTAGCGATGTGTGATGAACACATCGTTTTTTAGCGATGCGATGAGCGACGAGTAACCCATGAAGATTATCTGGTATCACGGCTATCTACTTTGGCTCTTCCTGCACCTGAACACTCTTGCTCAGGCGCAATCCTCTGCACAACTGCTGGAAGAAGCCCGGCAGTATCGAAACAAAGGCGCCCTGCAGCAGGCACTTGCTTTAGCAGGTCAGGCCTTGCGTGCGCAAGAGTCTACGACCGGAGCAGACAGCCCGGAAACGGCAGGAATCCATGAGTTTTTCGGAGAAACATTCGGTCAGGCAGGTAACTTTCCGTTTGCCTTGGCCAAACTCCGGCAGGCGCTGGCGATCCGGGAAAAACACCTCGACTCGCTCGACGTGGACATAGCCAACTGCCACCTGCTCATCGGCAACACCTTGCTGGCTGCGGGCAAAACGAGCGAAGCGAAAACCGCCTACGAGCGGAGTGTGCAACTGCTGCTGCTACGCTCCGACAACCAGCAGGAAAATCTGGCAAACCTGTACAACAACCTGGCGTTTTGCCTCGAAAACAGCAACCCGGATTCGTGCCTGCAATACCACCGAAAAGCGCTGGCCCTGCGTCGGGATGCTTTGGGCGACGCCCACCCCGAAACCGGCGTAAGTAACATGAATTTGGGAAGCGTGTACCTGCGGCAAAACCAGTTGGACAGCGCAGAGCACTACACGCGGGAGGCTATCCGTATTTTGCACAGGCATGCTCCGGACGGAAAAAACCACAACCTGGCCATGGCACTTGCCAACATGGGGTATGTGCTCGGATCGAGCGGAATGCCCGATTCCGCCGAAGTTTATCAACTTCGCGCAGTGGAAACGCTTCGCGCTGTTTTGGGTGAAAATCACCCGGATATCGCTCAGGTGTTCAGCAACTTGTCCACGGCCATCCGCGGCGACGTGCTCAAAAGCCGCGCATACCTCCGTGCCGCTCTCGACATTCTGGAGCGCAGCGAGTTCGACACACGCAGCCGGCGGGTACAGGTGTACGCCAACCTGGCCGAAAACCACAGCCACTCCGGGGAGGATGAAACGGCGATTTCATGGGGAGAAAAAGCCCTCAGCCTCCAACAGAACCTGAATCCTGCCCCCGACTATACCCTTGGCGTAGTGCTTTGTAATTTGGGAAATTATCACGCCAATCTTGGGAACCACGAGGCCGCGCTCGATTTCTACCGACGAGCACTTGCCGTTCGATCGGTTGCCGACAAATCCGGCGTACCGCAAATATTGCAAAACACAGGCGCCTGCTTTTTTGAACAGCGCAAACTTGACTCCGCTCTGGTGTATTATTCGGCCTCGATGAACCACTATTTTCCTGCTCCCGCATCGGGCATACCGGGTTTGGCAAGCACCTGTCTCCTGCTCGGCAAAGACAGCCTGGCGCTCGCCTGGGCAAACAAGGCATGGGAGAACCGGAAACACACACCTGATTCGGAGCAACTGGACGACAAACTGATTTTGCTCAACACGCTCGGCAGCGTGTACCTGTTCCGCTACAAACGACACGCACAATCCACCGACCTCGAAATAGCCCGGCAGTACTTCCGCCAGGGCATGGCTCTGGCGCAACACTACACGTTCCAGCAAGCGGAATATGCCGATCTGGCGGCATTGATCAAGTGGGTGTACCAGATTGCAGAAAACGGCATCCGGGCCGAATTTCACGCATTTCAGCGTACCGGCGACCCCGCCGCCGCTGCCAATGCCTGGGATTATTCGGAGCAAACGAAGGCTATTGTGTTGCACAATACCCTGCTGGAAAGCCGCGCCACCCGTTTTTCGGATCTACCTGATTCCGTGGCGCAGGCGCTTTTGCTGGCCAAACAGCGCTTGCTTTGGTTAGAAAAACGCCAACTGGAGCGCGCCGCCAAGCCCGGGGCTTCCGACTCGCTTGACCTGCGTTTTGCTGCCGAAGCCCTCGCCGCGCGTACGCGCCTGAACGATTTGCGCGATATGGTGGAAACCCGATACCCCGGCTACTACCGGCTCCGATACGGCGGCCAACGCACCCGAACACTTTCGGAAACCGCCGCCGATTTACCCCGGGATCAAACCCTGGTTGCCTATTTCAGCGGCGACAGCAGCGTTTTTGCATTCGTCGTGAACACCACCGGCACGCGATTCGTGGAACTGAAAAAAGACTTTCCCCTCGATACCTGGGCCGAACAACTGCGCGAAGGAATTTACGGATACCATGCCCTCCCGGAACCGGAACGCACGCCCGACCTGTACCGGCGCACTACCGGGCAATACCTCGAATTTGCCCGCAAACTTTACCAAAAACTCGTACGCCCGCTACACTCCTGGCTCGGCCGGCGCGTGGTGTTTGTGCCCGACGCCGCACTGGCTGCAATCCCGTTCGAGGTGCTGCTGACCGACACGATGGGCAGCGCCAAAAACTTCGGAGCACTACCCTACCTGTGCCGCCGGCATGCGATCAGTTACGGCTACTCGGCCACCACACTGCACGATATGCAAACCCGGCAACACGCGCAGGAACCAGTACGCAACCTCCTGGTCATGGCCCCGTTTGCTTCGAAAGACTCCACCGTTTGGGCTTCAGAAAGCGAGCATAACCGCCGGGAATTCGCCCCCTTGCCACGTTCGGGCGACGAAGCCGAAACCGTGCGCCGCATCTTCGGAGGCGACGCCCTGCTCGG
>CAYMQY010000132.1:4270-12267 GCA_964392655.1 uncultured Saprospiraceae bacterium
ATTCAGCGCGGCGAAGGCGCCATCAGCCTTGGGCGGGCATTTGCCGCAGCCGGTGCCAAAAGTATCGTGCACAGCCTCTGGGTGGCAAACGATGCCTCCACCACCCGACTGATGGACGGGTTTTACTCAGCCCTGTTCCGGGGCGCGACCAAGGACGAGGCCTTACAGCAGGCCAAACTGGCGTATTTGTCCGCCGCCGCACCGAGCCGGCAGCATCCGTTTTTTTGGGGCGGGTTCATTGCTGCGGGCGACATGCAGACAGTGCGGTAGGGATGTAGCGTGGACAATGACAGGGCTTCACCCTGTCTTGATGGATTACACCCTTTCAGGGCTATTGATCCGGTATGGTGTTTTTTAGTTTGTCCGCCAGATCGCGGTTGGGGTTGTCCGGGTCCTGGCGGATCGTGCGGATGAGTTGACGGAAGGCGACTTCTCCGGCAGGGAGCTCGGCCAGGCGGCTGAGCAGTTCATAGCGCTGGGCATCGGCGCCGTACTCGGGGTGGTTGCTTAGCGTTTTTTGACTGAAAACCGAGGCAGCACGCTGGAAGTCGCCCTGTTCAAAAAACGCACCGCCGAGCAACAGCAAATAAGGAGGTTTTTCGGATTCGGACAGTTGCAGGAGCAGGACGTCGAGCAGCCGGGCGGCCTGCGGCCAACGGCGATTTTCATACTCGGCCAGAGCCTCGCGGCGGAGGGCGTCGAACGGAACCGTACCCGAACCGTCCGAAACGGTTGCGTCTTCAAGTCCCGTGTGGAAGCCGCCGTCGGGCGGGTTACGCCTGGGCTGCCGGGTACCGGACGATGCTGCCGGCATGGAGCGGATATTGCCCGTGGTGACAGCCGATTGCCGGTAATATTCCTTTGCCAGTGCGATGTATTGATGCCTGGTCGGGGTCGCCGGCGTGTTTTTTTCACCGGATGGTTGCGGCACAGGCTGATCCTTTTGCGAAGGCTGCGGTTGCGAAGGCCGGGGCTGCCCGGTGGGGGATAGTGATGGCGTAGCAGGATTTTTCGGAGCCGTCGGCTCGGGTCGGGGGCTGCAAATCCAGGTCAGCAGTACCGCAACCAGCAGGGCCGCGAGCACGATGGTACCTATCCATCGCCACACAGGGAACGGCGCGATTGGGACGGTGGGTTCGTCGAGTTCATTTTCCCAGGCATCCATATTTCGCAGGAGTTCGAGTTCGTCCTGCCGTTCGTTCAGCAGCAGTTCGAGGCGGGCGGCATCGGTATCCGGCTGGATTTCGGAGGCAATTTCGTTTTCCCAAACATCCATCCGGCGCAGCAAGTCGGCCTGCTCCGAGCGTTCGGCCAGCAACAAACCCAGTGCCACCCGACGAGCCTGCTCGCGGAGCGGCTCCGAGTCGCGCAGGGCGGCACGAAACTGTTCGGCATCCGCGTCGGACAGGTTTCCGGCAAGCAGGCCGGCTGTTTTTTGATGCAATTCCGCGTCGGTCATATTTACAAAAATCGGTTGAACAGTTCGAGGTACCGCTGCTTCAGGTCGGCATTTCGGAGAATTTCGCGCTCGGCATTTTCCCGGCAGCCGTGCACCTTGCGTTTGGCCTGCGTGGCGCTAAGGCCGTAGCCCTCACCGATTTCCTCCATGGCATAACTGAAGGCGTAAAGGCGCAGCATTTCCCGGCAGGGTGAGCCGATCAGGTCGAGCGCCGTGTCCAGGAGGCGGCGCATTTCGCTATTGTCCAGCACCTCCTGAATTGGCGGCTGCACCGGTGCGTCAAAATCGGATGGTTCGTAGGGTTCTGTCGGCCTGCGTTGACGGAACATCTCCTGCCAGCGCCAGCGGGCAATCTGGTTGAAATACGTGCTCAGTTTGCTGCGCCGCTCGAAACTGCCGAGACGTTTGTTTCGATCCAGCGCCAGCAGGGTGTTTTGAAATACATCCTTGAAGTCGGCGAGTGTGCCGCCGTTGGCCAGCACGTATGCCCGAACGGGATTTCGGAAAATATCCGCTTTGTACACGTACTGCAGGGCTTTTTCCCGCTGTGGGCCGCCTGCAAGAATGCTTGCGATGAGTGCTTCATCCGTCATTGTTCCGGTATTGGTAGCGTGTTGGTGGAGAAAGGTTCCGCTTGCTGTTCACGGGCCAAGGTACTCCGAGGCTGTCTGAAAAAAAATTTTCAAAACTCTGTTTCCAAATCCCTTCCCGCCGGCACTTCATCCCTGTGCTGCTTTCCGAAAAAAAATTTTCAAAAAATGCGGAACCTCTTTCCGGTCTGCTGCTACGAATGGCGTGTACACAAATCAGCCACCCCGGAGAGCGCGTATTGTTCACGAATTGCCCGAACTGAAGCACGGGCTACAAATCCAAACCACACACCATGATTCGCCTTTTTGTATTCGTAATGATGATCTGCCGGGCCATAATCCCGACTTCCCTTGAAGCCCAAACCACGGACTACCGTTCGGGATTTCACCTGTCACTTCGCGGCGGTTGGGACGTCCCGTCGTACCTCGGGTTTTCCCCCTACATCCACTACAAGCCCGGACTATCGGCGAGTGTTTCCGCCGACTACTACTGGGACTGGTTCGGCCTCGGGGCCGATTTTGACTACATGGCCAATGCTTCCCGAAGCACCTACCCGACAAACGACCTGTACCTGTTCGAGACGGAACCGTTTGTAGATTTTTACCTCGAAGAAAACCGGATTGACCGCTTTTTCCTCGGGAGCGGATTCAACCTGAAACTACAACCGACCGATAATTTTTCAACCGAACTGAAAATCCGGGGCGGGGTGTCCTCCATCTCCGGCGGGTACACGCTGCTGGCCGGCGAGCCGCTTGTTTCCGATCCGGGGGTGTTGAATTTTCACGGCGGTTTTGACCCCGACAACGAGAAAATTGTGCCGGCAGGCAAAGTGCAAGTGGAGTTCAAGTATTTTTTCAGCGAGCAGGTCGGCATCAATTTCGGTGCATATTACCTGCGCCAGTTTGAGGCCCCCGAAACCCCCGATCCGATGATGGGCATATACGCCGGCTATCACCCGGTTGATCAATCAGGCGGTATAAATTCCATCAACAACCCGTTTTTTAACGCTGCCTTGAACCCCTGCGCCTGCGATTACACCTCCTGGGGCGTTACTGCCGGGATTACCGTTCGGATTCCGGAGAGTCGCGGTGGCATCACACCGACCCCGATTCCTCAAACAGGCAACATACGGGTGACGGCACGCGACAAGCAAACCGGCCAACTGCTGCCGGGCACACAGGTGGTGCTCAAAAACGCAGCCGGGGAGGTACTCCGGCAGGGCGTAACCGACGCCAACGGCGATGTGTATTTTCTGGAAATGCCGTTCGACAACTACTTCATCGAGGGCACACTGTACGACAAAAAACTCAAGGCCAACTCGATTCGGCGCGCAGAATTCAGCAGCACCCGTCGTCAGGTGGAAAAGGAAATCCTGTACGACGATCCGAATTTTATCCTGCTGGGTCAGGTCGTGAAATGCAACACCGACATATCCATGCCGAGGGTATCTGTCGTGCTTAAAAACCCCGGCGCCGCTTCGGAGAAACGTACCTATACCGATGAAAAGGGCGCGTACATTTTCCACCTGAGCGAAAGGAGCGACTACGAGATTTACGCCGGCAAGAATTTGCACCTGTCCCGGATCGAGCAGGTTTCCACGCGCGGATACGATCGGAACGCCACGTTGTTTATCAAACTGGAAATCTGTATGGTTGCGCTTGGGTGCGAGGAAATTTACCACGTCTACTACGACTACAACGACACCATCTTAAAGCCGGAAAGCAAACGGGAACTGAACGTAGTCGCTCAATTTCTTCGGGACAATCCCGCCCTGAAAGCCGAAATTCAGGGGCATACCGATGCCCGGGGCACGGAAGATTACAACAAAAAACTCTCAATCAGACGGGCCAATTCTGCAAAGAAGTATCTCACAGAGCAAGGCATTGCAGCCGGACGTTTGAGTGTACAAGGTTTTGGCGAACAGTATCCGCTTGAAAAATGCAATGCCTATTGCAAGGAAAACGAAGACCACGATCACTACCGGACAAACCGCCGTACGGACGTGAAAGTCATCTGCAAAAACTGACGTAGATAGTCCACCCGAGTGCGGGAACACCACCCCCGCCCCCTCCCCCGAAGGGGATGGGAGACGTAGATCACCCTTTAACAACTTGAAATAGTGTGATCTACGGTGTTTGTCTCGTCTCCCCTCCCCTTTGGGGGAGGGGCGGGGGTGGGGTTGACGCGCAGGGCTGCTTTATGCACAGATCACGCTCGGCAGTAAAAATCCGCGTCCTCCGCGTTGCCATTATTGCTGTGCACGCGCACGCATCACCATTCCCCCGCATAGGCCAGCGGCTCGCCGCCCAGCGCCTTCAGCCGTTCGTACTTCAGCCGCACGATCTGGCGCAGGTGCAGGTGGTCGTGGGCCAGCCAGTTGGCGAGCAGCATTTTGGCACCCATAGCGCCGAGTTTGGGGTGCTGGTACGCATGCTCCCAGACCGGGTCGGTGAGCGGCGGAAGTTCCTGCAGCCACAGCGCCGATTTTTTGCGCTCACGGACAAACCGGTTCAGCATTTCCTCGAAGTTTTGCGCCAGGTATTTCCGTTCAGTCACCCAGCCAGGCGGGTCAATGGGCGGCATGGGTTGGTCGGGGGTTTCGAGGACGTGCCGGACGCGCGCGCGGAAGTCGTCGCGCTCCTCGTCGCACAGGTGGCATACGATTTCGAGCAGGCACCATTTGCCGTGGGCAGGGCGCCACAGGTACTCCTCGTCGGAGGCGCCCGACAGCAGCGACACGAATGCCACGGTGTTTTGGGAAAACTGCTGGAGGTAAGCGTTCAGATTCATAGTTTTACAAGTCGTTTACATCGTTTTACAGCACTTTGCAGGCGCCGAATACGGCAGCCGGTACCTTTGCCCCATCATTTTTCTTCAACTGCACACACATGAAAAAGTACAGACATTTCCTTTCCGCGTTGCTTTGCTGCGCAGTTTCCGTCGGCGGTTTTTCGCAGGAAGCATTTTCCAACTGCGCCGCTGCTTTTTTGAACAACAAACTCGTGGTAGACGAGTATTCGCCCAAGGGCAAATGTACTTTGTCCGACACCGCCACAGGTGAACTGACTGTTTGCACCGCCAACCTCTCGCCCGAAAAAAGTGTGCCGGTGGACAAAATCAAATTCAAAATAGCCCTGCGCGACAAAAGTACCGGAACCCTGACGATGTTTTCCAACGAAACCTACAAACAGGTGGACATTGCCAAGGTGCTGGCACGCTGCAAAAAAGGCGACCACATCGTACTGATTACTACCGATACCGAATACGCGTTGCCGCACAATGAGATTCAGGTGATGTAGGTACATTTGCAGCAATGTCGCGCTTCACCTACCGAAAAATTGCCCTGACCGGCGCCCTGCTCCTGCTGGCACTGGCCCTCATGCAATTCCTGCAAAGCCCGCAAAAGCCGCCCTCGGAAAAAATCAATCTCGCCCTGCGCCGCACGGCCCATCACTTGCTGGCGGCCGCGGGCGACAGTACCTCGCGCATACCGCCAGTACAGCAGACTGAACCCGGCACCTGGCTTATTCGGTTGAAACAGCCGTTCGATTACGACCGGTTGCCGGCGCTATTGCAGGAATCGTTCGAGCGGCATGGCATCCGCCGATCTTACGACGTAGCGGTGTTGCGCTGTTTCGATAACGAGCTGCAACTCGGCTACAATGCCCTGGACTACGCCCGCGACAGCACCGTGCCCTGCGGCGGGCGCGAGATGGATGGCGACTGTTTCAACCTTCAGGTGACATTTGCCGATACTTCGCCTAAATCAGGGTTGCTCTGGGCGCTGTTTCTGGGCAGTCTGGCATTTGCCGGGTCATTGCTTTTTGTAAAAAAACGCCGTGCGGAACCTGTGCCTGCCGCCCCCGCTGAAATCCCGGGTATGCCGTTCGGAAACTCGCGCCTCGACATGCCCAACCTCATGCTGTGGTGCAACGGCGTGCGCCACGAACTCACCTACCGGGAAGCCAAATTGCTGCACCTGTTTGCCGGCCGCCCCAATCAGGTGCTCGAACGTGCCTACATCCTCCAGCACGTTTGGGCCGACGAGGGTGTGCTCGTTGGCCGCAGCCTCGACGTGTTCGTGTCGCGCCTGCGCAAGATGCTGCGCGACGACCCCTCGGTTCGGATCGAGGCCGTGCATGGCGTCGGGTACCGGCTGGAAGTGGGGCAGCTTTGATTTTTACATTTTGAGTTTTGAATTTTACATTTCAACTCAGTCAATTTCCTGCTCGTTTTTCGCCCGCCGGATCGTCGTGCCCATACGCTCGAAAAAGGCCGGCGTGGGGTTTTCGCAGCGGTATATCTGGTCGCCGTGCTGGCGCGAAAGCGGCATGTCCAGTTCCCATATCTTTTCGATTTTTTCAAAAAAGCCGGGCATGTCGTCGCCCAACTCGTCGTTCACGTAAAACAGCGTCTGGAAGTTGGACGGCAACGAATCGGGAAGCCAGTAGCGGTAGTTGTCGCTGAAACTGATCACCTGTGGTACGCCGTAAGGTTTGCCCAAGTGCTCGATGGCGCCGGCCTGGCCGTAGTGTTCGGCGTAAATGGCAGCAGTAGATTTGTCGGGTTCGCGTTGCCAGGCCCGGCCGGTGGCGTCGGCCAGTTCCTGCCAGCCGATCATGTCGGCAAAATCCTGCGGCAGGGCGTAGTAGTTGCCGTCTTCCCAGCGCAATACGCCTTTCAGACCGGGCAGTCGGGCCGTCATGCCTTGCAGAAATTGCGCTTCTTTTTCAGGAGGGAACAGCGGCAGAATGGCCGGCATTACCAGCATGCCCAACAGCAACATGAGTGCCGGAAAGGCGATCCGCAGCCAGCGGCGGCCCTGCGCAGTGGCGCGTTCCAGAAATGCCGCGCCCGCCGCCACGAGCACCGGATACGCGCCCAGGGAGTAGTAACTTTTGGCGCTGAAGGCCAGCAATACCGCCAGCACGGCGAGGTACATCCAGCCGAAAACGCGCCACGGGGCAGCCGTTTTTGCGAATAGCAAAAAATACAACCCGCACAGCCATACCGGGAGTGCGGGCAGGAAAAACCGCAACTGGTCGCCAAAGAAATCACCGAGGGTCACATGGGCAAACTGCGTGGCGGCCAGTTCGCCGATATGCCGGAACACCGGGAACTGGTGCTGCGCCTGCCATACGAGGTTCGGGGCAAACACCAGCAGGGCCAGGCCGGCGGCGACGTAGAGTTGTTTTTGAGAAAAAATACGCCTTGGGCCGCCGATCAGCAGTCCAGCCAGTATGCCGAATAGAAAAATGAGTACCGAATATTTGTTCAGCAACCCCAGTCCGGCTACTGCGCCAAACCACAGCAGCCACGCGGGTTTTTCAGTGTTCAGGTATTTCAGAAACAGCCAGCAAAGCAGCGTCCAGTAAAAAATATCGAACACCACCGGTTGAAACATCATGCAGGGACGCAGGAAGGCGCCGCAGGTCAGCCCCGTCAGTCCGACGAGCAGCATGGCGAAATTGCCCGGCGAAACCGCCCGACTGCTGCTTTTGTCCCACAACATTTCTTTGGCCATCAGTCCGGTGAGCAACACTGTAGCCGTACCGAACAGCGTCGGGATCAGCCGTATCGCCCAGACCGATCCGCCGAGCACCGTATCGCCGAACCAGGCCCAGAACCCGATTCCGGCGGGTACGGAAGCGTAGCCCCAGTCGAGGTGCCGGCCCAAAGCCAGGTACAGCAGTTCGTCGCGGTGAAACGACCACTGGCCGTTGAGCCAGAAGTGTAACTGGAGTTTGACGACCAGCAGGAAAAACAGGAGGCGGAAGGCGGCGCGGTGTGTCATGTTGTGGTTGACCCGGAAGCGTTTTTTTCCCTGCGAAATTAGTGCTTGAGCGGGAAACGCAGCGAAGATAGGCGAAAACGACACGGCTTGGAAATATCGCGCTTCGCCTTCACTGCGGAGGCGCCGTAGCGTGTTTTTAACCGCCGAGACCCG
>CAYMQY010000133.1:0-12164 GCA_964392655.1 uncultured Saprospiraceae bacterium
TGGAGGGACTCGAACCCCCGACCAGCTGATTACAAATCAGCTGCTCTACCAACTGAGCTACACTGGCCGATAACTCCTTCTCCACGGGCAATTATATGAAGAAAACACGTTCAAACAACGCACTTTTGAAGCAGAAAAACACCCCCTTTCCAAAAGCGTGTGCAAAGGTAAGGCCTTTATCCAAATGCGGAAAAGTTTTTTTAAAAAAAAGTCCGAACAGGAAAGATTGTCCGTCTTTTGCATGCAGTAACTCCCAATAAACCTCCGAATACGTTCTAGCATGATACCACACGACGACGACCTGTCCCGGTACTGCCTGCAACACAGCACTCCGGCAGGGGAAATACTGGAAGCCCTCGAACGCGAAACCCACCTGCGCACCCTCAACCCGCAGATGATTTCAGGGCCGCTGCAGGGAATGCTCCTGAAAATGATTTGCCGGATGATACGACCGCAGCAAGTGCTGGAAATCGGGACATTTACCGGGTACAGTGCCCTGTGCATGGCCGGAGGACTGCCTGAAGGCGGACGGTTACACACGATCGAATCCGACGACGAACTGGAGCCGATCATTCGGAAATACCTCCGGCAAAGCGGACTGGACGACCGGATCGTGCTGCACATCGGCGATGCCGCCGACATACTTCCCACACTGGACGGCCCCTTCGATCTGGTTTTCCTGGATGCCGGCAAGATGGACTATGCCCGGCACTACGCACTTGTTTTCCCCAAAATCAGACCGGGCGGTTTTTTGCTGGCCGACAACGTGCTCTGGGACGGCAAGGTTCTCGGCGAAAACTCCGACGCCACTGCACAAGCCTTGCGGGCGTTCAACGCCATGATTCAGGAAGACCCGCGGGTGGAAAACCTGCTACTGCCGCTTCGCGACGGGCTCATGCTGGTTCGAAAAAAAGAATTGGACTGAAGGGAGTCAAGGCAGGACGGCGGCGCCTTTTGCAGCAAAAGCCCGTTTATCGCGCTGTTCCAACCCAAACAACCGAACAAGACGCACCCAGTTTTCGAGTAGTTGGTGGCCGTATTCCGTCAGGATGGACTCCGGGTGAAACTGTACCCCCAGCAAGGGCAACCGTTTGTGTGCCATTGCCATAACCGTACCGTCGCCGGTTTCGGCGATTTTTATCAGCGGTGTCCCCGCCAGCCCCTCCACCACCAGCGAGTGGTAACGCATGACCGAAAGTTGTGCCGGTATGCCCGCAAAAAGCGGATGTCCCCAGTGTTGCACATTGGAAATTTTCCCGTGCATCGGCACATTGGCGAGTACCACCCGGGCGCCGAAAAACGCCCCCAGCGCCTGGTGGCCGAGGCAAATACCCAGCATGGGTAAACGATCGTGCCACGCGCGGATCAGATCGGGCATCAAGCCGGCATCTTCCGGTCGTTTGGGGCCGGGCGAAAGCGCAACGGCATCGAAGTCTTCCGGCGAAAAAGCCAACAATTCCGGCGAATCGTTGCGCACCACTATACAGTCGGCGCCCGCCTGACGCAGGTAATCGTACAGGTTGTACGTGAAGGAATCGTAGTTGTCGAGCAGGAGTATGGTCACGGGAAAATGTGTCCCACGGACTGGTTGCAGGTTATTCGTCTTCGATTCCGGAGCCGGTGTCTTCGTAAATCGGGCGTTTGCCCGAGCGGCTGTCGGTGGGCATGTCTTCAATACCGGGCAGCGGCTCACCTTTATCCGGGATTTCATAAATTCGGGGTTGCTCGCCGCCGGCGGCGCCTGCGCCTGTTTTTTGTTCGCCGTAGTCTTCAATCCGGTTCATCCATTTCATGGAGGTTTCCCAGGCATCCACCACAAAGGGTTTGATCCGGTCGGCGATGACCTTGGCTTTGCCGGGCAGCTCGAGCAGAGTCTCAAACGTGCGCGATTCGGCCCGCGTTTGCTCGCCGATCATGCCGGCTTTGTCGCCAAACCAAACCAGTACGCTGAAAATCAGCACCCCGAAAAGTCCCATGAGGGCGCCGCCAATAGCCTGATTGATTATGCCAAGGTGCAGGGAACCCAGCACACCCTCGAAGCCTTTGGCCGCCTGCCGGATGACAAACATCATGAACACGACATTGACTACGAACGCCGCCACGAACATCATGGGGTTGTCGGTATTGAAAACTGTCTCGAGGATATTGGTCGCCGTAGGCGTCATTTTGAAGGCGAATACGATGCCGAATATGTAGGCCAGCACGTTGAAGATCGTACTGATGATGCCCTGATTGTACCCTTTCCAAAAGCCGTACAGGAAGGCGACCATACAAACTATGTCTATCGGCATATCTTTGCAGCGACGAGGCCGAAACCAGCGCAGAAGCCGCAAAGGTAAACGCTTTTTCGAGCCAAACGCAAACCCGTTTCTACTCGGCCCGACCACCCAACTGTTTCATGCCATGCGCATTGTACTCCAACGCGTTTCCTCCGCTTCCGTAACGATCCACGGCGCCGTAAAATCCGCCATCGGCCCGGGTCTGCTCATCCTGCTCGGTATCGAGCATGACGACGGCCCCGAAGATGCCGCCTGGCTCTGCAAAAAAATTGCCGCCCTGCGCATTTTCTCCGACGAGGCAGGACTGATGAACCTGTCGGTGCAGGACATCGGCGGCGAAATCCTGGTCGTCAGCCAGTTTACCCTGCATGCCAGTACGAAAAAAGGCAACCGCCCTTCGTTTATCCGGGCAGCCCGGCCCGAAACCGCCATTCCGCTGTACGAATCATTTGTGGAAATGCTCGGACAGGAATCGGGCCGACCCGTTTTCACCGGCGAATTCGGCGCCGATATGAAAGTAGCGCTCGTCAACGACGGCCCCGTTACGATCTGGATGGACTCCCGCAACAGGGAATGACGGACGATTGCAGGCAAACTTTTTACCTTTGCCCGAGGGGTATCCTCCCCGGCAACTATAACTAATACGTCTGTCATGCACCCGTTTTTGCAAACGCTCCACTCCTACAACCGCTACCTGCTTCTGGCAGCCCTTATTTTCGTCCTCATCCGTGCCTATACCGGCTGGCTGAGTCGCAAACCCTACGAAAAACTCGACAATACCGCCTCGGCAGCCTTGCTCGGCCTCACCCACCTGCAACTCGTACTCGGCCTGGTGATGTACGCGTTCACCAGCCAGTTGACGAAATCCGCATTCGAGAATTTCGGCATGGCCATGAAAGACCCCAACGCCCGCTACTGGGCTGTGGAACACATCACTGCCATGCTCATTGCTGTGGTGCTGATTCAGTTGGGCCGCACCTTTTCCAAAAAAGCCGCCAACGACACCGACAAACACAAGAAGTCGGCCATCTACACCACCATCGCACTACTCATCATCGTCGGAACCCTGGCCCAGAAAGGGCTGTTGTTCGGCACAAATCAAGGATAATAAAGAGTTTGAGCGGGTTGAGCGGGTTTAACGGGTTGAGCGGGTTAAAAAAAACTTTGCACATTGACTCAAACCAACCCGCTCAACCCGCTCAACCCGCTTAACCCGCTCAACCTCCATCCGTATGCAAAAACCATCCCTTCCCGAAGGCACCCGCGATTTCGGCCCGGAACAGTCCCGGCGCCGCACCTATATATTTGATACCATCCGTTCGGTGTTTGTCAAGTTCGGGTTTCAGCCTTTGGAAACGCCGGCCATGGAAAACCTGAGCACCCTCACCGGCAAGTACGGCGACGAGGGCGACCAGTTGCTGTTCAAAATCCTGAACAACGGCGACTACCTGAAGGACGCAGACGCCGAACTGTTGGCTGCCCGGAACTCAACCCGCCTGGTGCCGCAGATTGCCAAACGCGGCTTGCGCTACGACCTCACCGTGCCCTTCGCCCGTTTCGTGGTGATGAACCGCCACGCGCTCACCTTTCCGTTCAAACGCTACCAGATTCAGCCGGTGTGGCGCGCCGACCGTCCGCAGAAAGGCCGCTACCGCGAATTTTACCAGTGCGACGCCGACGTGATCGGCTCCGACAGCCTGCACTACGAGGCCGAGTTGATCCAGATTTACGACGAGGCATTCGCCAGACTCGGAATCCCCGTGACCATCAAGATCAACAACCGCAAGGTGCTGTACGGCATCGCCGAAGCCGCCGGCGTCGCCGACCGGTTCATGGACATGACCGTGGCCATTGACAAACTCGACAAGATCGGCATCGAGGGTGTGCGCAAGGAACTGGCCGGACGCGGGTTTTCGGAAGAGGCGATTGCTACGCTTGAAAAAACGCTGGAGGCGCCGTCGTGGGAGTCGTTGCGCCCCGTATTCGCCAATAGCGAAACCGGTCTACTGGGACTGGACGAACTCGACCGCGTGTTTCAATTTTTGGAAAAAACACCGTTGAAGAACACCATCAAGTTCGACATTACCCTGGCCCGCGGCCTCACCTACTACACCGGCTGCATCCTCGAAGTGGCAGCCAACGGCGTGCAGATGGGCAGCATCGGCGGCGGCGGGCGTTATGCCGACCTCACGGGCGTATTCGGCATGCCGGGCCTGTCGGGTCTGGGCATTTCTTTCGGCGCCGACCGCATTTACGATGTGCTGGAATCGCTCGATCGCTTCCCCGACACCCTCGCCGAAACCGTGCGCGTGCTGTTCATGGCCTTCGACGACGCTACCCACCAGTACGCCTTTGCGTGCATGAGCCGCCTGCGGGCCGCCGGCATTTCCGCCGAACTGTACCCCGAGCCGGGCAAGTTGAAAAAACAATTCGAGTACGCCGCCAAATGCAGTATCCCGTTCGTGGCCATTGTGGGCGAAACGGAAATGCAAACGGGCGTGATTACGGTGAAAGACCAGCAGACCGGCGAGCAGCGAAGTTTGGCTGTGGAGGAATTGATTGCGATGCTGACCAATACGTAAAGATTTCTCCTACCTTCGATCCTGCTAATCCCCTACCCCACGACGCGCTTCGACATTTGCTCACCTATTAAATTGTCGTGCCATGAGAACTCTGCTGTTTTTCGCTTTTGTCTCTTTTGCTGTTCCGGTTTTTTGTCAGAATGCCGACTCACTGGCGATAGTGCGGGAGGTGGATAGTTTGCTTACTACTGCAACCGGACTTTGGCGTGCAGGAAAAAACCAGGAGGCCCTTCCCATAGCCCGGCAGGCTGCGGATTTATCAAAACAAAAATGGGGCGAGAACAATGCCAGACACGCTGCTTCGCTGCATCGGTTGGCGGGTGTTCTTTTTAATCTTGGGCAACATAAGGAAGCCGAAGAACTATACTTGAAAACCATTGATCTGAGGGCAAGATTATTGGGTAAGGAACACGTGGATTATGCACGTTCTTTGAGTAATTTGGGCTTGTTATACTATTTGACCGGCGACTTTGCCAAAGCGGAACCGGTTTATTTGGAGGCGACTGATGTCTTGGGAAAAGTATTTGGAAAAGAGCACGCTGACTACACGACATGCCTGAACAGCCTGGTTGTTTTGTACCTGCACATGGGCAATTTTGAAAAAGCCGAGCCATTATGCCTCGAGATAAAAAACATCCGTGAAAAAACCCTCGGCAGGGAACATCCCGACTACGCAGCAAATCTGGCCAACCTGGCGCTTGTGTACGCATCCATGGGTAATTATAAAAAAGCCGAACCTGTCTGTCGGGAAGCCTTAAATCTTTGCGAAAAAACCCAGGGAAAAGAACACCCCGAATATGCGAGGAACCTATATAACCTGTTGGTTATTTACATCCAATTGGACAACTATGAAAAAGCCGAGCCACTTTGCCTTGAACTTATAGCCATCCGCGAAAGATCCCTCGGCAAAGAGCACCCCGACTATATTGATATCCTGAACAAACTTGCTTCACTATATTGGGGAATGGGCAACTACGAAAAAGCCGAACCGCTCCTACTCGAAAGCAAGACTGTCAGCGAGAAGGTACTGGGCAATACACATCCGGACTATGCAGCAAGCCTGAACAGCCTGGCAAACCTGTATAACAGACTGGGTAAGTTTGAAAAAGCCGAACCACTTTACCTCGAAGCCCTAACCATCCGGAGAAATGCCCTCGGCAAAGAGCACCCCGACTATGCAGCAAGCCTGAGCGATCTGGCCAGTTTGTATCATGCCTTTGACTTTTTCGAAAAAGCCGAACCGCTATACCTCGAAGCCAAAACCATCCGAGAAAAAAATCCGGGCAAGGCCCATCCCCACTATGCAATAAGCCTGAATAATTTGGCTGCATTTTATGTGGCGTTGGCCAGGTATGAAAAAGCCGAACCGCTCTACCTCGAGGCCATCACAATCCGGGAAAAAGAACTTGGCAAGGAACATCCCAAATATGCATCAAGCCTAAACAACCTGGCAAGTTTATATTCGGCAATGGGCTGGTACGAAAAAGCCGAACCACTTCAGATTGAGGCCAAAGCCATCTGGGAAAAAGCACTCGGGAAAGAGCACTCGGATTATGCAGTATGCCTGGCCAACCTAGGAATTTTGTACTACCACACAGGCAATTATAAAAAAGCCGAAGCGATTTACCTCGAAGCGAAAGTCCTTCGGGAAAAAAGCCTTGGCAAAGAGCATCCCGACTATGTGTCAAGCCTGTACAATCTGGTTGTTTTATACATGGCTATGGGAAACTACGAAAAAGCCGAACCGCTTATCATAGAATCCAAAGCCATATATGAAAAAAGCCTTGGCAAGGAGCATCCCGAGTATGCCGGGATACTGAACTATCTGGCGCTTTTGTGCAAAAAAACGGGTAACTACGAAAAAGCCGAAGCGGTTTACCTCGAATCCAAAGCCATTTATGAAAAAATACTCGGCAAGGAACACCCCAAGTATGCATCGAGCCTGAATGACCTCGCGAGTTTGTACCGTGATCTGGGCAATTTTGAAAAGGCAGAACCGATCTACCTCGAAGCGAAAGCCATCTGGAAAAAATCCCTCGGAAATGAGCATCCCGAATACGCAAAAGCCCTGAATAACCTGGCCTTTTTATATGAAAATAAAAACCGGTTTCCCGCATCAGATCTTTTGCTGACAGAACTTTCTGCCCTCGAACAGGCGCGGTTGTCAAAGGCTGCATCCTTTCTTTCCGAACTCGAACTTACCAACTATACCGCTACTTTTCAATCTACCGGAGATGATTTGGCATCTTACCTCCTCGCACGTCCATCAGGTCTGCCTGGAGTCCTGCCCGCCATGGCCTATGATCATGCCCTTTTTTTTAAGGGCTTTCTGCTTACCGCTGCCGAAGGACTTAACACCCGCTCGACGGCTGCCCCTGCATCGGAAGAAATCAATCTCCGCCTCAAATCCTACCGCCGCCGCCTCGCAGCCGAATACGCCAAACCTGTAGCTGAGCGAAAAGGTGTGGCCGAGTTGGAAGAAAAGGCCAATAGCACCGAAAAAGAACTCGCCCGCACCGTCACCGGCTACGCCGATGCAATTCGACAGGTCAAATGGCAGGAGGTGCAGCGGGTTTTAAAAAGAGATGAAATGGCCCTCGAGCTGGTCCATTTTCAGGTCAACTTTCCCAAAAACACCGACAGCACCCTGTACGCCGCCTTGCTGCTTCTTCCCGGAGCAGAACAACCCACCTTCATCCCTCTCTTCGAAGAAAAATCCCTCGACTCCATCCTCCAAACCCAAGGCGAACGCAAAGCCGACTACGTCAACGGCATCTACGCCCTCGCCGAACGCGGCGCCAAACCACTAGGCAAGCCACAAAAAACGCTGTACGATCTGCTCTGGAAACCGCTGGAACCACACCTTCAGGGCGTGCAGACAATTTACTTCTCCCCCTCCGGCCTGCTCCACCGGCTCAACCTCGCCGCTATTCCGATCAGCATGGACTCCATGCTGGGCGACCGCTACCACCTCGTCGAACTCGGCAGCACCCGCCAACTCGTCGTACCATCAGTTGGCAGCCCGGCAAGGAAAATCGCCAACACCGCAGTACTGTTCGGCGGTATCACCTACGACGCAGATACCACGGCCATGTCTCAGGCTAACGCCGGACTGGATTCCATTTCGATTACTTCCCGTGGCGAACTCAGTTTTTCCTACACCGATTCCACCCTGCGCGTCGGCACCTGGAGGACTCTGCCTTTCACCGACCGGGAAGTGAAAAGTGTGGAAAAAACACTCAATTCCGCCGGTTTTCAAATCGAAACCCGACGCAGTTTTGCGGCCACCGAGGAGGCATTCAAATCCATCGGCGCCGGCGACAAGCCCTCGCCCCGCGTGCTGCACCTCGCCACGCACGGCTTTTTCTTCCCCGATCCCAAAAACTCCCCCTCGCCTTTGGAGAGGGGGTTGGGGGGTGAGGCCGAACCCGTTTTCAAACGCTCCGACCACCCCATGATCCGCTCCGGCCTCCTGCTCGCCGGTGCAAACTACGCTTGGGCCACCGGCAAATCCCTGCGCCCCGGCATGGAAGACGGTATCCTCACCGCCTACGAAATCAGCCAGATGAACCTCTCCAACACCGAACTGGTAGTGCTCTCCGCCTGCGAAACGGGGCTGGGCGACATTCAGGGCAACGAGGGCGTGTACGGCCTGCAACGGGCGTTCAAGATCGCCGGAGCAAAGTACCTGATCATGTCGTTGTGGCAGGTACCCGATCAGGAAACCTCGGTCTTTATGTCCGTTTTTTACAAACACTGGCTCGAAGGAAAAAAAGACATACCCGAGGCCTTCCGCACTACTCAGCAGGAAATGCGGGAGCGTTTTATCAACCCGTACCAGTGGGCAGGCTTTGTGCTGGTGGAGTAACAGCGCCGGTTCTGCGTTTTTTCAAAATCTTCAGACAGTTCATCCCGTACGCACTGCATGTACTGCGTTTCTCATCGTCCCCCACTTCATCTGCCACTTTCCTTCTTACTTTTGCCGCAAAACTGCCGACATGCGCCGCTACCGCTTTTTACTCCTGACCCTGCTCATCCTTACCGGACTATTCGCCTGTGTGCCGCCCGACGGTCAGCGTCCGGAATCCCAGATCATCAATATTGACCTGAACAACAAGCAGGTACAGCACCTGTACAACCTGCGCGACGAAGGCAAGACCGACAGCCTCGTGGCTTACCTCAGTCACCCCACTGCTACCATGCGTTATCTGGCGGCCCTGTCGTTTGCCTCGGTGCGCGACTCCGCCGCTGTGGAGCCGCTCGTCACCCTGCTGCGCGATACGCTTGAGGAAATCCGCATCGCAGCGGCGTTTTCGCTGGGCCAGATCGGCTCGGCGCGCGCCGAATTACCCCTGCTGAACGCCTTCCGGCAAGACGACTCGCTCTCGCAGCACCAGCGCTTCAATGCCGTGGTGTTGGAAGCCATCGGCAAGTGCGGCGGGCCGGTCAACCTGGCGCACATCGCTTCGGTCAGCACCTATTTTCCCACCGACACCCTGCTGCTCGAAGGCCAGTGCCGCGCCATCTACCGATACGCCCTGCGCAAAATCACCGACCGGGCCGGCACCGCGCGTATGGTGAGTTATGTGGCCAACGAACGTATCCCAGGCACGGCGCGACTCATGGCGGCGCACTACCTCGCCCGCACCGCCGAGGTGGTGCCCGATAGTGCTCAGGCCGTTGAACTGGCTGCGGCTTATGTGCGCTCTTCTGACCCCGATATCCGCATGGCGCTGGCCAAAGCACTGGGAAAATCGGGCACCAAACCCGCTTTCGCCATTCTTTCCAAAGTCATCAAAACCGAGCAGGACTGGCGCGTAAAGTGCAACCTGATTCAGGCAATGGCCAAATTCGAGTACGATACCGTGCGGGCGCTGGTGTCGCCGTTTGTGCAAGACAACAACCCGCATGTGTCGCGCACGGCTGCCGAATTTTTTGTGGCCAACGGCCAACAGCAGGACGGCGACTACTACTGGCGCATCGCCCGCGACAACCCCGACCTGCCCTGGCCCACCCGTGTGGCGCTGTACCGGGCGTCGTACAAATGGATTCCGGGCTTCGGTCAGCCGGAAAAAAAAGAGTACATCAACTACCGCCTGCGCGATTTTTTCCTGAAATCCACCAACCCCTGGGAGCGCGCAGCCTGCCTGAATGCCCTGACGGAATTCGGCTGGCAGTTCAAGTGGATACACGACAAGGGTTTCAACGACCCAAACCCCATCGTGAAAAGTGCCGCAGCGGAGGCTATTGCCACGATTTGCAAAAATCCGGAGTTTTACCGTGCCTTTGGCGAAAACGCCCGCAACGTGCGTCGCGACCTGTATGACTACCTACTCGAAGCCATCGCCACCGGCGACCCCGGCATGGTGGCTGCTGCCGCCGACGGCCTTTGCGCGCCCGTGCTCCAGTACCATACCTTTGCCGATTCGGCCCAGATCAATGGATTGCGTGCCGCGCTAAACCGACTCCAGGTGCCGCGCGACTACGAGGCGTACATCGCCCTCGAAAAAGCCGTAGCCTGTCTCGAAGGCAATCCCGAACCGGCGGCGACAAAACCGCCGTACAACCATCCGATTGACTGGAAACTGCTCACCAGCATCAACTCGGCCACCCGCGTGGTGCTGCAAACTGCCAAAGGCAACATCAGCCTGCAACTGTACCCGGCCTGGGCGCCCGGCTCAGTCGTGAACTTTCTCGACCTGGCCAAAAAAGGCTTTTTTGACAAAAAGGTGTTCCACCGCGTGGTGCCCAATTTTGTAGTGCAGGGCGGCTGCCCGCGCGGCGACGGATACGGGTCGCTCGACTACTCCATCCGCACCGAAATCGGCATGGCCTGGTACGACGACGAAGGCTACCTCGGCATGGCTTCCGCCGGCGCCGATACCGAAGGCACCCAGTTTTTCATCACCCACTCCCCCACCCCGCACCTCGACGGGCGCTATACCATTTTCGGAAAAGTAGCGCAGGGCATGGACGTGGTACATAAACTCCAGCCGGGCGACACCATCGAAAAGGTTACGTTCCAATGAAAAACCCGTATCAGCCCACGGATTTATTCACAGGCGAATCATCTCAGCCCACGGATTCATCCGTGGGCATCCCGGGCCGGCCCACGGTTGTAAACCGGGGCTGAGATTGCAACAACCATACAACCCACCCACCACAAACCGTAAAAACCACCAACCAGAAAACAGCAAAACTCCTTCTTTTATGACCAGCATCGTTTCGTACAACGTCAACGGCCTGCGTTCTGCTATTTCCAAGGGTTTTCTCGACTGGCTTGGCCGGGAGCATTTCGACATCGTGTGCCTGCAGGAAACCAAGGCCACGCCCGAGGATATTCCCCTGCTGGAAATCGAGGCGCTCGGCTACCGGCACTACTGGCATTCCGCCGAAAAAAAAGGGTACAGTGGCGTAGGCACGTTGTGCAAACACGAGCCGGACGATGTGGTGGTGGGTTGCGGCATCGAAAAATACGACCGCGAGGGCCGCATCCTGCGCACTGATTTCGGCGACTGGTCGGTGCTGAACTGCTACTTCCCTTCCGGCACCACGGGCGAGGAGCGGCAGGCGTTCAAGATGGTTTTCCTCGACGACTTTTTCCGCTGGATGGCCGAACTGAAAAAAGAGCGGCCCCGGCTCATTGTGGTGGGCGACTACAACATTGCCCACACCGAGCGGGACATTCACGACCCGAAGGGCAACAAAAAATCCAGCGGCTTCCTGCCCGAAGAACGGGAATGGATGAGCCGGTGGTTTGCCGGCGGATTCACCGACGCCTTCCGGCAAGTTCACCCGGAGTTGGTGGAGTACAGTTGGTGGTCGTTCCGGGCCGGTTCGCGCAGCAAAAACAAGGGCTGGCGCATTGATTACCAGTCGGTGACCGATAACCTGGCCGGAGCAGTAGCCGATGTGCGACACCTGACCGACGTGGTGCATTCCGACCATTGCCCGGTGTGGATGGAGATTGGGGTGTAAGCAAATCCAAATCTTATCCTTCCCATTCACCATATCTCGCCGTTGCAAGCCAACGGCCCGAATTTGCGCAGGCAATTATTTGGGCTTTTGAGAGCAAAAACCGCTCTCGCCAAATTATCGCCGGAACGATTGAAAATTCTTAACAAATTTTCCCCAAAAAATTTGCGCGGCAATTGCTGTTTGTTTTTATATCTTTGGCGGCTTTTTTGAAAAAGGCCCCGCCGACCGCGGGGCTTTTGCTATAAAAATGCCCCCGACGCGACCGCCACACGATATATTTTAACCAGTATCCGAACGATGTCTTCGATAGCCGCTGCACCCGACG
>CAYMQY010000134.1:0-12130 GCA_964392655.1 uncultured Saprospiraceae bacterium
CATACGTTTGGAAAGGAAATTGACTGCTTGATCCGGCAGCCCCCGGTGTGCGTATTGCAGCACGGCAGGACATCCTTTCACGAGATCATAACTACAAGGATTAAAAAATCAATCAGTTAAAAGCAAAATGCCCACAAATGTAATGGGGCAGGAAGGAATATTTCTACACGTTTGTATATTAATTTTTGGCGCCGAATCGTGGACGGATTGACAAACGCAGCGCACTCACACCGGCTCCCGCACCACAGCAAACTCCTCCTCCGCTACCGTGTATCCGATCGCCGCCTGATCCCGGAAATTCAGAATCTGCCCGTCGCGCCGCACGCGTTCGATCAGCGCCAGGTCGGGCGTGTGCGCCAGCCAGCCCGGTTGTTGCGCCGGCATTTGCGCAAAAATGCCCTCGTCGGGCAAGTCCCGGTCGGGGGTGGAATAGAATGCCGCGTAGCCGTAGTTCAGGTCCACCGCAGCCGACCAAGGGGCATCGCCGACGAGCGGACTCACCACGGTGTAGCACTGCTGCTCCAGCGCCCGCGCCCGCGCACCCACATGCACCCGGGTGGAACCGCGAATGGTTTCGGTACAACTCGGCGCCAGCAACACCTGCGCCCCGGCCCCGCACAGCAGCGCCGCTCCGATCGGGAATTCGATGTCATAGCAAATCTGAATGCCGAAACACCCCCAGTCCGCCTCAAACACACACAGGCGTGCCGGCGCGCGCCGCACGTTCCATTCCTCCTGTTCAAAACGGGTCATAAAAAATTTGTCCTGGTACCCCATGCGCCCCGAAGGCCCAAACACAAAACAGCGGTTGAACACCGTGTCGCCGACACAAACCGGGAAACCGGGCGCTGCGATAATCACGCCGTGCCGCCGGGCAAGCCCGGCAAATACCGCACAGAAGTCGTCGCGCAGGCGTTCCATGCCGTAAACCTGCCGTTGAATATCGGCCCGTTCTTCGGGCGGCAGCAGGCTCACCAATTCCATGGAACCGTATTCAGGAAACAGGAGCAGTTGCGGACGGTGTGCCAGCGCCTGCCGCACCCAGGTCTCGGTATGCCGCACCCAGGCATCGAAACTGTGGTGAAAGGTGACGGGGTACTGCGCGGAAGCAATCGTGACGCTCATGGCAAAGGTCGGGTCCAATAGATCATGGTTTTGGGTGTGGATACGGTTTCGCCCAAATCGGGCCAGGAAAACGTCGTGTGCAGGGCGGGTTCTTTCCGGTAGCCGCGTTTTTCCCAGAACGCATTGAGCGGGCGGTAGCCGGGCGGTTGCAGCGGATGGTAGGCGGGCCGGTCCACGGCGCAGAAACAGGTGAGCCGGTACGTACCGAAGGCGGCGGCGTGCGCTTCCCGGACATCGAAAAAACGGTGCCCCAGCCCCAGCCCGCGGTATTCGGGCAGCAGGACGCTTTCCCCAAAATAAAAAATCTCGGGCACCGCAAATCCGGCTTCAAAGAATGGCGTCTGCACCTCCTCCGTTTCATCGGCAAGCGGGATAGCCGTGGTAGCGCCCACCATGCGTTCGCCGTCGAATACGGCGAACAAGAGCGCGCGTTCGGATCGGGCATATGTGTCCAGATAGGTGCGCTCGTAGTCGGGCGTGCCTTCGTACAGGTACGGAAAATCGCGGAAGACTGCGATCCGGAGTTGCGCCAGCGGGTCGAATACGGCCCGGATGCCGGCGCCGGTGTATTGCCGGAAATGCAGGTTCATTCTGCCGACACTAATTTGATCCAGAGCGGGAGGTTGTAGTAGGTGGTTACGCGCGTGATCTTGCCGTCGGCTACCTCCAGAAAAGCGCCGGCAGGCAGCACATACTGTTGCCCGCGGGCCGGCAGCAGGTCGCCGTCGGTTTTTTTGTACACGCCCCTGACGGTAAACTCGCAGGCCACCCGGCGCCCCGACGGTTCGGTTAGAAACACCATGTCTTCGAGGCGTTCGTCGTAACATTCGTCCATGTGGGCCAGGAAGGAGCGATAGCGCTCGAGGCCGATCCGGGTTTCCCCCTGATTGACCTCGTGCCGGATGTCGTCGGAGAGCAAGGCAAGCATACCCGGCCAGTTTTTGTCGTTGAAACAACGGTAGTATTGCTGTGCAATGTCGAGTGCAGTCATGGGGCAAAGATAGGCAGCCAATTATTTCATCTCCGGCACCAGCGCCACAATCCGCAACGGCCCGCCGCTGCCGTGTTTGATTTTCATAGGCAGTGCCGCCACCCAAAGCCCGGTGGGTGGGAGTTTGTCGAGGTTCGCCAGATTTTCAAACGCCGGGATATTTTGTTGAAACAGAATCTGATGGCTCTCGAAGAGGGTGGATTGTCCGTAGTCAATGCTCGGCGTGTCCAGCCCGATGGCGTGGATGCGGCGTTCGGTGGTCAACCAGCGGGCAGCGTCGGGGTGCAAGCCGGGGAAGTGCAGTTTGGCTACTGCCGCCGGGCCGCGCTCGGCAGTGCCCATGTAGCGAATCCGGTCGGGCCAGTACTGCCCGTAGCCCGTGCGCAGCAGGACGATGGCGCCTTCCGGCAGGCGTCCGTACTGTTTTTCCCAGGCTTCAAAATCCGCCACCGACACCTGAAAATCCGGGTTCTTCAGCGCTTTTTCCGACACATCCACCACCACGGCATCGCCGATCAGATGTTCCAGCGGAATTTCGTGCAACTCCTGCTTGCCTTCGGCAAAATGCACCGGCGCGTCGAGGTGGGTGCCACCGTGTTCGGCGGCGCAGTAGTTGTAGGCCGAGTAGTAAAACCCGCTGTCGGTAGTGCCTTCGAACACCGTGTCGAGGCGGAAACCGTCGGCGGTTGGCCAGTAAATCGTGGTTTCGTCAAAGGCATGGCTCAGGTCAACCCAGGTTCCTTTAGGGAAGCGGGGCGGCTGTTTTTCTTCGGCATAAGGCATGCAGGAGGCGAGGCAGAACAGGGCAAAAAGGAGGTACGGGCGTGTTGGCATTCGAACAGTTATTACATGAACAAATCAAACTCAAAACTCAAAATTTTACAACCCTATCCCGCTCACCATAAACACAAACGGGTTCTGCGGCAAATTGTCGTGCGTAATGGTCACCAGCGCCCAGCGGTATCCCGGCGCACTCGGATGAAACTGAACGGTGAATGGCGAAGTGCTGTTCGGCGGAACGGGCGTCGCTGGTAGTACGGTGACCGTGAAGTCGGCGGCATGCTGCCCGGCGATCGTCACCAGGGGCGAGCCGGTCAGGTGTACCGGGACGCCCATGCTGAGGTTGCCGAACGCGTAGGTCTGGTCGGTCGAGCCGCCCACCGATACCGGGCCGAAATCGGTGCCGTTGGCCGGATTGGGCAACATGGACAAGTTGTAAACGGGGAATCCGCTGTTGGAGCAGTACACCACGCAAGTGCCGCCATCATCTACCAAACCGTTGCAGTCGTCGTCCGTGTTGTTGCAGATTTCCGTGGCGCCGGGGTAAACGGCGGCATTTCGGTCTTCGCAGTCGCCCGAATTTTCGGAAAAACCATCGCCGTCGTCGTCGGTGTTCTCGGCGTTCAGCGCCGTCAGTTGCGCGTATTGCGGGCGCGAGCCGTTCGTGCCGTCCAGTTCGTCCAACACCGTGTAGGTGCTGGTGGCCGGGTCGAACTCGAACACCACGCCCGCGTCGGCGGCGCCGCCGAAAAGCGTAGCGCCGTATAGTTTGCCGCCGGAGAGAATCAGGCTGCCGTTCGGAAATGAACCGCCTGTGCCGTCGAACCAGTGGCGCACGGTATACACGCCGGTTGTCGGGTCAAATTCGAAGAGCGTGCCGTAGGTATTCGTGCCGGTGGACACTGGTGTCAACCCATACAATTTGCCGTTGAAATACGTCAGGGCACCGTCGGGGTACGCGCCGCCGGGCAGGTCGAAGGCGTGTTTAGCCTGGAAGGTATTGAAAAACAGGTCGTATTCGTACAACACGCCTTTGTTGAAGTTCCCGCCGAAAGAGGCCATGCCGTAGAGTTGGTCGCCTACGAGGGTTAGACCCTCCCGGTGGTACTGGCCGTCGGTTCCATTAAAGGCGTGATACACATAGAACGTATCCACTCCCGGGTCGAATTCAAAAAGAGTGCCTCCACTGTTCGGGCCGCCGCCGTGAGTAACCCCGAGCAATTTGTTATACCGGGAAATCAGATTGCCAACGGTGTAGCCGCCGTCGGTTATGTAGTTAAAAAAATGTTGCACCTGAAACACATTAGTAGCCGGATCGTATTCGAACAAGACCCCCGGCAAGTTCGGGTTGCCGTTTTCCGTCAGGCCGTATAACTTGCCGTTTAGCTCCGTCAGTCCGCAAGAAGGTCTGGAGCCGTCGGCGCCGCTAAAATGGTGCAGCACCACGTAGGCGTCGTTTGTCGGGTCGAGTTCGAACAGTACGCCATGGCCGTACCGGCCGCCGTACTCCGTAGTGCCGTACAATTTGCCGGCAAATTCGAGGAAACGACCACGCGGCGAGCGGCCCTGGTCTGCGCCCTGAAAATTCACCAGCGGGGTGAAAGTTGTCGTGGAAATCTGGTATGAATAAATCATGCCGGGGCCGGCCGTCAGGCCGTACAACAAGCCGCCCGAAATGAGGAAACCGCCCTGCGAATTGCCGGCACTGACCTGATTCATCTGCAAAAGCACCTGGAAGGCATTGGAACCAAGGTCGTATTCAAACAAAACACCCTGAAAGGAATTCCCCCCCTGGGCGGTTGTCCCGTAGAGTTTACCGGAAGAAAGTGCCAGATCGCCCTCCGGGTTGGCGCCGTCGGAATAACTGAAGTTATGCAGGGGCGTGTAGGTATTCGTGCCGGAATCGTAGGAGAACAGTACCCCGGCGCCGTTGCTGCCGCCCTGACTCGCGGTACCGTACAGCACGCCAGCATCGGGCAGCAAAGCGGCCCGGGGCGCTCCGCCTGTGGTGCCGTCGAAGGCGTACAATTCCTGGTACGTAAACGTACCCGGGTCGAACTCATAGAGCACGCCTTGACTGTTAGCGCCGCCTTGCTCGGTGGTGCCGTAAAGTTTGCCCCCCATGACCGTAAGGCTGCCGACCGGTTTGGCGCCTCCTCCCGAAGCGCCGAAGTTGTGCCAGGCGAAGAAGGCGTTGCTGCCCGGATCGAAACTGAACAGCACGCCCGAACTCTCCGAACCGCCGGAATACGTCGTTCCATAAAAAACGCCGCCAAATTCCGTCAGGCTGCTGCGCGGGTCGGCGGCATCGCCGTTGTTCGAAAAAGCGATCTTGACCGTGTACGCCTGGGCGCCCAAATCGTATTCGTATAGCACGCCCCGGTTGCCCGGGCCGCCGAAAGATGTCATGCCGTACAGTTTTCCCGACGATTCCACAAGTCGGCCATAAGGTTCTGCGCCGGTCGGGTAGTCGAAACTGTAGAGCACCGAATAGGCCTTCCCTACTGGATCGTACTCGAATAACACTCCAAAATTGTTTGCGCCGCCGCTGCCGGTCACACCGTACAGTTTGCCGTTAGCCGCCTGCATCAGGGTCGAGCGCCACGGGTTGGCGCCTTCGACTTTTGGAAAATCAAACACCTTGGTGATGCTCCCGCCCTGTACCTTGAATATGGTGCCGAAGCCATTGGCGCCACCTTCCGAGCCATATCCGTAAAGTGTATTGGGCTGCGCCCAAATCCGGGCCTGACTGCTCGACATGAGCAGTAACAACAGCAACATTACGATTTGCTCAAGTCTGATTCGACTTCCAATGGCATGACTGAAACCGGTGTACATTATTTTCATTTGAAAAAAATTTTTAGTGTGTGGACAAAAGCTGCTACCACTCCCACCCCTCCATTCCTTCCAGCGGCTCGGGTTTGATGCTGCGCTTGGTTTCGAGGCGTTGCTTCTGGCGTTCGAGCACAAGCCGGGCGAGGCCCCAATTGGCCGGCTCGGGTGCTCCGGGCTGCATGACCGGGTGGATTTTTTTCTCCAGCACATCCAGCCGGTACAAGAGGCTCATCAGGTATTCCGGCTGGTGTTCCAGCAGGTCGGCGATACGGTCGGCCAGAATAGCCAGCAATTCTTCTTCGCTGGCGGGCGGCGCCGCATTTTCCAGTTCGAACGGCTCGCGTACGAGTTCGGCGGTTTGGTTCAAAAGTTCGTTTGACATGCGCCACAAAAATACACGTAAAAACAGCGGCGCAGCTGCCATAAACCGACCGTTCCGGCAATTCGGAACAATTCAAAAAACTGACTTCCTCCGAATATGAAAAAACCGGCTATTTTTGACCTCGCAAATTGAAGACGCAGCAAAGATGATCACAAAATTGACGGAACAAATACAACTTCCCCAGGTCGGCGAAGTGGCCCCGGCTTTTGAGGTACAAACCCAAAAGGGGGTGGTGCGGTTTCCCGAGTTCAGCAAAGGCTCGTGGTGTGTGTTTTTTGCCCACCCGGTTAATTTTACCTCGGCCTGGCGCATGTACTCCAATTTCCTGGCGATGAAAGAGCGCTGGCTGCACGAGCGCAACACCCGGTTGCTGGTGCTCACCAACGAGTCGGCCCGGCAAAGCGGCTGGTCGGATGTGGTGCGGCGCTACATCGGCATTTTTCTCAAAGCCCCGGTGATCGAAGACGTAGACAACCGGATTTCCGCGCTCTACGGCTTGTCGCCTGGGCGCCGGATTGTGCCGCCCAACCACCGCCTGCTGTACATCATTGACCCGGAAGGGGTGATCCGGCTGATCGTAAACCGGCCGTTGGCATCACTCCAGACATCCATGGCGTATCTGGAAGCGGAACTGGATCGTTTGCAGGGACGGATCGCAGCGGCGGCGGAGACTCCCGTCGCACCGCCTGTTGTGATTCCGGTATCGGAGCAGTCGGATGCACAAGCCGGCTACAAACCCAAACCGGCCTATTTCCGACAGAGCCGGATTATCCTGAATTGAAAAAGCCCTGCTCCGACCATGCGGAACAGGGCTTTTTTGTTGGCCCACAAGGATTCGAACCCTGACAAACAGAACCAAAATCTGCTGTGCTACCGTTACACCATGGGCCAAAAACCAGGTGCTTCTTTCAAAAGCGGCGGCAAAGGTAGATCGGCACTTGCTTTCTTGCAACCCTTGCCCCGGCATTTTTTTCAAATCATTTCTGAATCTCAGGTCCGGTACCAGTACTGCGTGCGGTAGAACGGCCCCCAGTACCCGCGCACAACCAGTACGTTCGGGTCGCCTTCCTTGAGCCAGAAACTGCAGGTGTACCACTTGCCTTTTTCGGGATCGAGGATACGACCCGACTGCCACTCCCCGCCTTTTTGTTTCATCTTTTCCAGAATGACCATGTTCATCACCGGCTGGTTTTTGCGCTCGCCGGGGCATTTGTCGCATTTCCGGTCGGGCGACGACTTGAGCAGGCGAACCACCTTGCCGTACAGGTGTCCGTTGTCTTCGTACACCTGCACGTGACTTTTTGCCTCGCCGGTATCGTCGTCAATGGTTTTCCAGACACCTACGGGCGACTGTGCAGTCAAACCTGTGCCGAAAGCGGCAAACAGAAAAACGAGAATGATTTTTTGCATACGCGTTCAATTTTTGGGCGATAAACGCCCGTTGGTAGCCATTTGTTTTTGGCTTGCAGGTACATAGCCCTGAAAGGGCGCCATCTTACAGGGCAGGGTGCAGCCCTGCCCCGATAGCGTGTTTAATTCCCCCGCACCAGCACCAATTTTCGCGTAGCCACCTGCCCGCCGGCAGCCAGCCGGACGAGGTACAGGCCCTCGGGCAAATCGTACAAGTCGAAGGATTCGGAAATCAGGTCGCTGCGTACCGTATTGCTTTGCCGAACCAGCCTGCCGGCGAGGTCCAGCACCTGCACCTGTGCGTCCACGGCATACTCAAATGCAGCCGTAAGCAGCACCCTGCCGTTGCTCGGGTTGGGTTGCAGGCTGAGTTGCATCAGGCCTTCGATTTCGTCACGGGTCGGGCTTCCGCTCAGGGGCGGCAGGTTGATGTTGTCTAGGTCGAAGTAAAAATCACCGGCGCCCCAGGTGCCGTCTATGCTGATCAGTACCGCCTTTCCGGCAAAACTGCCCAAGGGAATTCGCACGGTTTGCATACCCAAGCCCGGCGTATGGTTGCTCTCGTCTATGGTGTAAACCGTTTCGAACGTACCGCCGCAGTCGGTGGACACCCGGACGTCGAAACGCGTGCCGTTGGTGAGCACGGTGGGTACGGTTCCGTCGTCGTCAAAATCGGTGATGCGGTAGTCGAAACTCAGGGAATCATTCGGGCCGACAAAGCCCACGCGCGGCAGAGTCGTGTTGGAGTTCGGGTCGAAATTGTACAGGTTTGAGGCCACAACAAACGACGAGTTGTTGTGTCCGTCGGTGACCATGCCGCTGGTGATCCAGCCGGCCGGCAAGCCGTTTTCAAAATCCTCGCGGAGCGGCAGCGGGTCGGGCAGGTGGTTCACGACGAACACCGCCGAAGTGTCGTTGGCCGGTTTTTGTTCGCCGGCGAGGATCGTCCAGCAACGCAGGTCAAATTTGCCGTCGCGGCTGTCGAAGCTCTGGTTGAATGTGTACAGGTAACTCTCGTTTGGCGCCAGCGTGACGGCAGCGCCAAGGCTCTCCACCACGGGCGCCGTAGCGTTCAGGGAATATGCCACGCCGAACAGGGTGGCCGGCTGGTTACCGAAATTGGCAATTTCAACTGTGACCTTGTCGGCGGCCAGGCCGCAGTCGTCGCCGTCGGCAGTGGTGCGCACCACGAGGGCGGCAAGGTCGTTTTCCACAGGTACATAAATGCGGATGTCGTCCACACCTGCGCCTTCCTGCTGCACAAACGGGTCGGACTCGAAGGCAAACCGCAGGCGCACATTGGCCTGCCCTGCCGCGCCGTCGAGCAAATGCCGCGCCGTGACCCAGCCGCCGCTAAGGCCGCCCCACACATGGCCGAGGCTGCTGAAGGTGTTGTCTTCGTTGTACCAGTTCAGGTTTTCGTTGAGCAGACCTACCCGGTCCCAGGTGGCGCCATCGTCGGCAGACATTTCCAGCCAGGCGCCGTCGTATTCGGATTCGGTATCGTAGATGAGCGAAAACTCGATCACCGGGTCTTCCGTCAGGTCGGAAAAATCGAAACAGGGGGAACTCAGGTACGATACTTCGTTGGGGTTGTAAAACCCTATCAGGTTGGTCACCCAGGCATTTTTTCCGCTTGCAGCGGCAGGAATGGTGCTGCCGGCGGGTGTGCCGAACTGCCAGGAGGGGTCGGTGCTGCCGGCAGTGTCCACGTACCAGCCGCCGCTCCAGGTTTCGAAGTTCTGGCTGTACGGCGCCACGAGGCGGTTCACGATGCGCACGGAAACCGTGTCGTTGGCGGTGTGCTCGTCGCCCACAAGTTCCGTCCAGGCTTCGATGAGGTATTCGCCGGGGGCGGAAAAATCGAATGTGGTTTCAAAGGCGATGACACTTGCGCTGTCTTTGCCGAGAATGCCGGTGAAAAAGCCGTCTTGCGGTTGCTGCACCGCCGAGGGCGTGCCGTTTACGCGGTAGTTGAACCGGACGAGCGACTGCGGGTTGGCGCCGAAGTTGCGCAGGATCACATTCACCGCCTCCACCCCGAGGTCGCAACTGTTTTGCGGGTCCAGTATCGCGCTGATGCCCACGTCGTTGGTGCGGTAGGTTTCAAACGTCACGGGGCCGGCGAGTTTGCCCGCCGTGCCGCCGCCGCAGTCCTGCTGCACATAAAAATCGTATTTGGTCTTTGGCTGAAGGCCGGTGATGTTGGCTTTGGGCGTACCCACGTACAGCGAATCGCCGTCGCCGGGAGCGAAGCCCGCCGGTCCGTACACCACCCACCAGCCCACCGGAGCCGACGAACCGTAGGCGGGTTGCCAAACTACGCGTGCCCGGGTATCCCACACGTTTTCGGCTGCGATGTCGCGGGGTTTCAGGCAATCCACACACCCGGCAGCCGGAATCAGGAAAACAAGCCCCGATGCCGGGTTGGAAATCTGGAAGAGCAGATCGCCGTCGTTGTCGTACAGCCGGAACGACACTTCCGCGTTGAACAGCCCCGGCGACCAACTGAGCACCAGCGGCAGCCCGCCGGTAACCGCGAAGGTCACGGTGCTGTCCATGCCGTCGCCGATATTGTCTACTAAAGAAAACTGGAAATTGTTGCCGGCGTTGACCACCGTGAGAACGCCGCCGTTCCAGCCATCGCCGAATGCATCGAGCATTTCCAGTTGAAATTCACAGGTTTGCGCGTGTACCGGGGACAACAAGCCGCTGAAAAAAGCCGGCAGGAGGAGGCAAAGTCGGAGTAGATTTTTTTTCATGCCAAAACAGATTGTACGTCCAAAGGTAATTGGTGCGGGCAATTTGAAAAAACATATCTGTTTCAACGGCATATAGTGACCGGGTCACTCGAAGTCACCCGGTCACTACCTGCGCCGGAGATTTTGACCAAAAAATGGCTCGATCGCCTGTTTCAACGCCTACTTTTGCCGAAAATTCAGACATGACCATGCTTCGATATTTCACCCTCGCTTTTTTCCTGATCCCTTTCCTGGCTTCCGCACAAACCACCATTTCGGAAACCAACCTGCGCGAACACGTTACGTTTTTGGCCTCCGACAAATTGCAAGGCCGCGGCACCGGCACCAAACAGGAGCGCAAGGCAGCCAAATATCTGGCCAAGGCATTCAAAAAAGCCGGCTTGCAGCCCAAAGGCGACAACGGCGGCTGGTACCATGCCTTCGAGTTTAAAAAATCGTCGGACCCGCACGGCAACATCGCCGCAGATGCCCCTGTGGTCAAAAGCCGGAACGTGGCGGCTTACATTGATAACGGCGCGCCCCAAACCATCGTCATCGGCGCCCACTACGACCACCTCGGCCTCGGACACGACCGCAACTCGCTGGAAGCCAACAGCGAGGGGAAAATCCACAACGGCGCCGACGACAACGCCTCCGGCACCGCCGGTGTGCTTGAACTGGCGCGGTACTTCGCCCAAAACAACGTGCGCGAACAGCACAACTTCCTGTTCCTCTGCTTCTCCGGCGAAGAACTGGGCCTCGTCGGTTCCAAAAAATATACGGAAAAACCGACCATTGACTTATCCTCCGTCAGTTTCATGCTCAACATGGACATGATCGGTCGCCTGAACGAAGAGAAACGCCTCGTCGTAGGCGGCGTCGGCACCGCGCCCGATTTTGTACCCCTGATCAACCGCCTGCCCGGGGCGGGCCTCGGCATCAAGCAGGACAGCGCCGGCATCGGCCCCAGCGACCACACCTCGTTTTACCTGAAAAACATCCCGGTACTGTTCTTTTTCACCGGCCAGCACGCCGACTACCACAAGCCCTCCGATGACGTGGAAAAAGTCAATTTCAGCGGGGAAAAAGCCATTCTGGACTACGCAGTGCGCCTCATCGAAGCGCTCGACAAGGAGCCGAAACTGAAATTTCAGGAAACAAAATCCAAACCCGAAGACACCCCGCGCTTCAAAGTCACGCTCGGCATTATGCCCGACTACACCTACGACGGCGAAGGCGTGCACATAGACGGCGTGACCGACGGCAAACCCGCCGCCAAAGCCGGACTGCAACGCGGCGACCGCATTGTGCGGCTGGGCGATATCGAGATCGTCACGATCCGGGACTACATGTCGGCGCTGTCCAAATTCCAGAAAGGCGACACGACCAAAGTAAAAGTGGTGCGCGGCAGCGAAACGAAGGAGATGGAGGTGACTTTTTGAACCATACCTTTGCGGCAAAAAAAGACGATGTCCGACGCCCGTTCCAGTTTCCAGCAAGCCATCCGAACCGGAATTCCCGCTGCACTCCCCGCCCCCAGGCCGCTTGACCCCTCGGTAAGCCATGCGCCCCGCCGGGTCATTGAGGGCGTGCTTTCCCGGGCTGACAAGGTGCTGGCCATCCGCAATGCCCTGCGCTATTTCCCGGTGGAATGGCATGAAACACTGGCGCCTGAATTTGCCGACGAACTGGAGCGCTACGGTCGCATCTACATGCACCGTTTCCGACCCGACTACCCCATGCACGCCCGCCCGGTAGCCGACTACCCGGCCCGCTGCCGGCAGGCCGCCGCCATCATGCTCATGGTGCAAAACAACCTCGACCCCAAGGTGGCCAAACACCCGCACGAACTCATCACCTACGGCG